>CAZHET010000031.1:0-1573 GCA_964531585.1 uncultured Planctomycetaceae bacterium | reverse complement strand
GATGATCACTCGTCGTCCGTGAAGGACCGCCCGACCAACGCGCTGCAGGCTCACCCGGTCGAATCGACATTGATCGGCGCGGCGTTGTGGACTCAGACTGCTCGCTGGCGGCGGCGCGTTGGGCGAACGGAGTCGCGCTCGCCGCGGATTCGGCTGTCCGCTGGCGCGCGGCGATTGCGCCGACTGGCGACGGCAAGGCCAGGGAGCGAGCATTCATGACGCCGACTCCACCGCCCGGCAGCAACGAAAAACATCCCGGGCTGCCAACGGCACTCGATCAGCAGGCCAGAGATCCCAGACGTCCCGACACGGATCCGGACGAATCCCATCCGGAAGGACGCCGCACGATCGCGCAGTCTTTGGTCGACAAGGCGTCCGCGATGACCGTTGCGGAGTCCGGTCGACCGTCGAGCAGCACGTCGTCCATCTTCCGCCAGTCAATCGGCGCACGCCGGTATCCGCAGAACGACCTTGACGAAATCGCTGCGGTCGCGGATGCCGCAGCAGCAGAGGACGCCGTGCCGCGGCTGGAACGCGATGAACGCGAATACCAGGCGACCGTCGCGGACACGTCATCGCAGGGTTCCGGTGCCGCGGCACGCGGTACAGAGTCGGCGATCGGCCGACTCGACCAGTCGCTGAATATTCGCAGCCGTCCTGTCAGCGGCGATCCGTTGTTCGGTGGAGGCGATCCGTCCGACTATAAGATTGTCCGCAAGCTGGCCGAAGGCGGCATGGGTGTCGTTTACGTCGCCAGACAGACCTCCCTGGATCGCGAGCTGGCCATCAAGACGCTGAAGCCGCTGCAAATGCCACGTCTGTCGCAGTCGGCGACGAGAGGCAAAGTCAGCGAAGTGCAGCGACAGCGGCGGGAGATGTTTCTTTCGGAAGCACTGGTCACCGCCAATCTGGTGCATCCGCACATCGTGCCGATTCATGATCTGTGCCAGACCGACGACGGCCATCCGTTCTATGCGATGGAACATATTCACGGTTCATCGTGGGACGAACGCATCCGGTCGATGTCGCTGTCGGCGAATCTGGATGTGCTGCTGAAAGTCGCCGATGCCGTCGCGTACGCTCACCATCACGGAGTCATCAACCGCGATCTGAAGCCCGAAAACGTGATGCTCGGCGATTTCGGCGAAGTCGTTGTGCTGGACTGGGGGCTGGCCATGCCCGCAGCCGACGCGGTGCAACATCCGTTTCAGTCGCCCGCCGCGGCGATCGGAGCCGGGACGCCCGCCTACATGGCTCCGGAGCTCTGGACGGGACCGGCCGAAGCCATTGGCACGTGGAGCGACATCTATCTGCTGGGAGCCATTCTGTTTGAGATCATCACCGGTGATCCGCCGCACGAGTTTCCGGAACCGCCGCCGAAGGCCCGACGCAGCACGGTCCGCAGGCTGATCGACGAGGTGGTGCGCAACAATACGATCATCGAGACGGAACATACCGGCGAACTGATGCAGATCGCTCGCCGGGCCATGCACACCGATCCCGACAAGCGGTTCGGCTCGGTGCAGGAACTGCAGCACGCCATCGGGCTGTATCGACAACACGAAGAAAGCCG
>CAZHET010000030.1:0-23911 GCA_964531585.1 uncultured Planctomycetaceae bacterium | reverse complement strand
GGCCTTCCAGGGCCATCGTCAGGACTGCATCGACGGCCCTGGAAGGCCATCGTACTGGGAAATTCTCACCTGCCGCTCGCCTTAGCTCGCGGAGATGCGTCGTTGCTGCAGGCGGCGCACTGTATCGTGGGACGTTGTTCCTGCCGGCATACCTCATGGTCATTGCCTCCGTCCCGACGAGACTGAGCCGCGTGAGATTCTCGCCAGCGATCACGGGCCAAACGAAGGATCACTGACGGGTTTTTGTGATGTCCAGGTTGTAAATGGTGCTGACGAGCATCGTCCACGCGGCGACGTCCGCCTTCGAAGTGTTCTCGGGCAGATCAACATCGCCGCAAAGCTGGACGGCGAGTTCGGAGTTTTCCGCGTAGATCGTTTTCAGGTCGTTCACCATTGCCAGCAGTCGCTGCGCGTCGTCGGCGTCAGGCAGCTTCGACGTGACCGTTTCGTGGATCACGTTAAGTCGCTCCTGCGGGCTTAACGACGGCGCGTTCGAGAACGTGCTGCGAGCGAGATGCAGCGCTGCCTTGAGATATTCCGGTTCGTTCAGCAGCAGCAGCGCCTGCAGCGGCGTATTCGTGCGTTCCCGGCGAGCGATGCAGGCTTCGCGCGTTGGCGCATTCAGGATCGTCATCTGCGGAGGCGGCATTCCTCGCTTCCAGAAGGTGTACACACTGCGACGATAGATCCTGTCGCCGGAATCGGTTTCGTAGCTTCGAGGATAGGAACTGGGCATGCTCACCTGTTCCCACAGACCGGCCGGCTGCGGAGGCTTCACACTTTTGCCGAACAGTTCATCATTCAAAAGTCCGCTGGTGGCGAGGATCTGATCGCGAATGACTTCAGAATCCAGCCGGAAGCGGGAACCTCGCGCCAGCAAGCGGTTTTCAGCATCCCGGGTGAATTCTTCCGGAGACGCTTCGGACGACTGCCGGTAGGTTTCCGACAGCACAATCTGCTTCATCAGCGCTTTGACGTCCCAGCCGGATTCGATGAGCGAGACAGCGAGGTAGTCAAGCAGTTCCGGATGACTCGGCCAGCCTCCCTGAGCACCGAAGTCTTCCGACGTTTTGACAATGCCGACTCCGAACAACTGTTGCCAGAACCGGTTGACGGCGACGCGAGCCGTCAGCGGATGCCGTGGCGACACGAACCACTCGGCCAAATCCATTCGAGACTTGTGTTCGGACGCAGTGTTCATCGGTGGCAAGAAACCGGGAGTGTCGCGGCTGACCTGTTCACCGGGATGGTCGTACTGACCGCGAACAAGAATGTGGGTGGGTCGTCGTTCGATCCGTTCCTTCATGACCATCGCCGCGGGAACCGTCATCAGAAATTCGGTTTGCTCGTCCTCGACGGTCTTTAGCGCGGTCTGCGCCTCTTTCAGTGCGGCTTCCGAGTTGGCGGGTTCTGAGCTGGCGGCTTCCGCCGGATCGCTTTTTGATTGCTCGCTGAGAGCCGCGATCTGTTGCTTCAGGTCTGCAATACGGCGATCAAATTCCGCCATCTTCGCTTCCTGTTCCTCGGTCGCCAGATTGATGTACGGCGGCTGCAGACCTCGCACAAAGTCCGCTCCCTGGCGCCCGCCGGTTTCCGGTTCGGCGTCAATGTTGTTGAAGAACCCGGTCAGTTGATAGAAGTCCTTCATCGTGATCGGATCATATTTGTGATCGTGACAAACGGCGCACTGCACTGTCAGGCCGAGAAACGCGGTACCGACGGATTCGACGCGGTCGTGAACGTTGCGGGTGAAACTTTCTTCGGGAAGTGCCGTGCCGCGGTCGATGATCAGGTGCAGGCGATGAAACCCGGACGCGATCAACTGATCGCGAGTCGGTTCGGCATACAGGTCACCGGCGAGCTGAAACTTTACGAAGTCCTCATACGGAAGATTCTGATTGAAGGCACGAATCACCCAGTCGCGATAGGGAGTCATGTCGCGGTAGTGATCGTGATGAATCCCGTTGGTGTCGGCGAATCGCACGAGGTCCAGCCAGTACTTTGCCATGTGTTCGCCGAATTGCGGCGTGGCCAGCAGTCGATCCACAAGACGTTCATAGGCATCGTCTGACTTATCACTGAGGAATTCCGCGATCTCTGCGCGAGTCGGCGGGAGCCCGGTCAGATCGAGACTCAGTCGACGGATCAGCGTGCGTCGATCGGCGGCCGGTTTTGGATTCCAACCGTCGGCTTCCAGGCGGCTGGCAACGAGCCGGTCGATCGGATGGCGATTCCAGCGTTCATCAGCTGTGTCCGGCAGATCCGGCATTTTCGGCGTCACGAAGGCCCAGAAGTCCGCGTAGGCCGCGCCTTCTTCGATCCAGCGACGGATGATGTCCTTCTCGCCAACGGTCAGCGGCTTCTTGTTGGCATCTGGTGGCGGCATGACGTCTTCGCCCTCGGACGTAATGCGCTGCCACAGGGCGCTGTCATCAATTGACCCCGGCCGGATGGCCTGAGTCCCGTCGATCGTTCGATGCGCGCCATCCGGACCATCGGCGCGGTCGAGTCGCAGTTCTGCCTGGCGATCATGTTCGTTGGGGCCGTGACACTGGAAGCAGCGGTCCGAAAGAACTGGCCGGACATCACGGTTGAAGCTGATCGGCGACTGCGCTCCCACGATGACCGGGAACGCGACAAATACAAGTAAGATGTGAGCGAGCTTCACGTGTGCACCTACCTCAGAAAAGCTTCGTTTGGAGTGCCCTGCAACCACCAATTTACGCTTTGAGCAACGGACTTTCCAGCACCTGCGCGAAGTGCGTCATCCGTCGCCCCAAAACCGCGGACAGATTGGGTCGCCGTTGGTCACTGATTCCATCGCGACCACCCGGCTTCGTGGTAGCGGATCAGGACCGGATCGTCGAGTTCGTTAATTTCGGTTTCCACCGCTCCGCTGTCAGGTGCGAACGCCAGCGATTGTTCAAAGACGGGCCAGGTCAGGAAACGCATCGATTCCGAATTTGGCCAGAGTTCCTCACGCGGAATGTTCGCCGCCACCAGAACGAAGCCCCAGTCGCCAAAGCTTGGCACCTGCACATGATACGGGATGGTGATTTGTTCGGCCGCTCGGAATTTCGCGGGCAATTCGGCGATCGCTGCTTCGACCGTCTGGACGACACACCAGAAGGCATCTCGGGCATAAAACGGGCTGCTGGCCTGAGTCACCAGCACACCGCCGGCGTCAAGCCTGCGCAGCGCGAGGCCGAAGCAGGTGCGGGTGTAGAGCTTGCTCGTGGCGACTCCGCTGGGATCCGGGAGGTCCATCAGAACGACGTCGTAACGGGCATCGGTGTGGCGGCGAAGGTACGCGAACGCGTCGTCGTAATGAACGTGAACCCTCGTGTCACGCAGACTGCCGCCGTTGAGTTCCGCCAGCAGCGAATTGTCACGGAACAGCTCAACGACTCGGCGATCGATATCAACAACGTCGATCCTTTCGATGGCGGCGTAACGCAGAATTTCACGCACGGCCAGCCCGTCACCACCGCCCAGCAGCAGCACTCGCAGTGGTGCCCGACTGGTTGCCGTCGACGCCAGCGCGGGCAGAACCAGCGCTTCGTGATAGCGGTATTCGTCGGCCGACGAAAACTGCAGATGACCATTCAGGTACAGCCGGATGTCGTCGCGCCAGCGAGTGACGACGATTCGTTGATACGGCGTTGTTTCCGTCAGGATGATGTCGTCCTGGTACATGCGATCTTCCAGCCACGTCGTCGCTCGGTTAGCCGCGAGAAATCCCAGCACAAGCGCGATCCAGCAGGCGACGGTCCACGCACACAGCGAAATTCGTTGCGGCAGATGTCGCCAGAACAGTGCCGTTCCAAAGCCGGCGATCAGCACGTTGAGAAGCCCGAACGCCAGGGCCGCGCGAGTCAGTCCCAGCAGTGGCAGCACCAGAAACGGAAACGCCACGCTGGCGGCCAGCGCGCCGATGTAGTCGACGGTCAGCACGTGAGCCACGTTTACTCGCAGCGTCGACCCGTGTTTCAGCAGCCGGATGACCAGTGGAATTTCCATTCCGACCAGAATGCCGATCAGCCCGGTGATTCCCAGAACCACAGGTGTGATTTCGTCGGTGTAGGCGAACGCGGCGAATGTAATCAGGCCGGAGAATCCACCAATCAGTCCGACCGCAAGCTGAATTCGCAGAAACGTCACCAGCAGGTCGCGACGAACATACTGGGTGAGATACGACCCGAGTCCCATCGCCGCCAGAAAGACACCGATCACCAGTGAATACTGCGTGACCGAATCACCAAGCAGATAGCTGGCAACGGCTCCGGCAACCAGTTCGTAGATCAGCCCGCAGGCTCCGATGACGAAGACGCTGAACAGCAGCAACAGCCGATGGGAACGACCGCCGGGCAGGATGTCGTCCGGCCCCATTTTCTCGAACGGCGTATCTTCGGGCAGCGGATTCGCGTCGGCTTCGGCAGTCATCGGCGTCGCAGAGTTTCCACAGGAGAAACGGGAGCACAGTGTCGCGAACATCCCGCGCGCGGGACAAGCGGAGTTATGCAAAGCCGTCCCGGCACCTGAACGTCCCGTCAGATAATTGCCGCGGCGATGATGATTGACAGGCCGATGACGACGGAGCCCATCAGCACGGCCAGAGCGGTGTTCTGGTCTTCCTCGATCTCCTTGATCACAGGAAACGGTGCCCACTTGACGACCATAAAAAAGAAAACTGTAAAGACCACCATGCCGACGATGCTGTAGACAATAGTCAGAATTAACTGGTGCAGATCATGAGCAGAAAACACCGTGGGGACTCCCATTGAAATAGATTCGTGCAGTCGGCGATGGTTCTTACTGAACGGCCGGACGCCACAACCGTGTCACTTTCCGAATGCATAATGCCGGGTGAAATGAGTGCGACGAGCCTGAACGTTTCGAAGTGACACCGAACTGGCGGCGTCGCTGGAAGGCAGCAGAATTCCGGTGTACGACAGCAGCGCCGCGCCGAGAACGAGTACCGTCAACACACCGATAAATGTGTTCGTCTGCCAGCTCATGATGTCCTCTCATGTCAAAGGGAATAGTTCGATTTCAGTCATCGTCTTCATCGCTGGACGGCCAGCGGCGGCCTTCGAAAACCAACTGCCGTCCGATCTCCCACACCGGGTAGACCGCCGCCAGCAGGGTCGCGAACAGGAAATAGCGGGCGGGCACCACGCCGCGATGCATCCGAATATGTATCGGCCCGCCGGACGAAGTTCGCTGATCACCGCCCGTCGGCGACCAGACTCCGGCGTCGCCGAACACGTTCAGCCGATAGGATTGCGGCCCTCTGAGGCGAACCAGCGCGTAATCGTTCCGAGACCCTTCGGACCAGCTCTCACCGCCTTCCGTGCCGTGATAATATTCGACGGTCGCGTCCGCATCGAGCACCACATTTTCGTCTGCGTCCAGAACCGCCACACTGAGCGCCACCCATGAGTTGTTCAGACTGCTGCCGCTGACGGACAGCTTGCAGATATGGGTTCCCGCGGGAATCTCGAACGGCCGAGTGACGTAGCCCGACTCGGAAAGATAACTTGCGGAGCTAATGCCGCCTTCGTCCAGGACAACTGTACCGCTGGTCAGCCAGGCGATCATGCCCAGGACGACCAGCACGAGTGTGGCAGCCAGGCCGGCAACGATATTGAAGCGCTGACCGGCCGATCTGACGAACGGCTGAGCGGGAGCGACACCACGCGGCCTTGTGCGTTTTTCCGGCGGAAGCCGAAACGCGGCGACGACTTCATCCGGTGTCATGTATTTTCCCAGCGACCATTCGATCTCACGATCCGTCCATTCGGCAGACAGGAGATGCGGCGGTCGGACTGCATCCATGTACTGAACTTCGTCATTCAGCCGAGCCACCCATGTGAGTTCTCCTTCCACGTACACGATCTTCGCGGCCGAGCGTTCGAACACCCGGTACGTCTGCCCTTCGTAGGAGAACTTCTGCCTTGGCGCAGCGCCCCGGGGATGAAAGCGAACCGGGTGTTTCAACGAGGTGAATAGCAGCCAGTGTCCGTTTTCGAGTTCCAGAAATGCGTAGCCCTGTTCGGGATTAAACAACTGCAGCGACGTCCATTCGTAGATGCCGGAATCATCGAGTTCGCGGTAGCGAACAAGTCCGACTGCCACGTATTCCACTCCGCGGAGAATTCCGCGCGCTCCGATTTCGACGGGAAACGAGAGCTTTCGAAATGCCGCCTGGTACAGCAATTGAGGACGACCGGGGACGCGCACGTCGAGCGTGCTGCCACAGTGTCGGCACGTGACCATGACGGTGCCGCTTGTGTCGAAGACGTCCACCGAGCCACCGCAGGAACTGCACGAAACGGTCTGCGGCTTCAGGCCGGCCAGCGATCTGACAACCTTCGGCCGTCTGCCGGCCGGCTGCGATTCGGCAGGAGCGGGCCAGGAATTATTCGACCTGGCAGCCGGTGATTCCGGCCGCAGCGCAGACCGCAGATCACCTCGCTTCAGGAACTTTCCCTGATACGCGCGAGCCGAACCATCGTCGAAGTATTCCACCGTCGCGGTGACCCTGCGGTCGGAAAGATCGATGTAGCGCATGAAGCGGCCCGGCCCGGCATCGAGCGGAACTTCCCCCTGCAGCCCGACCATTTCGGCATCGTTCTTTTCTTCAACCAGCAGACGACGGCCGCCAATCTCGACAGTATCACCGGGCTGCACGTCATCGTAGTCCGGCAGCGAAAGCGACTCCTTAAGCGGCAATTCCAGTGTATATTCGCCTTCGTCCTGACTGATCCATGCGTAAGAACCATCGTCGGCAAACTGAATCCACCATTCGTCCCATAGTCCGGCGTCATAGCGATACTGCAGCCGACCGAGCACATGGATTTCGCGGCCCCTGCATTCCGCGGGCCAGCCCACGGCGAGAACTGAGGGAGTCTCCGCCAGCAGCGCCATTTTGCCGAGCGCGTGTATCGCATCTTCGTTCACAATCAGCGTGCTCTGGCAGTACGGGCACGATGCGACGCGCGACGTGGGGCTGGCAACCGAGACTTCGCCGCCGCAACTGCTGCAGTTCACTTTTACCGACATGCGGGCGCTCCGTCGGGATTCGGAAACGGCCTGACGGGATCCGCGTGTTCGAGTTCGGCCGCAGCATCGTTGTCTGTCGCATCGAAGACACCGCGCGGGATCGGCAGGACACGCTCACGCCGCGGGCACAGTTCGGATCGCAGCACGTCGATTCCGACATTCGGACGAAGTGCGTCGCCGCAGGTAAACACGTCGATCGCCACGTAGTCGCGTTCCGGCCAGGTGTGAATCGCCAGATGGGACTCAGCCAGAATCGCCACGGCCGTGGCCCCGCGAGGTTCGAACAAATGCACGTGCAGACTCAGCAGCGTTACACCCATTGCGTCGACGGCAGCACCAATGACTCTGCGCCAGGCGTCTTCAGTTCCGGGCAGTTGACAGCCCCAGAAATCCGCGACGAGGTGTCGGCCCTCCGACTGCATGACTGCCCTGCTCCCCTGTATTTCGAACGACGTTCGAACGTGAGTGTCCGATACTATGTGCAACGCGGAATCAATCGTCACCTTCGCTCCGGCCGGTCTGCGCGACGTTCAGTCCGTTGGAATCCCGTGGGGACTACCGAACAACACTGCTATGCATCTACTGCTGTGCATCTTCAGTTGCGGCCAGCCCCAGTTCCTCCGCGACTGGCTGCATCGCGGCGATGACGAAGGAAATATGTTCGTCGAGGTCAACTCCAAGATCCTCCGCGCCACGCACGATGTCGTCACGATGAATCGCCGCCGCGAACGAAGGCTGCTTCATCTTCTTGCGGACACTTTTCGGCGTCAGTCCTTCAAGTCGTCCCGGGCGAACCAGCGCACATGCGCTGATGAACCCGCTCAGTTCGTCGCAGGCGTAAAGAGCCTTGTCCAGCAGCGAAACTCGCGGACAGTCTTCCAGATAGTCAGCGTGTGACTTGATGGCGTAGATGATGTGTTCCGGGTAGCCGCGTTCTGCCAGGATGGCCGCCCCCTGCAGCGGATGATCGGGCGGATCGGGCCAGCGTTCATAGTCGAAATCGTGCAGCAGGCCGACGGTTCCCCACGTTTCCTGGTCCTCACCGAAGTGACGTGCGTAAGCCCGCATCGCGGCTTCCACCGCCAGCATGTGCCGTATCAGGCTGATGCTGGTCGTGAATTCCTGAACAAGGGCAAAATCGTCGTTTCGTGACACGGGCGCGAATTCCTGTGTTGCCTCACCGCCTGCATTACTTCAGCGGCGGCCCCGGAACCGGTGTTCCGTTCGTCGTCAGAATCTGAAAATGATGAGCCTGGTGGGGCCCTTCGTACGTCCAGACGATCTTCTTGTCCGGCGTGACTTCTGTCAGCTTGATCCCTTCCTTCGCGTGGTAGCTGGTAATCACGGTGTTGCCATTGGGTAATCTCTGGCCACCGCAGGAATCATCAAAGGGCTTGCGGTCAAAGTCATCGTTGCTGACTTTCCACACCACCTTCCCTGCGGGATCGAATTCCACGGTCTTGTTACCGTGAGTCAGATTCACCAGCAGGTTTTCGTTGCCCAGCAGGATCGCCGTGAAGGGCCAGTTCTCCGCGTCACGTCCTCCGAGTTCCTGCAGGTCCGTGGCGATCTCACGGACAACTCTGCCTTCCGGCGTGTACTCTTTGACTTTGAACGCCAGCAGGTGCGGCACGATGTAGTTTCCGTTGGGCAGTTTGCGAGCCATCCGAGTCTGCATGTGACCGTTGTCGGTCTCGGGCTGCAACGGACAGTCGACAACAATCTTCCCGCCGGCGCTGACTTCCAGCAGCCGTGGCTTTGCCCCGAGTTCCGTGATCAGCGTGTTGCCGTTTTCCAGCCGCTGAGCGGTGCCGATTTCCTGATTGTCCGGCGACAGGCGATACTCGAACACAACTTCATTCGAACGGGTGAGTTCCTGAACAACATCGCCCCATGCGATCAGAACGTTGCCATCGGAAAGCACGAATCCGTCGCGGGCGGCCGCACGGCCGGAATTCCAGATCTCGTTACCATTTTCGTCGATGATGCCGGTGAACTGCGGTCCGGCAACGAAAAACGAATGCCGGATCTCATCGCATCGAGCCTGCGCAGGCACCACGGCGAGTGCCACGGCAACCAATGCAGTGATAGAAAATCGCATGGGAAACACTTCCGTTGACGAAGCTGTTCGAGAACCGCAGCCGAAGGCGAGTCTCCGGCGGCCGAAGAAATACGGTAGGCCTTTCCCGTGTGAAATGACAGCGATCGGCGCGGTCCGGAAATTCAGCAGCCGTCGAGCGCGGCACAACCGTCACACTTTGCGAACCTGGCAGAGTTTCCGGGCAATTCCCCACCCACCCGGTCAGAAATTTCCACGCATTGCGGAATGCGGGCGCAGAGTAGTTCGTGAAATACCATCGCTGCAGGCTGTCTGGTTCACCGCGAACGACTGCAGCGAGGCATTTCTGGTGGTGGGCTCGGGCACAAGACCATGCTTAACCAGACTCTGACTATGTCTTCAATCGGGATGTGGCTCCATCAGGTCCGCACGATTGTGCACGACATGTTCGTCCACATGAAGCCGCAGGAATACGCTGTCGGCCTGGTGTTTGTGATCGCGATTGGCTGGGTGCTGCTGAACGGTCGTCGCTGACAGCCGCCTGCGGCAGTCGGGCAACGCGACCCCGCTGTTCGCCGCGTGCTGCGTCACCGGAACCAGGGGCTACTCAGGCTGGTCGAGCAGGCTCGCCGCGAAGTTCGCCATCGCCCCACGTTCCTCGTCTGACAGCAGTGGCTGCGCGACGGCGCGCAGTTCCAGTCCCGCGGCCAGCGATTCGGCCGAGAATGGTTCTGCCACAAACCAGACTCCGGGATACGTGGCCAGGAGCGACGTGACACTTGCGGTGTCGGCGTCATCGCCGTAAACGATAATCGGCGCGAGCTTTGTTCTCGCGTCGGCTCTCAGGTTCGCCACGGTGGGTGTCAGCGTCCATCGCTGCACGTTGCTGTGAACCAGGATCAGAGAGGGATTCAGCGCGGACGCGGCGGCATCGAAACCTCGCTGACCGCTGGTTGCCGACGTCGCGTGGAACTTCAGGTCCTGCAGCACCGTGGCGACCCGGCGAGCGTCCGCCGGTCGCGAATCGATCGCGATTGCTTCCGACCGAAGTGCGCCGTTCGCCGCTGCTTTAAGGACGCTGCCTGCCAGACTGGTTCCGGCAACGGCTCTTCCGCTGGTCTTCACGATAGCCGACGCCAGCAGGCGAACTCGCGGGTCGCCAGAGGCAATCGCTTCCGCCAGCAGGTCGGTGCGAGCGGACAGCAAGGCCCGCTGAACATCCCGGCGAGTCAGCAGGCCGATAGTCGCCGCGGCGTTTTGTGTTTGCAGCGTGACTTCCAGCGCCTGCGTCGCAACACTTGGTGAGCCGGTTTCTGCGGTGTTTCCGCTCTCAGGAGACTCGCTGTCAATCAGGGGAGTTGCCGGCCACTGAGCTGGCCACGCACCCGCCGCCGTTTGGGCGGCAAGCTGAAACGCGGCGACGTCCGGAGAACTCGGCCGAATCAACGCCGCATCCTGGCTGAGCTGCACGGCAAGCTGCACAAGCGAATGTCCATACGGGCTCGGGTTTGCGTCAGGATCAGCACCGAACATCACGGCAAGGCGGTTGTCACGGTCAGCGGCAAGGTGGTCGGGGAACCGCTGCCCGGCTGAAGTCAGCAGGTCTTCCGTGCTGCGAAGCAACAACTCCGCAGCGGCCACATCAGTCCGCGGCAACGGTGTATCCGGCAGCAGTCGGCGAACGGCCTGAGCGGCCGCACTTCGAACTGGTACCGAGTCCGCAGCAAACGCGTATCGAACCAGCGTCAGGCCGATTTCCGGATCGACGGTGACGGCAAGGAGATTCAGAATTCGAACCTGAGTGGCCTCATCTGCGTCAGCCAGTGCCGCCAGCAGGCCGTATCGAAACTGCCGAGGGTATTTTTTCAGCAGAGCGTCCGCGATGCGCCCGTCGTCACCGGACGGATCAGCCGCCAGCAGTGCCGGGACGGCACGATTTCCGGCCGACAGCAACTGCATCGCCGCATCGATGCTCGCCTGTTCCTGACCGGCGAGCCGTGTCACCAGGGAGGACAGATCGGCATCCGTCGGCTGGTTCCGTCGGGATGCTTCGTTGACTTGCTTCAGCAACTCACCGGCTTCCGGCTGCAGTGTTGGGTTGGCATTCAGAGTCAGAAACTGGCCCGCTCCGAACGCAGCTCGCAGCGCCAGCAGTTGTTCGTCCGAAAGTGATCGGTCCAGCACTTTGCGAAGGTATCCGCGCCCCAGTTCGGGCCGGTCCACGCCGGTTGCCAGCATCGCCGCCTGAACGAGACGTTCGGGAGTGTCCGGGGCGAACACGAACAGCTCGTCCGCTTCCGTATCAGACGCATCATTCTGAGCAACCACCGGCGACGGGCCACACACCAGCAATGCCAGCGTCGCCAGCAGTACCGCAGCGGGTCGCGAGTGATGACTTCGTGCAATCCCATGAAGCTGAATCGATGAGCCCTGGGATACTGAATGCGGGTCACAGTGCATGAGATTCACCACGGATACGAATGGTCTTTACTGCGGCGCGCGGCGAGTCAGCTCAGGAGTGACAATAGTCGCCGAACGAATAAGTCGCCGAACGAATACGCACGCGCTGCCAGCCATCTTGCCTGCCGGGCGGAGTGAAGTCCAGAACGCCGTCACCCGTCGAGAGCGATTGACGACGATTCGAATCCGACCGCGCAGCGGGACGCGAACAGGTCACCGCCCCGCTCTGGTCATCGACGCGACAGCGGTGGCCGCTGCACGTGAACCTCACGGCGCGTGACGGCACCGAATGGACGAATCAGGCGGGAACACGCGTGCTCCGGTTGTGACGATTGTGCAAGCCCCTTCGGCGGCTACATCAGCCCGCGGCTACATCAGCCCGCGGCGGTTCAGTTCCGCGACGACCTGCTGCACGATCACCGAGACTTCCGCCGGATCAGGTGCTGGCATCGACGGATCCACCGGACAGCCGCCGACGGGTTGATCGGTAAAGCCGTGAGTGGACAACATGCACTGCAGTTCGCGGCTGAGAGTCGCCAGGTCCGTCTTCTGCTCGGCCGACAGCGGCTGGCGACCGTGGCCCATGTTGAAGCCTCGCAGGTTGACCGCTGCACGGAAGCCTTCCGGGAACTCCGCCGAATAAATCATTGTGTCGAACAGCCGCACCAGGTCGTACTGAATGACGCGAGCGGCTTCGATGTCGTGCTTCATCGTCAGATCGTAGAGTCGCCGGGTTAGTTCGGGGACGACTCCTGAACTCGCGTTGGTGCCGCCGTCGCAGCCGACCAGCAGCATCGGCATTAGAGCAGCGTCCCAGCCGGTCAGAAATGCAAAGTCCGGTCGGTTCGGCCGCACCGCCTGAATCATGCGGATCATGTGAGGAATTTCGCCGGACGAGTCTTTGATCGCCACGATGCGTTCGCACTCTTCGGACAGGCGTTGAATCGTCGGCACATCAATCGGGCTGGCGAACATCGGAATGTTGTACAGCGTCACGTCGATCGGAGTGTTGTCACCGATTTCCTTAAAGTAGGCATACACCGACGCCGGGCTGAGCTTGTAATAGAACGGTGCAACAATCGCGACGGCCCGAATTCCCAGCGACGCGTAGTACTCACATGCGGAAAGTGTTTCCCGGACGTTCGCTTCGGCGGCCCCGGCGAGAATCGGCACGCGCCCCTTCGCCTGATCGGCGATGATGGCGACGATGCGACGACGTTCTTCCGGTGTGAAACGGGTGAATTCGCCGGTTGAACCGTTCGGATACAGTCCGTGGACACCGCGTTCGATCAGCCAGTCCACGTACCGCCGCAGTTCGGCTTCGTTAATATCCCCGGTCGCGGTGTACGGAACGAGGTTGGGCGTGAAAATACCGGTCAGGCGAGGTTGGGTCATGGCGAGTCCAGAGCGAACGGCGGAGGGTGCGGAGTCGAATGAGGAATCACTCGTGCCCGGCGATTGACGTGTTTTTTTGAGAGTTGTTAATCAATTCGTGTCTGGTTCATCTCCGCCCGGCCTGCTTCCCAGAAAGATTACTACTCCCACACATGCGGCGCACCCCGCGGGAAGACAGATCCACCAGGGAATTCCAAAACCAATCGGCAGATAGCCGAACAGCAGTGAACACACCGCGATCAGCATCGCATAGGGAATCTGAGTCGACACGTGCTGCAGATGATCGCATCCGGCGGCAGCCGAAGAAAGCACTGTTGTGTCAGAAATCGGAGAACAGTGATCGCCGAAAATGGCTCCCGCAAGGATCGCTCCGACAGTCGCCAGAAACAGCGGATCGCTGACCAATACGTCGGCTTCAGCGGTTCCCGCCATCAGGTTCAGTGTCAGAGGAATAAACATCGGCACCAGCAGTGCCATCGTCGTAAACGAACTACCGATAGAAACGGCAATCGCACCGGACGCGATAAATGCGATGCATGGCAGAAACTGTGGGCGAACGGAATCGCCGATCAGGGAAATGATGTAACCCGCGGTGTCGAGCTTGTCCGGGCGACAGACATCCGAAACGGCCCAGGCCAGAACCAGCACAATCACGGCTGGGATCATCGAGACGATGCCGCTTGTCCAGTTCTGAGAGCATTCCGCAAAGGAAAGACGTCGGCCGATCAGTGGCAGGACGAATGCCGCAGTCGATGCCGCCAGCGACGCGACCAGCAGCAAACGGTAGGCATCCTGGGCCTGAACGTACCCAATCACGACCAGTGCCAACAACAGCAACACAGGAATTGCGGCGTACCACACGCTGCCAGCACGGGTCGCATCGTCAGCGGCGGCGTCCTGACCGTCGAAGGGCGATACTTCAGCCTTCAGCATCGGCCCGAAGTCGCGACCGCTGATCGCAAACGCTCCCACAGCAACGAGTGCGATCAACGGATACAGCCGGTAGGGAATCGTCGCGAAGAAGATTTGTCCGGAATCGGCATTCACCGCCGCGGCGGATAGCCCTGCCGTGACCTGATCGATTTCGAAAGCCGTCCATGTCGACAGGGCCAGTCCGGCGACCGGAGCCGCCGTCGTGTCGATCAGAAACGCCAGCTTCGCACGGGAGATCTTCAGGCGATCGCTCAGAGGCCGCATGGCTCCGCCGATCAGCAGCGTGTTGGCATAATCATCGAAGAACACGATCAGGCCCAGCAGCCAGGTCAGCACCATTCCCTTTTCCCGGCTGTCAGCGTAGCGCATCAGGCCATCGACAACCGCCTTCGTCCCGCCGCTGGCGTTCATCAGGCCAATCATCGCTCCCAGCAGGACCGTGAACAGAATCACGGAAGCATGATCGCCATCGGCAACCTGATCGACCATGATCTGGCAGAACAGATTCGTGGCATCGACGATTCTCGTTCCGTTGCAGAACAACAGACAACCGCCGAACGTCGCCAGGATCAGCGACGATGTGACATCCTTCAGCAGGATAGCCAGGCCAATCGCCAGCAGCGGCGGCAGTATGCGAAACCACGCCGGGAAGGAGGAAACATCAGGATTCTGCGTGGAACCTCGCGCGTCGATGCTCAGGCCGGCGGGATCGACCGATATCTGCCGGGCGTTGAGTAAGTCGGGCGTGATTGTCAGGACGCCGTCTTCGAACGAAGCCGCAACGCGGCGAGCCTCGTAGTCAGCATCGGAGGCAGCATCAACTGATCTCGCGAGCACACCCCACACATCGACGGACTCGCTGTAGTCTGCGACGATATTGCCGTCTGTGTCGACAGCATGCACAACGATTCGAGGAAACGCGGCTCCGACGGGAAGGGATGTCGGTTCGCGCACCACAAACATCGGTGGGCCATCAGCGTCGCTGATGCGGAAGGGCGTGGCTCCCGCGGAGCCACTTTGAGCGGGGGAGTCACCGAATTCCGGCGATTGTGCGAATGCGTCGGCCTCCAGAACTGTCAGGGAGACAACGCACAAAATGGCAACCAGAACCGACAGAAGTCCGACGGCGCGAATCCGGCGACGTGCCGCCATCTACTTGTTTCCGATCGCGTACAGAGTTTCCCTGCGACCGGCTCCCCGTCCGGAAGCGACTCGCAGATACATCACGCTATCGACGACCGCCGGCGTGGCGAAGGATTCTTCTCCGAGCTGATTCACTGCGACCTGTTCGTAGCGCAGCGGACTCGCCTTGAACACGTACGTCGTGCCGGCTTCGTTCGACGCGAAAATCGTGTCGCCAACAAGCACCGGTGAGGCAGACACCGGACCGCGCAGACGGGTCTTCCACATTTCCTGACCGGTTTTCGCGTTCCAGCAGTACAGAACTCCTGCGTCGCTGAAGCCGTAGACGAAACCCTTGTGTACCAGCAGCGACTGCTCATACAGCTTCACATTGTTTCGCCACAGGATTTCACCGGAACCGTCGCCTTTGACAGCGACGGTTTCAGCCTTCGGATAGCCGCCGCTGGCGAATACGATTCCGTCTTCAAACGTCACGGTGCCGCACGTCGCCATCGTCAGGCATGGCGTGCTCCACAGTGGCTCGCCGGTCTGCGGATCGTACGAAGCGAGCATATCCCCGCCACTGATCAGCATCTGTTCGCGCCCGTGCAGGTTCGTCGCGATTGGCGACGCCCAGTTCAGCTTGTGCGGCCGTTTCTGCTGCCAGCGGATTTTGCCGCTGGTCACGTCCAGTGCCTTGATCCAGGCGATCGTGTCGCTGTCACCGGAAATCACCACCGTGTCGTTATAGACCGTCGGAGAACACGCGTAGCCGTATTCGTACTGCCGCGGGACGAAGCCGCCGACATCCTGCTTCCATACGATCTTTCCGGCGGCATCGACAGCCACGGCTTCGACTTTTCCGTGATGGCAGAACGTCGCGAAGAACAATTCGCCGTTGCTGGCGACGGTCGGAGACGCGTGCGTGTTCTTGTCGTGAACCGGTGGAAATCCGCCCTCACTGATCACGGTCAGCCATTTCTGTTTGCCGGTGCCGCGATCAAACGCAATCACCGCCTGACGCTGGCCCTGCTCATCGGCGCTGGTCAGAACGATCAGATCACCAACGACGATCGGCGATGAATGTCCGCGCCCCGGCACCTCAGCCCGCCAGAGAACATTCTTCGAATCACTCCATTCCGCAGGAATGTGCTGTCCGGCAGCGGCGATATTGTTGCGGTTCGGGCCGCGCCACTGAGCCCAGTCGCCGGCGATGCACAACGGTGCCGTCGCCGGCGCGACAAACAGGACGGCACACACAAAGCGAAGTGTCGACAGCATGAAGCACCTTACGAAGCCTTGGATTGCTGAGACCCGCCAGGGACAGCGAGTGACATGGCGGGTGAGATTGCGGGCAACCGCGGAGTTTCGCCACCCTGTGCGGCACGTCAAGGCGAGCCTGGACAAATGTGATGCCTCGGTGTCCAGCAAAGATTTGTGGATTCCTGCTCATTTCCGAGACGGGAAGATTTCTGATCGTGTGCCGGCAAAGAATGGGTTTTTTTTCTTCAGCCGCCCTGCAAGAATGACGACGCAGGGCAAGTAGCCCCTGCGAATTGCCTGCCGCACGCGAAATCCTCGGAGCATCCCCTTCATGTCCACTGTTGACATTCCCGCCCCGCCAGAGGGCCGTCGTCACGAATCTGTCGACACCGTCGTTATTCGATTCTGCGGCGACAGCGGTGACGGGATGCAGTTGGTCGGAACTCAGTTCACGAACGTGTCCGCCGTGTTTGGCAACGACGTCAGCACGCTTCCCGACTTTCCCGCCGAAATCCGCGCTCCCGTCGGAACCATTGCCGGCGTCAGCGGATACCAGATCTGCTTCTCCAGCCACGACATTTTTACGCCGGGCGATGAAGTGGATACGCTCGTCGCAATGAACCCAGCCGCTTTGAAAGCCAACATCGGCGATCTCAAGCGCGGCGGCACGCTGATCGTTAACGAAGACGCGTTCGAAAAGTCAAACCTGCACAAGGCCGGGTACGACCAGAACCCGCTGGGTGACAACGACCAGCTCGCCGGTTACCGAGTCCACAAGGTGCCGATGACGAGGCTGACACGAGATGCCGTCGACGGTCTCGGGCTGTCGCAGCGCGAAGCGGATCGCTGCAGAAACTTCTTCGCTCTGGGACTGGTTTACTGGCTCTACGATCGCGACCAGCGTCCGACCGAAGAGTGGGTGCAGAAGAAGTTTGCCAAGCTGCCAAACGTCGCCGAAGCCAACCTGCGAGCGTTGAAGGGCGGTTCGAACTACGGGTTTTCCACGGAACAGTTCACCGTTCACTACGAAGTTCCGCCGGCGAAACTGGCGGCCGGAAAGTACCGCAAGATCACGGGCAACGAAGCGCTGGCGATGGGCATGGCGACGGCCGCGAAGCTGTCGAACCTCGACCTGGTGTTTTCCGGGTACCCGATTACTCCCGCCAGCGACATTCTCCATGAACTGTCGCGGCTGAAGCACTTCGGAGTCACAACGTTCCAGGCCGAAGACGAAATCGCCGCAATGTCAGCCACCTGCGGAGCCGCCTTTGGTGGAACCATGGCCGTCACTGCCAGCAGCGGCCCCGGCATCTGCCTCAAGGGCGAAGCGATGGGGCTGGGCATGATCACCGAACTGCCAATGGTCATCATTGACGTCCAGCGCGGGGGCCCCAGTACCGGACTGCCGACGAAGACAGAACAGTCCGATCTGCTGCTGGTGATGTTTGGCCGCAACGGAGAATCGCCGCTGCCGATTATCGCCGCTCAGACTCCTGGTGACTGCTTCTGGGCTATTCAGGACGCACTTCGGCTTGCTGTTGAATTTATGACGCCGGTGATTTTGCTGTCCGATGGCTACATCGCGAACGGAGCAGAACCATGGATGATTCCGGCCGTCAGCGACATCAAGCCCATCGTCGCCGATCTGCTCACTGAACCGAATCGCGGTGACGATTTCATGCCGTACCTGCGAGATTCCAGACTGGTCCGGCCGTGGGCCGTCCCCGGAACTCCGGAACTTGAGCACCGCGTCGGCGGACTGGAAAAGGCCGATACGACAGGCAATGTCGAATACAGCCCGAACAATCACCAGCACATGTCTGATACGCGCGCCCGCAAGGTCGCCAACAT
Organism: uncultured Planctomycetaceae bacterium; assembly: GCA_964531585.1. GTDB lineage: Bacteria > Planctomycetota > Planctomycetia > Planctomycetales > Planctomycetaceae > JAWKUA01. The sequence goes on along the minus strand of CAZHET010000030.1, from coordinate 5,763 downwards.
CGCTCAGTTCATTCCCGAACAGGAAGTGGACGGACCGGACAGCGGTGATCTGCTGGTGCTCAGCTGGGGAGGAACATACGGAACCGTGCGGACAGCCGTTCGCGAATGCCAGAAGTCCGGTCTGTCGTGTGCTCATGCTCATCTGCGCTACATGAACCCATTCCCTCGCAACCTGGAACAGATCATTCGCAGTTACAGGAAAGTCTTGATTCCGGAACTCAACCTGGGACAGTTGTCGATACTCATTCGCAGCCGCTTTCTGGTGGACGCGATCGGCCTGAATAAAATTCAGGGCAAGCCGTTCAAGGTTGGCGAAGTCGCGTCAAAAATCCGTGAAGTACTGGCCTGAAATTCCACCCCAGCAGAGCCGCACTGCGTTCGCCCGCAGACGGCCCTGCCCTAATTAGGACGCCGGACAGTACCGGGACTGGCTCCGGAACGAAGCAAACATTGTGTTGAATTATTAACTCGCAAGGGTGCCTGTCCCGGTATTGTTTGAGCCTCTCACTCACCTGCCTCATTCTTTCAGCAACAGGATTCAGAACGAGATGTCCACAATGCTGCCCCAGCTTTCGGCCAAGGACTTCGCCAGCGATCAGGAAGTGCGCTGGTGTCCGCGTTGCGGCGACTATGCGATCCTGGCGCAAATGAAGAAGGTGTTGCCGGAACTGGGGATTCCCCGCGAAAAATTCTGTTTCGTCTCCGGCATCGGCTGCTCCAGCCGCTTTCCGTACTACATGAACACGTACGGATTTCACAGTATTCACGGGCGGGCACCCGCCATTGCCACCGGTGTCAAGCTGGCAAACCCGGACATGAATGTGTGGGTCATCACCGGCGATGGTGATGCATTGTCGATTGGCGGCAATCACCTGATGCACGCGATTCGCCGCAACATCGATCTGAACATTATTCTGTTCAACAATCAGATTTATGGTCTGACCAAAGGACAGTATTCTCCGACCAGTCCGCTGGGAGCGAAAACGAAGAGCACGCCTTATGGTTCAGTTGATAATCCGCTGAATCCCCTTTCAGTCGCCATCGGCTGCGAAGCCACTTTTGTCGCTCGGTCTGTGGATGTCGACATTAAGCACCTTGCAGAAACCCTGCATCGTGCGGCTTTGCACAAGGGAACATCGTTTGTCGAAGTCTACCAGGACTGCAACGTTTTCAATTCCGGTGCCTTTCTCTATGCGTCAAAGAAGGGCGAAAAGGAAGACAACGTTGTATACCTCGAGCACGGGAAGCCACTGATTTTTGGCCAGAAACGCGACAAGGGTGTCCGGCTGAATTCCCACGGCAAGACGGAAGTGGTCGATCTCAGCAGTGGAATCTCAGAGGATGACCTGCTGTTCCATGATGAGAAAGCGGAAGATCCCAGTCTGGCCTTCCTGCTGGCTCAGATGCGCTATCCGAAGTTCCCGGAACCGCTCGGAGTCCTGCGTAACGTGTCACGTCCGATCTACGACCAGCAGGTCCGCGACCAGGTCGACGCCGCCCGCGACAAGCATGGTGACGGCGACCTGGAACAACTCTTCAACAGCGGCGATACGTGGGTTGTGAAGTAGCCGAGTCTCGGCAGCGCGCACTCGCTCGTAAACTTCGGTTCGGAACCGCATATCGCCGAAGCTTCGCTTCGCACCACGACATGATGTGATCTCGACAGAAGCCGCTGTCTCCGTGAATGATGCTGCGAACCTCCGGCCATTCGCTGCGAACCTGCGCCACGATGCGGTCCGGCTGCTTGACACTGCCCAGACTGGCATCAATGTCTGACGGACGCAGCCGGGCACACAACAAATGTTCACCGCAGAAAATGTACAGCGGCAGACAGCAGTAACGCTGGTTTCTGCAGCATCGCTGGCTCATCGGGATCAATCATCCCCACCAGGCCGGCCGACTCATCGGCGGACAACGGGCGATCTGCACCGAGTTGCTTTTCCTGGCGGGCGAATCGCCTGAGCGTGGTGATCACGTCCTGCAGGTCGGCGATCGGCCGCTGCAGAACTGCCCGGTGATACGCCTCGATTGCCTGCACAGCCTGCAGCCGCTGCCACGCCGGAGTTCCCTGAGCTTTCACCTGCTGCAGGAAGCGAACGACAATCGACCGATCCACGTCCGCCGGCAATAGTTCGTTCTCACACAGAAACTCTCGGAAGCGAAGAACCCAGGTCGGAAACCAGGTCTGTTCCGCCTGAGAATACCTGCCAGCCGCCAGGACGGCTTCAAACTTCCCGATGCTCACCACACAACTCCCCCGGGACCCTGAAATCGCAGGAGTGTACGATTTCAGATGTCATTTCCAGGTGAGCAGGGCAAGCTTGCACATCAGAATAATTTCCGAGAAACTAAGGCCACCGGGCCAGAACCCCTGGAATAAACTCTTATGTCCGGCAACCGCCGGGTGAATTACAGGTCGTTATCACGCTTGAGAATTCTGTATGAAACGAATGAGTCAGGTTATCCTTGTTGCCTCGTTCATTCCGTTCTGCTGGCTCGCGTTTATGGCGATTCATGAATTGGGACATGTAATCGCTTGCCTGTCCACCGGTGGCTCCGTTTCAAAGGTTGTTGTCCATCCGTTGGCGATTTCACGAACCGATGTTTCGCCAAATCCCAATCCGCTCATTATCGTCTGGGCCGGGCCGATCGTTGGTGTCTTGCTGCCGCTCGTCATATGGGGCGTGTTCTGGAAATTCAAAATACCCGGTGATTATCTTGCGCGATTCTTCGCTGGCTTTTGCCTGATTGCGAACGGTGCCTACATTACAATTGGATCATTTGAAGACATCGGCGATGCTGGCGACATGATGAGAAATGGGTCGCCAATTTGGGTTCTATGGCTCTTCGGGATAGTCACTGTTCCGATTGGATTCTTGATCTGGCACCGTCTTGGCCATAAATTTGGTTTGGGTGAATCGAATGGCAGTGTTGATGAACGGGCCGCATATGTTTCACTCGCATTATTTACCGTATTGTTCCTTGCGACGTTTCTGCTCAGCCCCCGCTTCTAGGCACTGCGAAACGCGTGATAGCACAACACGTGAGGCTTTGACTTCGCCTGGCGCGGATTGGCTGGTTGATGAAGGGTTGAGGTGGATCGAACGGCGGGGGTTCGAGGCACAATGGGGTCAGCCGAAGGTCACAAGCCTTTGTTCAGGAAGCCCGAACTACCCCCAAGACGCCGCGCTGACCGTGCAAAACTCTGTATGAGTTTTGCATTTCCGCGGTTCCGCTTTGCTCCGCGGCAGTCGCGGCTGTCGTGTGGCGGTTGCCGTCGCATGGTGCCGGACGGACTGCCGATTTGTTCCGGAACCGGGAATCGAAAACGGGACAGCGCACTTAGTGTGTAGACTAAAATGTCTCCCAATCATGTTGCCCGAAGAAACGCGGATCGCCTTGTGATTTGATTCAGTCTGGTGGATCAGCAGCGTCTCGTCGACGGAGCGAATCCGGTCGTTCCTTCCGTTGTCCTGCCAGGAGCCGAATCCGTTCTGAGTGGCATCACCGGACGTTGGTAGTCGGGCATCGTACGGAAATGGCTCTGGCGGCGCGGTCAGTTCCCCGAGCGGATAGAATTCCAGCGTCAGGCCGTCAGATGGACCATGCGAATCCTTGCCGTTCGGCCCGTCCAGGGAATGCGCGGCGGGCGAAGTCAGAATCAGAACCAGCAGAGCGGAAATGACGACAGCAAAACAAATCGTGCGGCGCATGACGGAATCTTTCGCGTTGGTGGTGGACTGACGAGACAAGCTGACTGACATAACGAGAACGCGTGACGGTTCTTCGTGGAAGAAAAGTGTGCTGTGAAGGCATGTGATGATGTGCTGAAGGCGGCACCGGTCAATTTCTCTGTCTGGTATGCTGCTGCTCATGCATCCATTCGTCCTTCACATTGCCAGCGGGCAGGTTTTCTTCACGGGAGTCCTGCTGCTCGTCACCGGGTTGTGCCTGAATCGTCGGGTGGAACGGCGACTTTGGCGGCGCATGGCGGCTTTACTGGTCTTTCTCGGTCTGGTCGGAACGGGCATTTCCGCCACTCCGTATCCGTTGCCGTTCTGGATTGCAGCGTCGCTACTAACGGTACTTGCCGCCAGCAGGACATTCAGTCGGAAACGCCGCTGGGTGAAACCGGTGACGCTCGGCCTTTGGTTGATGGCGGCTGTCTACGAGGCCACCTGGCACTGGACGCCACATCTGCCGAAAGAAACCGCTCGGCGGGAACTGCCGCTGGTCGTGCTCGGAGATTCCGTCACCGCCGGCCTGGGGGAAGGCGAGGCTGTAACGTGGCCAACGCTGATGCAGCAGTCTTCGGATTCGACGGTCCTGGACCTGTCTCACGTCGGCGAGACCACGGCGTCAGCGTTCCGCAGGGCGCGCGATTCTGAGATCCCTGACACGGGCGTAGTGATTCTGGGAGTCGGCGGAAACGATATTCTTGGCAGCACCAGCATTCAAAATTACGAAAAGGATCTCGACGCGCTGCTGACGTTCATTGCCAGGTCTGACCGTCACGTCTTTCTGATGGAATTGCCACTGCCACCGTTCTGCAACCGTTGGGGATCTGTCCAGCGCAGACTGGCGAAACGTCACGGCGTTCGTCTGATTCCAAAGCACCGATTCGCGGCCATTTTTTCAGGCAGCAATTCGACCCTGGATTCGATACATCTGTCGCAGGAGGGCCATGACAGGATGGCGGCGTTGGTGCGAGAAGTCCTTGGAATCGACTAAGATCGTTGACGCAGTCTTAAACCAGGGGCGACCTTCACCGCAGATCGAAGCATGCCATCTCGTACGCGTCGCGGATGTACAGACGACCGCGATTCACCACGGGAACATTCCATGCTTTCACGATCAACCCGTCCTCGCGATCACTCAGCCCCGCGAACCGGCAGATCTCCGAAAAGCCATCCGGTTCTGCTTTGACCGCCGCCACGTAACCGGCTTCCGCCTGCACGATCAGCACGTCGTCCCACAGCAGAACCTGTCCGTGACGATAGCGCCCGCCCTTCCACATGCGTTCGCCCGTTGAGGCTTCAAGGCACGACAGAATTCCGTCGTCCAGGCCGTAGATGTAGCCGTCCGTCGAGACCGCCTCATTGAACTTCAGCTTCAGCCGGTTGTTCGGCGGCCAGACTTCGTTGGGGATTCCCTCGTGCAGTTCCGCAGGGTCGAGCAGCACGCAACCGCCGTCGTAGCCATTGCTGACGAAAACACGATCGCCAAACAGCATCGGTTGAGCGACGTTGATGTGGTACATGTTTGTGAACGGATAGTTCCACAGTGGCTCCCCGGTCCTGGGATCACGGCCCTGCAGACCTTCGCCGTGAAAAATCAGCAGTTGAGTCTGCCCGCCGATTTCTTCGATTCGCGGGGCCGCGTAGCCCGCGATGTGATTGCCCCCGGACCAGATGATTTCCCCCGTCGACCGGTCATAGGCGATCACCGCCCTCCCCTGCGACCCGCCGGCATCAACGATGACCTTGTCTTCGAATACCAGCGGCGAACCGGACATCGCCCAGTCCAGCATCTTCGCTTCGGCGTCGTCAAGAATATTCCGCTGCCAGATGAGTGTGCCCGTGGCGGGATTCAGGCAGTTCAGAATTCCGGTGGCTCCCAAAGCAAATAGCGCGTTGTCGGTGACCGTCGGGGTCGCTCGCGGACCGATGCCTCCCATAGCTGTATCGAAGCGGGCGGTGTCCTCCGGCAATGGCAGCCAGTCTTCCCGTGCCGCGTCCAGCAGGTCGCCGGGGTGGGAACGCC
>CAZHET010000029.1:0-24160 GCA_964531585.1 uncultured Planctomycetaceae bacterium | reverse complement strand
TCGTGATGCGTTTGCAGTGACGCGTTTGAAGTTGATCACCGATGGCACGGTCGATCCGCTTCTGGGAAAGCACTTGCTTCAGACCACGCTGTCGGTCTGAATCGTTGATCGTCACAGACGTTCCATCGCACATGATGGCATTTCCTTTGCGGGATTGGGTTTAAGCACCACAATCATGCGGGGAAATGCGATTTTTTCATATCTCGATTTAGCGGTCTTGGGCGATAGCCGCCGGTTCTTCTTTGGCACTGATCCGTGAGCGGCAAGGCGCTAGCCGCCGGTTCTTCGCAGCGATTTCAATGCAAACACCGGCGGCTAGCGCCGTGCCGCTCACAGATCAGAGCGAAAGGGAGTGACATTGGGCAGAGCCTCCTGGCAGTGCGTTCCAGGGCAGAGCCCCGGAACGAGGAATACAGCATGACAGAACCCTCAGATCTCAACATCGGCCTTGTCGGCTTTGGCACGGTCGGTTCCGGCGTGGCGAAAATCCTGGCGTCGCAGGCAGAACTGATCGCCGTGCGGGCCGGCCGGCGCATCAACATTCGTCACGTCGTGGTCCGCGACACCGCGAAGACCCGGGAATTCCTCCCCGGCGGAATTGTCGTGACGGACACAATCGACGCCCTCGCAAACGATCCGGAAATCGACCTGGTCGTTCAGCTGATGGGAGGTACCAACCCGGCTCTGAAATACATGCAGCGGTTCCTGAACGCGGGAAAGGACATCGTCACCGCCAACAAAGCACTGCTTTACGAACACGGCGAATCGCTGTTCGAACTGGCCGGCAAGCTGGGCCGGACGATCGGCTTCGAAGCGGCCGTCGCAGGAGGCATCCCGATCATCAGTGCGGTGACTCAGGCACTGACGGCCAACCGCATCCTGTCGATCGAAGCCATTCTGAACGGAACCAGCAACTTCATTCTGACTCACATGCTCAACGATCAGCGGTCGTATGACAACGTACTGACTCAGGCTCAGGCGCTGGGCTACGCCGAGGCCGATCCGGCGATGGATGTCGACGGCACCGACGCGGCTCAGAAACTGTCGATCCTCACGATGCTGGCATTCTCGACACGAGTTCCGCTGGACGGCATCCTGCGAGCGGGCATCGACAAACTGGAACTGCTCGATCTGCAGGTGGCGGCCGAACTGGGTTACAAAATCAAGCTGCTGGCCAACGCGCGGCTGACCGACGGCCGCATTGAAATGTCGGTTCTGCCAACTCTGATCCGGGCGACTCGGACGATCGCAAAGATCGACGGAGCTGACAACATTGTCGTGGTCGAAGGCGATGCCGTCGGCCGCACGATCTTCTCCGGAGCCGGAGCGGGCCAGCTTCCAACTGCATCCGCCGTCGTCGCTGACATCATCGACTACGCCACGGGCCGAGCGGCAATCACATTCCGCTCGCTTCTGCGTTCCGAAGCGAGTCTGCCGATTCCGGTCCAGCCTCCGGAAGCTCTCAGTCGGCGCTACTATCTGCGTTTCACGGTCGACGATCGCCCACACGTGCTGGCCGATATCGCGGATATCCTGGGCCGCAACGGTATCAGCATCTCGTCGGTCAGGCAGGACGAGACACCGGAAATTGAAGGAGCCGAAACCGGCGTCGCCCGCCTGGTCATCATGACTCACCGAACAACCGAAGGTTGTCTGCGAGCAGCCGACCGGGACCTGAGCCAGTTGTCGAGCATTCGCGGCACCAGCATCCGCCTGCCGGTGGCCGACTGACGTCCCGCAACTCGCCGGCACGCTCAGCGCCGCATTCCCCCCTGGCAAGCAGCGCTGGGGGAGCCGAGCCGCGCTGGGTGAGCAGCGCGACGTCAGTCCGCTTTCGTGCTGGTCATCCGCGCAGCCGGTCCGCGCGGGTTGCAAGACGATGTCCCGCAGCTCGTCGGCGAATCGATACGGCGGCCTTGAGAATTGTGTGTTGCAACCGCTACACTCACTGCAGACAAAGCGTCTGAAGATTTTGGAGTGCCGCGATGAAACCTGTTGTATGTTTGCTGTTGCTTCTGGCCGCCTCGCAATGTCCGGCTGACGAGCCGGCATCGCGGACTCCGGCGGAAATTCGCCTCGAATACATGAAGTCGTCGAGCAACGATTACGACTTCCGTCTGAGTCCCGACTTCAAAGCGAAGCTCACCGCTTTGCCCGACCCGCTGCTGCGGTTCACCAACCCTGTCAGCGGACTGCAGGACGGAGGCTTCTTTGTCTGGACGTCCGAAGACGGCCGGCCGATGGTGGGCGCTCAGATCTTCCTGACCAGTGACGACCTGTGGATCCACGAATTTCAGTCGCTGTCTCCGGTCCCGTTTCGAGCGACTCGCGATGGCGAAGCCGTGTGGGAACCGAATCGTGCGGGAGTCGAAGTGAAGCCGGTACCCGACGCTCCAGAGCCTGCCGAGACCCCCGTCCGGCGGCTGGTTCAGATGCGGCAGATCGCCGCCCGGTTTTCCGCGTCGGACAACTTCGAGGGTCGGGAAAACTCCGACGAATTACGTCTGATGGCGAAACCGCTGCTGCGGTTTGGAAAGGAAGATTCCAACACGCTCGACGGAGCACTCTTCGTGCATGCTCATGGCACGGACCCGGAACTGATGATCGTCGTCGAAGCACTGACATCCGCGGAAGGACATCGCTGGCATTACTCGCTGGCTCCGATGACCGGCTACGCTCTCAAGGCATCGCTGGATGACAAACCGGTCTGGGAAGTGGACTGGCGGCAGCCTCCATTCGATCCACACGAACCGTTCTTCATCCTTGTCCACAGCCGGGAATTTTCGCTGAAGCGACTGTTGGACGTCGGCCGGTAGCAGGGTGTCTGCATGTCAGCGAGACCGCCTTCAATTCCCTGACATCGCTGCCGTCACCGCCGCGCGAAAACGGTCATGCAGATCAGACACCATGCGGCGGTCCTGGACCTGAACGAACAGCACGCCGACAACCTTCGTTTCTCGGTCCGCCCAGACGAGTGCTCCGCTGGAGCCCCAGTGGCTGAACTGGTTCGGCCGGTCGAGTATCCAGCCAAGTCCGTAGCCGTCGCTTTGCCGGGTCAGCATCTCCGTGACGGATTCAGGTTTCAGCACACCGCGGCCACCGTTCAGAAACGCTTCCGCAAACTTCGCGATGTGAGCGGGCGTGGAAAACAAGCCGCCGTCGGGCATCGTCATCGCGACCTTCCAGTTGGCATCGTAGCGGCAGAATTCCACCAGTTCGCCCTGCTGCCGCCGATAGACCACGGCCGTGCGGCCGACCTTCTCTGCGGGAACATCAAACATCGTATCGCTCATCTGCAGCGGATCGAGAACCCGGGTTCGAACGAATTCGCCAAACGGCTGTCCCGACTGAATCTCGATGATGCGGGCAAGCACGTACGGAGCCGCGTTGGAATACTGCACCTGCCGGCCCGGTTCAAAGATCAGTTCCGTCTCTGCCATCGCGGACGCGACTTCGGGCAAAGGCTGCTGATACCACGACTGCACGAAGAAAAAATCCGGCCGCAGCGGGACCGACGACTGCAGCCCCGATGAATGGCTCATCAACTGACGCACTTTGATGGGAACATGCGTTCCGGCGGCGGTTTTCTGTTCGGCAAATTCGGGCAGATATTGTTCAACGGAATCGTCAAGGCTCAGCTTTCCCTGTTCGACCAGCGTCGTCGCCGCCGTCGCGGTGACAGGCTTCGTCAATGATGCGATCCAGCAAATCGTGTCCGTTCGAAACGGCCGCTGCTGCTTCACGTCGCAAAGTCCATACGCTTCGGCCGCAAGCGTTTCGCCGTTCTGCATCACCAGTGCCGAAGCGCCGGGAAAGTCGCCATCCGACACAGCCTGTTCGATGATGCGAAACGCGGGGGAAAGATCCTGAGCCAGCGCTGCGGGCACCGAGGCCGCCAGTAAAGCCGCAGCGGACAGCGAGCTAAGCGTCATGCATCGCAGGATGACTGGAGAATTCGGATTCATAACGGAACTCACTCAAGCCAGCGGAATGCGGAGTCAGGCGACCGGCCGATGAGAAATTCCCGTTGCCGACACTGCCAGCGTCCTTTGCCAGGTCGCTGCCGGCAACGTCAGCAGGAACTGACTTCCGCCGCTCACCTTCGGTCGCGCAGGTCGCCGAGATGTATAACAGCCGCCACCGCAGTTGGCGAGCAGCGCGCCACCGCGCACAGTGCCGCGTCCGCGCTGGGCGAGCAGCGCGACGTCAGTCCGCTTTCGTGCGGGGCGTCCGCGCAGCCGGGCAGTGAGGATTGCGGACTAACATCGCACAGTGCGCCTCCGCGCACAGCACAGCAGCCGTGGCTGCCGATCCATTGCCGTTGCTAACGAAACAATTTGCCGCCGAGTTTGGGGATTGCCTGGCGAAGAGCTTCGTTCGGATCTTTCAGGCCACCCAGAACCTTGTTGGCTTCACCCATCGTCTTGTCGAGCTTCTGCTGATCCTTTTCCTTCAGCAGACCGGATTCCGAAACCTGCCGGATGACCTGATTCGGATCAACTTTGCCGGACCGCAGTGTCGCCACCAGTTGCTGAGCCTGCTGGACCTTTTGCAGGACGTCTGCGTTTTCGGCGAGCAGCTCGTCGTAACGCTTTCCGAACGATGCGGTCAGCTTTTCGCGCTGTTCGGCCACGGTGCGGTCGACTTCTGCCACAAGACGAGTCTTCAGCTGAGCGACCTGAGCAGTCAGTGCCGTCTGGAAACCGGCAGCGAACTGTTCGCCGACATCGGATGCAATTGACACGTGAGGCTTCCTGATGGTCCCCGTCAACTGCACGGTGGCGTTGACTACATGCACCGCAGACGACACATCGGCCAGCATCTGCGTCAGAATTCCCGTCTTGTCGGTCGGCGCGGAACAGGTGGTTTCGCCGAGTTCCGAGTTCAGTTTCACCTGACCGGCGATTTCTCCATTGGCGATCATCAGTTTCGCGTTCCAGTGCTGATTTCTCAGGCTGGTCAGCATCTGGACTTTGTCTGCCTTGCCGATCGAGAGTGGCTTGTGCTGACTGCCGACATAATCCGCCAGGACTTCGGTGCGGGGAATCTCCGCCGTCGCGTCGTATCTGACCAGCAGCTGCAGCGGCTGTTCGCCATCGGTCTGCAGTTTCAGGACGGCGGGCAGACCGTGCATTTTCGCGTCGTCGGTCACGTCAGTCAGAATTCCGCGAAACGGCGTCGGCTGACCGTGCATCGTCAGTTCGCCGTCGATCAGCAGTTTGCGACACAGCATTCGCGGCGTGGGATTGAACAGTTCAAATTCGAAGTCCGTGCCGCGAATGCGTTCCGGTTTCGCCTGCTTCTCCAGATCTTCCTGATACTCGCGAGCCAGCTCCAGCCAGCTCATCAGTTGATGCAACTGGCGGTACATTTCTTCGCCGATCAGAGATTCCGAAATCCGTCGCGCGTCCGGTTTCAGCAACTGGACTTTCTGAACGACCATTTCCTGATCGTTCTGGCGTGCCTGATTCAGTCTGGCGAAGTCCTGCTGAACTTCCGGAACGATGCCGGTGATGCCGGTCCGCATTTGCTGTGCCTGTCGCAGCAGCAGGTCGGCTCGCTGAGCAATCTGCAGATACATTTCAATCTGCTGCAGCGGCTCAGCCCGTTTGGCGGCGTCCATTTGCTCACGCAGAACGTCCACTTCCTGTTTCAGCAGGTCAACTTCGCCCGTCATCGTGTCGAAGCGAGTATCCCATTTTTCATGCAGCTCGCGCCCGGTGCGATAGGTTTCGAGCGTATTGGGATCGACCTGCGCCTTTGCCTGGACCGTCAGATCTTCCAGCCATTCATCGCCGATGCTGCGCAGCTTTTCAGCGAGCCAGGACGGTTCGCTGTCTTCCGGTTCAGAGATGACTTCCAACTGGCCGTTGTCATCGCGAGCCGTCCCAAACCGGACTCCGGTCATGGTCGCTTCTTCGACCACGAACGATTTTCGCAGCAGCGAATCACCGTTCATCCTGAGCGTCAGAGCCTGAAATTCCACCATGTTCGTGCCGGGCTGACTCGCACTGGCCAGCGCGACGCGGGCGACATCCATGCGCGGCGGGAAGAAACCGGTGCGGAAGTCATTGACGTCCGCCTTCGCGCCCGTGATGGACTGCAGCCCCTGCACGGTTGAGTATCTCAGCAGCGGATCGAAGCCGAACGCCATCGCCGCCCACAGAATGCCGACCAGAATCAGCCGGGGAATCAGATAACTCCAGCGCATGTGAGCATCCTTGCTTCGCAGTGCCGTTCAACAGATTCGTGCTTCGTTGCAGATCAGAATCACCAACACCAGTGGCCCGTCAATCGTGATGGAATGGAAGTCGATGTGGCACCAGCGCCCAGGCGAACAAGGCTCGGGCACGCGACGCTCAGCCACGCGACGGTGGGAGGGCGAGGCTCCTGCCGAGCCGCCTGTGCCAAAGGGCTCCCGTTGCCGCAGCCGCCCGGCCGGAGCCTTGAACATCATCCCACTTCGCCCAGCCGATCGGCCCATTCGGCTCCGAGGAGCACTCGAGCCAGCCAGAACTTCCTGGCCCATGGCCCGACGAGTGCTGAATATTTTTCGAAAACCGGTCGCGACACCCGATGAACAGGATAAATAACGATCAGGCCGATCACGAAACTGCCGAGGACCACGGAATTATTGAACGCGGTCCACGGCATCACCGGAGCGTTATACAACTGCGTCCATGTGTTCTGCAGCGACGGGAGAGTCAGCAGCCAGGAGCCCACCCGGTCGGAAACCGGGTCAAGCAGCGACGACCCGAACGTAACCGCGACGATCGCTGCGGCAGCGATCCCCAGATTGACGCGAGTCGCCGCGAGGAAGATCCCCAGAAAGACTGCCAGCAGGTTTCCCTTTGGCACGAGTCCGACCAGCACTCCCAGCGCCAACCCCATTGACATCTGCCGCGGTGAAGACTGAGCGAGCAGTGCTTTCAGCGCCAGCCGCAGTGGTTTGAGAATCAGAAACATTCGGCGAATCCTTTCCGCAGAAGCCAGCGAGCGGCCCCGTCATTCCGGCTGAATATCCGGCGCGGTGGCTGCTGAGTGAATGTTGCCGTCGGCGTCTGTCGGCGGTCAATATCATGGCGGTGGGAAGCGGGTGGGAGCGACGCTGACTCAGCGAGTACCAGTGCGAAAGCGGCAGGAATCACCGATCGCCGGTGCCAACGGCCTGATCTGCCGTCAACCGCCGCCGATGCCGAACCCGATCGCAGCACCTCGCCGCATCCCTCTGCCCCTCTGCGTGAAATGTCCTCGCAGCAGATTGAACGCAGAGTTCATCGAGAAACGTGTCTGGAGGGATCTCACTCCGGCCTTTTCGCGAAATCCACGTTCGGTGGCCGCGCTCGGCGGCAGACCGAAATCGTCGGGAACTCCTGAATCACCCCGCTTCGTCGTGCCGCTCGGATTGCTCGTGGGGACCGGATACGAGTCATTTGCGACCCGGCGAAATCCGCCGAATTCCGCGGGAGCACGGGAATTCTCCGCTTTCGGAATCGTGCGGAACCACTGAGGCGCACTTGACAATCCGACGCGCCCGTCATGTAATCTGGACTTGCTGCGAAAATTGCTGCGCTTGTGAATTCAGGCATTCCAGCAGTGCTGCGGCAGGTTTGAGATTTGATTCCGGAACAGAGAATAACGCTGGGGAGCGAAATTTTCTGTCTGTAAGTCGTGTCCACGTGATGGACGCAACAAGTTCGGTCGACGATTCGCATGGGGTGCGACGTCGGTCGCAGGCCGAAAGGGAACATCGGCAAAATTCTCAAGATGGGTTGGGTCGAAGTGTCGTTTGAGTCGACTGCTTCGGCCTTGTGAGGCGTAACCATGGCTGGGTGCGATGGGGTTCGCGTGGTCGTGACCGGCATCGGAGTTGTTTCTCCGATTGGCATTGGAAGCGACATCTTCTGGAACAGCCTTGTCGGCAATCGTTCGGGAATCGACTTTTTGCAGTCGGTGCCGGGCGATGGTCTGCCGTCTGCGTTCGGTGCCGAGGTGCGGGATTTCGATCCGGCTCAGCATCTGCGCGACCGCAAGTTTCTGAAGGTGATGTCCCGCGATATTCAACTGGGAGTAGCGTCCGCCAATCTGGCTGTCACGGACGCCGGAATTCGGCCAGGCGATGTCGATCCGTATCGCATGGGTGTCGAGTTCGGTGCCGGACGCATGACGTCCCATCCGTCTGAACTGGCCGCCGCCGCCGCCCTGTGCCGCGACGAGGCCGATCAATTCACGATGACCCGCTGGGGCGAAGGAGCCGTCGGCAACATTGCTCCGCTGTGGCTGCTGCGTCAGCTTCCGAACATGCCGGCCTGCCACATTTCCATCGATCACAACGCCTGCGGCCCCAACAATACGATCACCTGCCGCGACACGTCAGCGTTGCTGGCTCTCGCCGAAGCCGTGCGAATCATCGAAGCGGGCCGCGCGGACGTGATGATCGTGGGGGCCGCCAGTTCCAACATTCATCCCGTCGATATCGCCAAGTTCCATCGCTTCGAAGGCCTGTCACGACGATCTGACGATCCTTCGCGAGCCTGTCGGCCGTTTGACTTCGAGCGGGACGGTGCCGTTGTGGGCGAAGGCGGTGCGACATTCATCGTCGAAAGTTACGAACACGCCGTTCGCCGTGGGGCCAGCATCTACGCCGAAATTCTCGGAATCGGCGCTGGCTGCGACGGTCGCGGATCCGCAAACGAAGCAGGTGGTGTCGGCCTGGTGCGAGCAATGGAGGCCTCAATTCGAAAGGCCAGCATTCGCCCGGACGAACTTGGCCACGTGAATGCTCAGGGCAAAAGCACTCAGCCGGACGACATTGTCGAATCACGAGCCTACAGCCGCGTGTTCGGTGATTGCCTGCTGAAAGTTCCGGTCACCGCGATGAAAAGCTTCGTGGGCCACTTCGATGCCGGAGCCGGTGCCGTCGAGCTGGCGGGAACTCTGCTGGCGCTGAAGTACGGCGAGGTTCCGGCAACGCTGAATTACGAAGTCCCCGACCCGCGCTGCCGGTTGAACGTCGTTCGCGAAGGCCCGCAGCGCCTGCGCACTCGCACCGCGATTTCCGTCAATCGCACCGCGATGGGCCAAAGCGCGGCCGCTGTCCTGCGTGCGATCTGAGTCACGTGACCACACCGCGCTGATGCATACGACCAGAGGCTGAATTCGAACCCCGAATTCATCGCGGACGCTGCCAGCGTCCGCAAGCCGTTGTCATGGTAGGGCAAAGCTCCGGCTGATTACCACGTCGGTGCGTTGTCCTTCATTCCCGCGCAGGCGGGAATCCAGATCGCGACACTGGATTCCCGCCTGCGCGGGAATGACGAACCCGAAAACCAGAAGTTGACAGACCACTAGTCGTCGTTCAGGTACGACAGAATGTAGATCAGGTGGCGGAACAGTTCGGCCATCGAGCCGAAGATCATGAGTGCTCCGGCAACGTGAGCCGTCGTTGGCAGGTGATTCATGATGAGCGACGTTTCGTACAGGATGTAGCCGCACATCAGTACGACCACCAGCGCCGAAAACAGAATTCCCAGATTGAATCCACCAAAGAAAAACGACGCGATGCCAATCGCGAACAGAGCGATGCCACCCAGGTACAGGGCGTTTCGCAGGAACGAAAAGTCCTTCCTGCTGACGATGACCACCAGCGACAATCCTCCGGTGATGGCAAACGTCATGAAGGCCGCCTTCCCCAGAATGTTCGGGTCGCGGAACAGTGCAAACGCGATGGCCGGAATCAGAAAAATCGATTCCGCGACGACGTATATCCCCAGACCCGCGTACTGAGTTGCCGCGGAAGCTCCGCTGTACGCCAGTTTCTGAGCGAACCAGCACGCGGCGATCACCCCGATCAGTGCCACAATCCACATGCGGCCGAACGTCTGCAT
The DNA here is from genome assembly GCA_964531585.1 of uncultured Planctomycetaceae bacterium. Taxonomy (GTDB): domain Bacteria; phylum Planctomycetota; class Planctomycetia; order Planctomycetales; family Planctomycetaceae; genus JAWKUA01. Next base: position 14,273 of record CAZHET010000029.1, on the reverse strand, counting down.
GATCATCGTCGCGATCGTCGACTGACCGACGGGGACGACAAAGTACAGAAATTCCAGCCCAATCAGCAGCAGAATCGCCCCAAAGACATGGACGTAGACTCGCCGCAGGAATGCCAGCCGTTCCTGCAATTGTGCGTCAATGGCGAACATTTCCATCGACGCGGCATAGGGATCGTACTCGCGGCCGGCTGGAGAACTCATCGCAGGTCCCTTTCAGTCACACTTAGCGGAATGAGCGGAAGTCGTACGTCGCACGAAAGGATACCCCGCGGCCGGTGATTCGCCAACGGAATCTTCCCGCGGCGTTCGACGGTGCCGGCGATGTCACGACGGAGTGTCACAGCGAAGGGTGACGCCGGGCTGCTTTCCACGAAACGCTGCCGGCGGCGTATCGGGGAATCGTGCTGTCACTGGATTTGCCCGTGCGGTTCGCGGCGATACGATGCCCGGCGGCTTTGAACGTCCCGAGTCGTCTCACTTCCTTTCCAACGGGCAAGACATCGTGAAAGCGCTGTTGCTGACTGAGTACAAACATCTGGAACTGACTGACCTGCCGACTCCGGACGTTGGCCCGGACGACCTGCTGGTCCGGGTGCAGGCGTGCGGCATCTGTGGCAGTGACATTCACGGCTGGGACGGCAGCAGCGGGCGGCGCATTCCTCCGCTGGTCATGGGGCACGAAGCCGCCGGAATCGTCGCGGCCATCGGCAGCAACGTCACAAAATTCGCGGAAGGTGATCGAGTCACATTTGATTCGATGGTGTCCTGCGGCAAGTGTGACTTTTGTCTCGACGGGCGGCCAAACCTGTGTGACAACCGCATGGTGCTGGGAGTATCGTGCGGCGACTATCGGCGCTACGGAGCGTTCGCGGAATACGTTTCGGTGCCGGAGCGAATCACGTATCACATTCCTGATTCGCTGCCGTTTGAACATGCGGCGCTGATCGAAGCGGTGTCCGTGGCCGTTCATGCGGCAAACCGGACTCCAGTCAAAATGGGCGACACGGCCGTTGTCGTTGGCAGCGGCATGATCGGTCTGCTGGTGATTCAGGCCATTCGCCTTGCGGGCTGCGGTCGGGTGATCGCTGTGGATCTCAGTGATCAGAAGCTGAAGGTCGCGAAGAAGCTGGGTGCCGACGTGACGATCAACGCGGGGTCAGAAGACGTGGTCGCCCGCGTGAAGGAACTCACGAACGGCCGCGGTGCCGACGTTGCTCTGGAAGTCGTCGGAGCCACCGCCACCGTCAAATCGGCGATCGAAAGCACTCGAAAAGGAGGCAGCATCACGCTGGTGGGGAACCTCGCCCCGACGGTCGAACTGCCGCTGCAGTCCGTCGTGACTCGTGAACTGAACGTCATCGGCAGTTGTGCATCCAATCGCGAATATCCGGCGTGCATTGCGTTGCTGAGCAGCGGGGCCATTCGTGTCGAAGACATGATCACCGCAACGGCACCGCTGGAAGACGGTCCGGCATGGTTTGACCGTTTGTACAACGGCGATCCCGGTGCGATGAAGGTATTGCTGTGCCCGTCATAGTCCTTCTGATCACCTCAGTGGTGCTGCTGTCCGTCGGCGGGTGCGGAGAGCCACGCGCGGTCTCATCGGTCACGGCACCAGCAGAATCCATCAGGCCGGAGTTCCGGCCGCCGTCGGAACTCGCACCGGTCCCGGCCGCCAACCTGAATGACGGACCGCCGCCGATCGTGGTCTGGCAGACGATTGACGATCTTCCGCAGGATGTTGCCGTTTTCCGGCATGTCTTCTGGGAACCCGATGACACGGTCAGTCTGCGAAAGCTGATCCGCGAAACCGATCTGGTCCGGGGAAAGCGTGTGCTGGAGATCGGTACGGGGTCGGGGTTGATTGCTTTGTGCTGTCTGCAGGCGGGAGCGTCGCGGGTGGTGGCGACCGACATCAACCCGTTTGCCATGCGCAACGCAGCGTTTAATGCCGAACGCATGAACTTCACGGAACGAATTGATATTCGCCTGGTGCCTCAGCGGGATCCCGCTGCCTGGTCCGTTCTCGGTGAACACGAACGATTCGATCTGATCATTTCGAATCCGCCGTGGGAAGACGACAAGCCCACAACACTGGCTGATTTCGCATTGTATGATCCGGACTTTCAACTGATGGACTCCCTTCTGGACGGCGTGAACGACCGTCTGAATCCCGGTGGCAAAGTGCTGCTGGCGTACGGCTGCGTCACGGCGATTCGCCGACTTCAGCAACAGGCCGCAGATCGCAGCCTGTCGGTGCGTATGCGGGACGATCGATCGCTGGATGAACTGGACGAAGTGTTTCTTCCGGGGATGTTGCTGGAAGTTTCGCGGCAGCCGTAATCTGCGGCAGCTGTAATGTTTCCCGACACTCATAACTCCCAACCGTACCCGTCTCATGCCTGACGTCCCTGCCAGCGACTGTCCGTTGCGGACATCGCATACACCGGAAGCGATTCAGCGACGCCTGGAATCCGGGCCGCAGCACAGCCACCTGAAAGACTTCGTCTATGGCGGCATCGATGGCGCGGTGACGACGTTTGCGGTAGTGTCGGGAGTTGCCGGAGCGGATCTTTCTTCCGGCATCGTACTGGTGCTGGGATTCGCCAATCTGGTCGGAGACGGGTTCAGCATGGCCGCCAGCAACTTCATGGCTTCGCGAGCCGAACTGCAGTTGCTGGACCAGGCACGCCGCGACGAGGAGCATCACATCGAAACGCATCCCGAAGGTGAGCGGGAAGAGGTCCGCCAGATCTTTGCCGCCAAAGGCTTTCAGGGCGAACTTCTGGAAACTGCTGTCGCCGTGGTGACGTCCGATCGCGAACAATGGATCAACACGATGCTCACGGAAGAATACGGCCTGTTGCTCGATCGCCCCAATCCGATGCGAGCCGCTGTCGTGACATTTCTGGCGTTCATGTCCGTGGGAATTTTGCCGTTGCTGGCATTTCTGGCTGACTACTTTGTCGGCGCGGTGAACCCGTTTCTCTGGAGCACGCTGATGACGGGAGTCGCGTTCTTTGCCGTCGGAGCCATCAAGTCGCGGTTCGTTGCTCAGGCATGGTACTGGTCCGGCCTGGAGACTCTTGCCGTGGGCGGCGTGGCTGCGTCGCTGGCGTACCTGATTGGCTGGATGCTGAAGGGACTGGCGTAAGAATCGTTCGTATCGCTCGTGTGCGAACAGACTCACATGCCGGCAGCATGCTTACACGCGGCAGACGCTTCCAGCGTGTGAAACCCGGTTCATCCGGGACCAGCGAAACCGCGGACGATGTGCCGCCCCTTCGGACCGCAGATGGGAGATGTTGTTCCAAAATACCCTCGCAGCACACACGGCTTCTGCGACGACGTTCCGGCCGATGATCGCATTCCGGCTTGAGATCGCATTCCAGGCAAAAATCGGATTGCAGCTGAAGAATGGCCGGCTCAGGCGACTGCCGTGTCCGCAACACTCCCATTTCCCGGATGAACTCGAAACTTAACGCGTGTTGTGTCCGTCGTACGTCGCCCGCTTTGTCCGCGGCTCAAAGGACAACGGGGCCTCAGAAGGAACACCATGTCGACAAGGCGGGACTTCGTCTCAGGCAGGTTGCGGATCACATATGTCGCCCCTTGTTGTTGCGCGCTGATCAAGTTGAGCGCGCTGGCTATTGCATGTCCGGTGGTGCGCTGGGCGCGTCTGTTTCGCCTGGTGCGATGATCGACATGGCGTTCTGCGGTTCCATTCGCACGTGATTGCCGTAGACCTGAATGTTCAGCGCCTGATGCCGGTCGCTGCTGATCCAGGCCGCTGTCACGTTAAAGCGAGTCGGGATCACGGCGTCGAAGAGTTCCGCGCCGCTCATTTTGCCGATGCCGCGAAATGCCGTCCTGGAGATCTGTTGCTGGTTCGGCGGTCCCGGCAGACGTTCTTCATGAATGATGACCATGACCGGCAGCCCCGGTTTGCGGGATGTGGCGATGCCCTGACCATCGCCGTCGATTGTCCAGCGGACCTCACCGGACTGACGATCAACCGCGCGAACTCCGCCTTCGAATGCAGACCCATGGCGATCGAATCCCTGCTGAGCGCGCGGTCCTTCGGCGGATGCGTTGTTGAGTACGTACAACGTCAGCGGATCGGCCACCACGAACACGCGATCCGGAGTCCATAACCCGGACGAAAGGGAATCCAGTTTTTCGTCGCCGGCCTGGTCCTGCTTAGCCTGAGTTGCCGCGTCTTCTCCGGCGACTGCGAATGAGGTCGCGAATCGTTCTGCGGTTTGCAGATCGACGACCTGCACGGACTGCCCGCGGCTCACGCCGACCAGGGTCTGATCGCTTGCGAAGTGGAAGGACTCAGAATCGGCCAGCGACAGTCGGTGATCGACCACGCCGGTGTGCGGATTGAACCATTCCAGTTCAGGTCCGGGTTCCTGACCTTCGCGGGGCCGCCAGACAACCAGAGCGGAATCGGTGGCGGTCAGTGTGCGATTAAGCGTCGGTCCGGTCACGTCGGTCTCGACAGGAGTTCCGTCGTTCAGCCGAAAGCACCACGCGTGGCGATCGTCGATGGAGTTCAGAAACAGCAGCCGGCTGGTGGCGACAACCTGAGACAGCGGCTGGTCGCCGGCGACTTTCCACAGCGTGTGACCGGTCAGGAGATCGACGGCTTCCAGTTCGTTGCCGAATCGCAGGCACACGCGTCGTGGCCCGGCGGGGATGACCGACAGCGCTCCCATGCGGCGCGATGACGGCTGCTGTCGTTTGCCGACTTCGAATTCCTGAAACTGCGGCTGAGCGGGTCCGACGGTGACGATCACACGCGCCTGGCGATTGTGAGATCTGGACCACAGCACTCGCTGATCCAGCACCGACAGCGCTGTGATGCCCGTGTTAGTCTGCACCAGAAGGACACTGCCACAGCGGTGAATGGTTTCCGAATCGTTGTTGTTATACCGCGCCTGCGCTCCCAGAATCGCCGGGATACTCCAGTTCCGTCTGTTCGGATCAGCCAGCCGGGCAGCTCGCAGGCGGGATGGTTCATTCAGAACGGACCATTCGAATTCGCGCAGGAAAATGTCTTCAGGACGATCGGGCGAAATATCGACCGTCGGGCTGCTCATTCCAGACGGCTGAGCGAAGGGCGTGACGCGATAGGGCTCGATCGGCCAGTCATCCCAGCGGCTTCTCAGAGCCTGCTGGAAGGCGGCCGTCAGGTCAGTCCGCGACAGCAATGTCGACTCGGGTGAGCCACTGTTGCTGCCACTGTTTGCGGCAGGATCAAAGTCACTTAGCGGGCGGCCCAGTCGTTCGGCGAGTTCCAGCGCGACACAGTTTAGCAGCAGCGCGCGAGCGGCCAGCCAGTCAGTCGACGCATCGGAGTCGTTCCCGTGCCCGCTGCGAAGTTCCTGCAGAAGCGAGTTATTGTTTTCGACCAGCTTGCGGAATGCGTGCAACGGTGCGTTCAGGCGGATCGGCGATGCTGGCAGTTGATCGGCAGCCTGCGGGTGATCTGCCGATTCCAGACTGTGCAGCAGCAGATGCAGTGTTGTTTCGTCGGAGGTGGATTCGAGCATTCGCTGATGCAGCAGGGACTGCAGCCCGGTCACGTCGGCGGGACTGCTGTGTTCCGGCGGTGCGATTTCAGGCTGCGGCCGCGACTCGTCGAGCTGTGGCGCGGCCACATCCGAAAGCTGCAGCAGAACTCGGTCGGGAAGCTGCTGCAGCTCAGCCAGCATGGTCACCCGCTGATCGGGTTCCATGCAAGCGAACAGTTCCGACAGGTGCCGCGCGGCCCAGGTGGTCAGCGGCAGTTGCTGATTGAGCGCGGGGGCGTTTCTCGTTGAAACGTGTTCATCCGGGGTCACTTCGCGGGGAGTGAATTCATTCGACAGCAACAGCGATGGTTCCTGCTTCAGGATACTCAGCAGCGCCGTGGCCGCCTCGTCATTGCGTTCGTCATGAAGCAGCTTTCTGGTCTTCAGGACATCGACCTGCAGGCGTTCTTCGGGCGCCGCCGCCGCCGCCTGCAGCTCTGCAAGATGCACATCGGGATCACTGACAGCCAGTTGGTAGCGGCAGTCGAATGCGATGCGATGAACCTGCTGCTGTCGCCGGTCCGTGTCGGGAATCTGCTCCAGCATTTCCAGCGCCTGCGTCCAGTTGCCGGATGCTGCCAGAGCCGCCGCCAGTTCCAGAGGATCACGCAGATCCGGATTCAGTTCCTGCGCGGAAAGCCGCAGCACGCGATCCGGTGCGACGCTCAGGATATCCGCTTCCATGGCGACCAGATGTCCCCACCCGGGATTCGACAGAGGAACATGCAATGTCTCCTCGAGCAATCCGTCGGCCAGGCGGATCACTGCAATGGAACCGCTGGTCGTGGGCAGCAGCAGGTGCTGGCCCGATTCCACGCCGCGGCCCGTGGGCAGGCCGTCGGCGTCGGTCAGTTGCTGTTCCCAGACGAGTTCGGCGGTTCTGATGTCGTAGCACTTCAGTAGTCGCCCGCTGGCGATCAACATTCGCTGTGTGTTCAGGTGCAGCAGCGTGCTGGACGGATCGGCTTCGATTCGGTGCCGAATGCTGCCGGTGACCGGGTCGAAGAATCGGATGTCGTAGCTTTCCGACGGAAACACGATCAGATGGCCGCCTTCCAGAAACACCGGCTGCGGTCCCCAACTGCTAATGAGCGATTCCTTTTCGGTTCTGATGAACTGCCGGCCTCGCGGAACGGGAACGCGTTGCTGATCGACGAGATCCGGAGATTCCAGTGGCCCGGCCCACACGACAGACCTGGTGAGCCGATCGACGGCGATCAGCCAGCCGGTGGTTGTCGGGCACCAGATCAGTCCGTCGCGAACTGTGACCCGCGCGGCCCACAAACGCCGAACCGGATCGTTGTCGATGGATTGTTCCGGATACGCCAGCGCGAGCGACCACAACTGTTCTCCGGTCGCGGCGGCCAGGCAGTTCAGAAAGACCGCATCGTTCTGTTCCGTCACAGCATACAGTCGATCACGGTCGACGGTGGGCGGACCGGCGAACCACGCAGCGGCCAGGGCGGCAGCCTGCGGCTGTGCAGTGAGTTGTCCGCCAAGCGTCCAGACGCGCCGTCCGGATTCTTTCTCCAGCGCAATCAGTTCCGACCCGCGATAGACCGACCGGTTCATTCCGCCGGGAAAGAATCGCCGCGATGTTGTTGGTTCGGCAACTTCGCTGCCTTCGGCGACAAGGTAGATTCGCTCTGCGTCGTCCGTCAGGCCGCTCTGGACTCCATCCCGACAGAACAGATCAACCAGCGGTGTTCTTTCCAGATCGCGGAAGCGCCCGCGGGCGCCGGCTTCGTCCTGGGTGTTAAACAGTGGGTTAAAGATCCTTTGCGTGTTTCGCTGTTCCTGCAGAAGCGTTTCGTGATTTGTCGCCAGGGGATAATGCCAGCGCGGTTTGCCGGTTCTGCCGTCGATCGCTGCGACACCGCGCATGGTCCGACGAAAGATGCTGCCGTTGTCAACGTCCACATGCCATGACGTGCGGGGAACAATTCCTGCCTGAACGCAGGTTGTGAGAAACTCGCTGACGGCGTCCTGCAGCCTGGTCGACAGAGCAGTCCGATACTGCCACTGCAGAAACTGCGGCCTGTTGTCCCGCCACGTCCGCTGCTGTGACGTCTCATCCGGAGGATGCGCATCACCCGAATCGGACAACGTCCGCGCGGCTTTTGCGGCCGTCAGAATCTGCTGCGCGGCGACGCGGAATTCGGGATCCACACCATCACGATCCAGTTCGAGAGCCCAGACCTCAGCTGCCAGGGCTTCGCCTCGGTCGCGATGCTGCAGAGCGATCAGCAAACACGCCTGCAGCGACGCACGGGTGCCGGGAAAACGGTGGATGACGCTGACAAATTCCGACAGTTCGCCGCGTTCGGCAGCCTGTTGGAATTCCAGCCCGGCAACAGCTTCCTGTGTTGTCCGAAACTGCTGCCGCTGGGCCGCCGGCAGGCGGTGAAACTCGCGAAAAACGGCGCGGTACAGCGGTACGAAACCTTCCGAAGCGGAATTCCCCGGCACCATCAGACCAGGTTCGGCAGTCCGCAGCCGGTAAAGTTCGCGGATCGCGGATTGCTGGTCACCGCGATCGATGCTTTGGCGAAGCTGTTCCAGCGAAGCCGTTGTCTTGCGGTCGCCGGGCAAGCGCTGAGTCAGATCGGCGCGATCCGTTTCATTCAGCGTCTCGTCGTCGTCCTGCGCCGCGGCCACTGGGGAAGGCCACAGCAGGCAGACCGCCGCGAACAGCAACGTCAGGTGCCGCAGGATGATTCGACCTGCCCCGGGAACGCCGCTCCGGCGGAGCGATTCGCGATCTGTGGTGCGCGTTCTCAAGAACAGACTCCGTATTGAACGTAGTATCCGACAATGGCCTCTGTGCCGCGCGGCCGTTGGGTCGCTGCTCGGTGCAGGTCATTGTAAGCGGACAACGGAGCAGTGCCACCAGCGAACCATTTTCCGTTTGCGCAGAGCCGCGGCAATCCGAACGAAAGCCGTCCGGGGCTATCGAAACCGCAACGACGTCGCAGCGACGCCATTGTACGAATGACGCCGTCGTACGAATGACGCCAGAGTACGGAACGTTGTCTCGGGACAATTCCCGGGGCGTCATCCGCGTCCCAAGGCGTCATGCGCGAATGAGCGACCGACTCGGCAGGCAATCTGAGCACGCGGCTTCAACGGCGACCGATTACACGGCGACCAGATCGGGTCTGGAAATCGACGCGGACATGGCGTCGACAAGCGACCTTGGGTTCAGCGGTTTCATGAACCACTGATTGACACCATCCCGCCGATCGTTCAGTTGATTCTCTGCTGCCGTCGAACCGCTGATGGCGAAGATCTTCACATCGTCGAAGGCGGGATTATCGCGTATGCGGCGCACAACGGTGGCTCCGTCACAGCGAGGCATCCGCATGTCGATCAGCATAAATGACGGTTTGACGTGGGATTGCAGGTATTCCAGCGCTTCGATACCGTCAGCGGCAGTATCAACGCGATAGCCCTGCAGACGAAGAAAACCGGCCAGCATTTCGCGTTCGTTGTCGGCGTCGTCAACCAGCAGTGCAGACGGCTGAGCGTCTTCCGTGCCGGCCTTGTCGTCGGCAGCAACACCGTGAGGCGACAGCACATCGCTGTTGCTCAGACGTTCCAGATAGTCGACCAGCACGTCGAACGTTTCGTCCGCATCCCGATGCAGACCGGCGGCGACTTCCTGCCGAAACAGGTGCAGCGCGACACTCAGGGAATTCAGATCGTTCCGCAGTGCATGGCGCACGGAGGCAGGCAGCCGGATGACATGCGTTCGGCGGGATTGCGGAGCTGCGTCGCCGTCGATTAGTTCATCCCGAACGATGCGGACTTCCGCGGGAGCGTCGATTCCAATGCGCACATTCGAAGCTTTGATGCCGAGGATCTGAATGGTCACGCCGAGATCGGGCAGGTGGACCTTCTCGTTTTCGCGTCGACTAAGAACCAGCATGGTGCAATCCTTCCGTGGTGAACGTCGCTTCGCTGTGAACCATCATCCATGAAGATCCTTGCGAACGCTGGCAGCCTCAGAGCAGCTTCCGTGCTGTTGCCCGACATTCGTCGGACGGGCGAACTGGGATTCCTTTTGACCTGGCGCGGCGGTGTTCCGCTTTGCTGAGAACACGCAATTCCTGCCGGTTGCGCCAACTTAGGCGGAATCGGCCGAAAGTGTCAAGATCGACTTGACGGGAAATCCATGTTCGCGCCACAAGGCGTCGACCGCGTGCGTTTACTCCGGCGAAGGGGCGGAGATCAATGACAGCAGCGTACCGGGATTCAGCGGCTTGATCAGATGCGCGTCAAAGCCGGCGTCCAGAGCTTCGCGGCGGTCGGAATCGCGGCCATAGCCGGTCAGGGCGATCAGCCTCGTGGAGCGGAGCGCAGGATCTTTGCGAACTTCGCGCGCCACCTGAAAACCGTCAATCACCGGAAGTCCAATGTCCACAATGGCAACGTTCGGGCGAAAGCTTTGAAACAGTTCCAGCCCTGATGGTCCGTCGGCAGCCGTCGCGACTTCGAAGCCCTGACGCTGCAGCATTCTTTCCAGCATGTTGCGGGCGTCCTGATTGTCCTCCACCAGCAGCAGCCGCAGCCCCGCGCAGGCATCGCGTGGCGGGTGCTCCGCATCTTCAGGCGGTGATGCGGTCACCATACGGTCGGTCAACGACAAACGTAGGACAAAGTTGCTGCCCTGACCCGGGCCGGAGCTTTCCGCATAGATTCGGCCGGCGTGTGCTTCGACGATACTTTTTGCCAGAGACAAGCCGACTCCAAGCCCGCCCGAGGGACGCGCCAGGCTTGTCTCTGACTGCACGAATAAATCGAAAATCGACGTCAGCTGATCCGCCGGGATGCCGGCTCCCGTATCGCGTACCGAAATTACCGCCTCCGTTCCCTCGCGGTTGATGCTGTAAACAATCAGGCCACCGTCCGGTGTGTACTTCGAAGCGTTTGTCAGCAGGTTAACCTGAGCCTGCCGGATACGGGCGGGGTCGCCGACCACAGGCAGCGGCTCGTCCGTGATCTGCGCCTGCAGGTTCTGCCCGCGCCGGTCTGTTTCGTGATGCACAGCTTCCAAAACCTCTTTGGCGAGTACCGCAAGGTCCACCACTTCGCTGCGGAATTCGATTTTGCCGCGGCCAAGCCTGGCCACATCCAGCAGGTCATCCAGCAGCCGCGTCATGTGCCGTGCCTGGCGTTCGACGACAGCAATCGCTGCCGCCCCGTCTGCGGCCAGTGACTCGGAATTGTCGTGCTTCGCGTAGGCCACCGCATTCAGGAGTGCGCCCAGCGGATTCCGAAATTCGTGGGACAGCATCGCCAGAAACTCATCCCGGCGGCGGATTTCCTGCGCAGACTTCTCTTTGCTCAGCTGACGTTCGTGAATGTCGGCAATCGAACCGGTCATACGCACGGGGCGGCCGTCCGGGCCGTGGTCGACAATCGCCCGGTGACAGAACCAGCGATATTCGCCGGACTTGTGCCTCATGCGGTATTCGAATTCGGCATGCAGTTCGACAGAGCACCTGTCGTCGCCGGGCACGCCTGTTCGTTTCAAACGCGACCGGTCGTCCGGATGCACCCGCTTCAGCCATTCCGAGTATCGCGCCGGAAATTCGCCAGGAGCGTAACCGAGCAGCGTGTAACAGTTGGGCGACCACCACATTTCATCACTGCCAACATCGGTCCAGTCCCATGTGCCGTCGCGGTTAGCGGCCATCGCGCGTTCGAACCGATCCTGTTCGTACTTCACGGAATTCTGTGCCGCAACCAGGGAAGACACGTCTATCAGCGTCAGCACGACTCCGCTGGTGCGATCGGCAGCACGGTACGGCAGAATCCGCATCAGAAAGTGCTGGCCGTGTCCGTCCTGCACCGGTTCTTCGTGGCGTTCGCCGGTCGTCAGCACATCAGTGACGGCGGCGGCCAGATTCCGGCACTGGATATTGTGAGAGAATGCGTCGATGCGGCGACCGATATCGTGCGGAACAAGATTGAACACATCCGCCATGCGCGGTGTGAATTTGCGGATGCAAAGACCGGCGTCAAGAAACACTGTGTGGACCTCCGTGCTGACCAGCAGGTTGTCCATGTCATGTGTCAGTTCGGTCAGTTCTGCGATCTTCTTCTGATACTCCGCGTTGACCGTGTAAAGTTCTTCATTGACGGAATGCAGTTCCTCGTTGGTACTTTGCAGTTCTTCGTTGGAAGCCACCATTTCCTCGTTGGTGGCCTGCAGTTCTTCGTTGCTGGTTTCCAGTTCTTCGATCGTGGCCTGCAGGTTCTCGCGCGTGTACCGCAGTTCCTGCTGAGTGTCCTCAAGCTGGCTGCGTGAGACTTCGCTCAGGTCAAGGGATTCCGACGCGATGGCCGACACCTCCCCGGACGCCGCAATGGTCGGAGTGACCGTCTCTTCAAATGTCAGCAGGTAGACAGCCTGCGTGCCCCGTCGTCGCAGCGGACACACTTCAACCCGCACAAAGACTTCGCCGCCGGGAACTTCTGCTTTGACGCGGCTGTAGCTCACCGGTTCGCCGCTTTTGGACGCTCGCTGCAATCCTCCTGCGAGCGCCAGCCGCAGGTCTCCCGAGGCCATTTCCATCACATTCGGTGTCAGCCGGCCGTCGGCAATGGACAGGTAACGGCCGGCACCACCAAAGATGTGAACGATCTCGCGCCGTTCGTTCACCAGGATTCCCGGAGGCATATATCGTTCGAGCAGTTCGTCGTACGTTTGAGCCAGTTCACTGCCGGTGCGCACCATCGTCCCGGTGGCCGTCGCGGCGGCCGGAACGTGCCATCCTGCGGCGGAGACTTCCAGCGTCCCGCGCATGTCCGGCGGAAGGCGAATGTCGCGACGCTTGCGATACAGCCGCCACCGTTCGTTCAGCGTTTCGAATTCGTCCGCCAGTTCGCCCGGACTTTCGCTGGCTCCCAGGAACAACACGCCCCGCGTTTTCAGTCCAAAGTGGAACAGCGAAAACACCTTCTTCTGAGCCATCGAACGCAGATAGATCAGAAGATTGCGACACGTCACAAGGTCCAGCCTTGTGAAGGGAGCGTCCTTCACCAGATTATGTGGCGCGAACACAATCATCTGGCGGATGTCGGGGGACACCTGCCAGCCGCTGTCTGTTTTCGTGAACCAGCGACTGATCAGACCTTCGTCACAGTCTTCCAGGCTGGCGTTCGGGTAAATGCCCGAATGAGCCACGTCCAGAGAAGCCTGATGAACATCCGTGGCAAAGATCTTGACGTTCCGCTTGCGGTTCATGGAACGCAGGCATTCGCGGATGGCAATGGCGACCGAATAAGCTTCTTCACCCGTTCCGCAGCCCGCCACCCAGACGCGAAATTCCTCATCCGCTTTGTGTTCCAGCAGCAACTGCGGCAGGATGTCGTGCTGCAGCGCGCCGAATGCGTCACGGTCGCGAAAAAACCGCGTCACGCCGATAAGCAGATCCTTGTACAACTGATCGACTTCGTCCGGATCGCTCTCCAGCCGCCGCACGTATTCATCAATGTTGCCGTGATGGTTCAACTGAATCCGGCGTTCAATGCGCCGGCCGATCGTTGTCGGCTTGTAGTAGTTGAAGTCAATGCGGTGACGTTCCTGCAGCAGCCGGAAGACGTGCTCGATGCTGGACTCGTCCAGGGGTGGCACGGTGAGCTGAGAACGGATCGGGTGTGCCGCATATCGCTGCAGGACGTCGGGAATGGCGGGCGGTGCGACGACGATGTCCACCAGACCAGTATCAACCGCACTCTTCGGCATGCCGTCGAACTTCGCGCTGTCGATTGACTGAGCAATCACCAGCCCGCCGGCTTCGTGAACATCCCTCAGGCCGCGCGATCCGTCACTGCCTGTTCCTGACAACACGATGGCGATGCTGCGTCGCCCGGCGTCCTGAGCCAGCGACCTCAGAAAGTGGTCGATCGGCAGCGACAGCGACCGCGTCTCGTCCTTCTCCGTCAGCAGCAGCCGGCCGCTCGAAATGATCATGTCCTGCTTCGGAGGAATCAGATACAGCGAATCCGGCCGGACAACCATGCCATCCTCGACGCGATGAATGGCCATTTTGGTGTGCCGCGCCAGCAGTTCATCCATCAGACTTCTGAAGTCGGGGGACAGATGCTGGACGATGACAAACGCCATGCCGCTGTCATCGGGCATCGCATGGAACATCTGTTCCAATGCCTCCAGGCCGCCGGCCGACGCGCCGATGCCGACAATGTAAAAGTCGGCTGGACCGGATTCCTGATCCGTATGCTTGTCGTTGGCTCCGGCTGCAGTGCGTGGCGGAACGGAAACGTGATTGCCAGGGCGGTCTTTCTGCGACATACGTAGTCCCTCGTCGACAGCGGTGTCACTTCAGTGGTGCAATGCCGACTGCCCGGAACAGCATCGCCAATTTGTAACCGACGGCTGCCCGCAGACAAGAGCTTCATGCAAGAAATCCGACATCGCCGCGTCCATGCTTTTTCCAGGACAATGGGATGTCCTGAAAAGCTCTCGCGTGGTTGTCGCAGCCCGATTCGATTGCCGCGTGGTGCGGCGACGGTATCATCGCCCGAGCGAGCCGGTTTCTGCCCGCTTCCGTTCTGCAAATTGTCTGACGAGCGACCTCGCGGGCGGTCACCATGGGGGCACATTCTCAACCGGAATGATTCGAGTGCGGAGTGAGATTCATGTGCGGAGTGATCTGTGTCCGGCAC
>CAZHET010000028.1:20705-24254 GCA_964531585.1 uncultured Planctomycetaceae bacterium | reverse complement strand
CGCCGGCCCGTACGTGGCAGAAGTGTCGACAAAGCTGACTCACGAAGAGGAACCAGAACCGGAAGTGCTGACTGCCACCGTCGGCTGGGCCAGCCAGCCGGATCAGGAGGAAATGGCGTCCGTCAGCGTGAACCGCCGCTTCCTGCAGCGAGTCGCCGACGCTACCGGCGGTCGAGTGATCACGACGGATGAATTGGATTCATTCGTGGAAGATCTGGAAAGCACGGACGCGCCGATCATCGAAATCTGGTCGTGGCCGGTTTGGCATCAGTGGTGGGTGTTTGGAGCGGCGGTCTGCTGCTTCATGGCCGACTGGACAATCCGACGCCGACAGGGGATGCCGTGATGCAAGCTGAGGGGCGAGGGGTTACGCTTGAGAGAGGACAGCCGTGCCTGATGTGCGCAGCGATCCTGCTCGCTGTATGCGCGGCGTCACCTGCCTTTGCTGACGAACGTCAGCACGTGCTCGTCGTCGTCGGAGCGAACGGTACGGCTGAATACGGCAGCGTCTTCCGCGAATGGGCCGACCGCTGGGAAACCGCCGCAGCGGCGGGAGAAGCAGAACACAAAGCCATCGGACTCGGCGACGACATAGACGACCTGCAACAACTGACGAACCAGCTTTCCGAATGGTCATCAATCGAAACTACTGAACCGCTTTGGCTGGTCCTGATCGGACACGGCACGTTCGACGGCCGGGCCGCACGGTTCAACCTGGACGGCCCGGACCTTTCCGCTGAACACCTGGCTCAGTCGCTGGCGACAGCGGCTCGGCCGGTTGCGGTCATCAACTGTTCGTCCAGCAGCTCGCCGTTCATCAACGGCATCAGCGGTCCGAACCGAGTTGTCATCACCGCGACGAAGGACGGCAACGAAATCCAGTTTGCACGTTTTGGTGATTATTTGTCGCAGGCCGTCGCTGGTCTGGATGCCGATGTCGACCGGGACGGCCAGACGTCACTGTTGGAAGCGTGGCTGTTCGCGTCGCGGCGAACAGCAGAGTTCTATGAATCAGAAGGCCGTTTGGCGACGGAACACTCGCTGCTCGACGACACCGGCGACGCCATGGGCTCGCGTGCGGAACTGTTCGAAGGCGTGCGAGTCAAAGGCAACGTGAAGGAGCCGGACAAAGTCGATGGTCGTCTGGCCCACCGCTGGCACCTTGTCCGCAGCGCGGAAGAACGCCTGCTGACCGTTGACGAACGAACTCGCCGCGATGAACTGGAACAACAACTGGAAGCGCTCCGACAACGCAAGGATGATCTTGCCGAAGAGTCGTTTCTTCAGGAACTGGAGACCATTCTGCTGCCTCTGGCCCGCCTCTACGAAGCCGCGAACAAACGAGCAACGTCGGAAGGCAGTGATGTGGGAAGTTCCGGCGCGCCGGAATGACACCGCCGACCGCTCGCTCGGCACCTCGGCCCGTGCGTGGCGGTTCGTCGCAGTGGCTTGCAGAAATGCCTCGCATTCCCGGCACGATTTCCGAATACTGATGCGTTGATCACTCTCCCATCGAATGCACCCAGCCTGCATCGCAATCACAGAATTCTCAACCTGAAGTCACTGCACACAGGACACTGCCATGTCACGCAACCCCGTCATATTTCGTCTTTCCTTGTTCCTCCTGCTGCTTGCGCTGAACGCCACGCGCTTACCAGCGCAGGAAGCCGACGCACCAGGTGCGGAATCTGAAAAGCCAGACACACCGGCTGCCGACTCCGAAAAACGCTTCACTGTGCCGGATGGCTCGGCGAAGGAACTGTTCGAATTCATGGATGAGGTCAAACGTGCTCGCCCGGAAACCCGAACTCGCGAAGCAGTGTACGCATTGCTGAAGGAACAGGCGGCCGCGGTTATCGAAGCGGCCGACAGAGTTCTGGCGGCCAGTCCCGAAGAATCCGACGAGCTGCGCGCCATTCAGGAGAAATTCTCCGCGCTGGCGGCGCTGAGCCGCATTGATCCGGCGGCCACCGAAAGTCTGCAGCAGTTCGCCACGGCTATCGCGGCAAGGTTGTCCTCGTCGATTTCTGGGCAAGCTGGTGTGGCCCGTGCCGCGCCGAAGTTCCACGAATGAAAGCCAATCTCGAAAAATACGCTGACAAGGGATTCGCGATCGTCGGCATCAATCTCGATAACACCGCGGAGGCACGGGAGAAGTACATCGATCAGGAAGAACTGACATGGACGAATCTGGTCGCTCAGAATGAAGCCGAAGCGGGCTGGAATCACCCGCTGGCAAACTACTATGGCGTCACAGGAATTCCGACGGCGATTCTCGTCGACAAGGAAGGCAAAGTGATTTCGCTGGGAGCCCGCGGCGAGGAACTTGATCGTCTGCTGGCCGAACAGCTTGGCCCTGCAGCAGAACCGGCGAAGGAACCTTCTGACGATGACGCCAACGCATCGGATGAATAGTCAACGGTCTGGTTCGGGCGGCACGTGAATTGCGCGGCCAGCCGGAATGAGCTTCGTGGCAGCGACGGCTCAGCGTCACACCGGCGCGAGGTCGTCACGATGCCCTTGCGCGATCGACACGTTCGTCGCGATCGTTACCAGCGGCTCGTCGACTGACACCAATCATCCCGCGCCGAAAACGCGAACACTGCTGACGTAAGCTACGTTTGCCGAAACTCCACCACTCAGGTTTCGCAGACAAGCAGATGACCACATCGAATCGCACCACCGTGACCTGTCAGCAATGCGGCGGCAATGTCGAATCCGTTGCCGGGCGCGACTATATGCAGTGCCGATTCTGCCAGACTTTGGCATTTCCACAGGAAAACCCGCTGTCCGTCGATCGAATTACGCCATTGAACGATGGCGTCGATGTCGCCTGTCCGTGTTGCTCGGAGACTCTGCAGAAGGGACAGCTCGAAGATCGCAATGTGCTGTATTGCCGTCACTGCTACGGCATGCTGCTGAAGAATGATGCCTTCGGGGCCGTCGTACGCGAACGTCGGGCGCGCCGTGAACTTTCGGAAGCCGAAACGCCCCGACCCATCAATCCAGCCGACTATGACCGTCTACTCCACTGTCCGCACTGCAGCGGGCTGATGGAAGCTCATCCGTACTACGGCCCCGGCAACGTGGTCATTGATTCGTGCGACCGCTGCCATTTCATCTGGCTGGATCACGGCGAAATGGCCCGCATTGAACGTTCTGCGGGCGGGCGAGAACCCGTTCCATCCGCGCTGCACATCAACAGTGACGGGGACATCACCACGATTGCTCAGCCAGTTCGAGCACCGCAGTTGGGAGCGAGGGAAGAATCACCGCTGGCTGTTCTGGCAGACCTTTTGTTTGGCCTGCGGTAGGCGGCAACGGGCCCGCGGCAACCGCTTCGAACACCGCCCGCCGTTTCGCTATTATCCGTCGCCACGCTCACCGTCGAGCGGCGTCTTCCAGCGAAACAGGTTGCTTCATGGTCCGCGACTTCACCACCGAAAGCCTTTCTCACGACCCGATCCACGGATACATCCCGTTCATCTCGCGAGTCGGGCTGCCGGCGGATGAAGCGGCCGAGCAGGATCTGATCGATCATCCGTGGGT
>CAZHET010000028.1:0-20695 GCA_964531585.1 uncultured Planctomycetaceae bacterium | reverse complement strand
AGCGACTGCGGCAGATTCACCAGCTTCAGACCGCGTGGTGGGTGTTTCCGTCCGCAGAACACATGCGGTTTCAGCACGTGCTGGGAGTCATGCACCTGGCCACCGTGACCGTCACGGCATGGTACGATTCCCTTGTCGACGCCTGCCGAAACACTCCGTCCAGGGCATATGTCGAAAGCCTGGTGCGGATCGCGGGACTGTTGCACGACGTCGGTCACGGACCGTTCGGCCACTTCTTCGACGACCATTATCTCGAACAGTTCGCGCTGACACACGAAGACATCGGCGGGCATATCATCGAACACGAACTGGGCGACATCATTCGTCGGATTCGCCGCAACCCGAACGGGAAACTGCAGCCACTGGAAGAACTGGACGCGAAGCAGGTGGCCTGGCTGATTCGGCGGCCTTCCGGGAAGCCTGAAGACGAAGAAGGCCACCCGGACTGGCTGCGAAAACTGCGAGCGCTCTTCAGCGGCATTTACACCGTCGACAACATGGATTTCGTGCTGCGAGACGCCTACATGTCCGGCTACAACACGAAGGCCTTCGATATCTCGCGGCTGGTCCACTACAGCTTCTTCACTCAGCAGGGACTAACGATTCACGCTCGCGGTCTGCCGACACTGATCAACTTCATCGAAACGCGGGCCAACCTGTTTCGCACAATCTATTTTCACCGCACTGTGCGAGGCATCGACATCGCTTTGGAAGACTATTTTTCGGAAACGATGCGGCGACTGTTTCCCGGCAACCCGCTGGAACATCTGGCCGATTACCAGGGCCTGACGGAAACGTCATTTCTTGTTGATGTGACTCGCTGGGCCAAAAGCGATGACGCACAGCTCGCGGACCTTGGCAGGCACTGGAAGGCCATCATCAACCGCGACGAAATGTGGCGCATGGCCTGCGAACGCACGATGCACTTTCACAGCGGACAGGCCGAAAGCACCACGATCTTTTCTGAACCGGATCTGGTCGAACGCCGAGTCCGCGAACTGCTGCCAGGCCCGCTGAAGCAGATCCCGATGCGCATCGATGTCGCCCGACACTATCACCGCCCAAGTGCCCGGCGACCGGCCGGAGGGCAGAATTTCTGGTTCGACCCGGCCAGCGGTGACTCCTTCGAACTGGATGACGACGAGCTGTTTCGCAGCCTGCCGACAAGCTTCATCATTTTCCGCATCTACAGCCGCGATCACGGCCACGACCGCGAACTAAGTGCCGCACTGGCCAAAGTCGCCGGTGGAACCGGCGGCGATACAAAGACGAATATGTGAGTCCGCTACTTCCCGATCGCGAATCCGGCCGTCACGCTGACGGAAAAAGTCAGTTCGGTCGGACTCGTCCCAACGGAGGTCATCTGTTCGGTCTGAGCGAGTTGCGCTTTCGCTCGTTCCACGGCCTGATAGCGCGCAGACGAATAACCGTAGCCGCCCATCGACGCGTAGCCGTCCCAGTCCGTTTCCGCACCGGCTCCTTCACGCACGGAACCCAGTTCGCCAAGCCGGACTCCGGCCGCGGCGGCAAGTTCGGCCGCGGCGGCGCTGGCTTTTGCAAACGCTTCCTTCATTAATGCAGACCGTTCCTCGCCACTGATTGTGCCCACGTACAGAAACACGGGTTCGTTCGGATTTTCCTCACCGGACCCGCCGTACATGGCGGCTTCTTCCAGCATCTCCTGTTCTTCCGGAGACAGTTCCTCGCCAACATCGCCGTTCAGTTTTGCTTCGCGAATCGTTTGCTGAAGTTCATAGGTTCTTGCCAGCAGTTCGATCGCGTCAGATTCATCGAGCCCGAAGTCGGCTGTCAGCGACGTGCGGACCGACACCAGCTCCGACACGTCCGGCGGCTCGTCCGCGTCATCTGCGCCGCCGAACGCTCCGCCGAAACCGCTGCCCATCATGCTGCGCATTTGAGACAGCATCTGGCGGTGAGTATCCGACGTCGATTCGTCGATCCGCAAAGCCGCGACACTGACCGATTCCTGGGCGGCCCCTATCACGACCAGCTGCTGACTGACCGAATCGGCTTTTTCGGTCAGTGCCCTGGCGGCTTCACGAACATTCTGCCCCTGAGCACTCAACGGCAGAATGACGCGCATGAATTCGGGACCGCGTCTGAGCTTCGCCGTGCCCGTGCCGACGAACGGCTGGCCGGTCGTGTCAAACATCTGAGCCGAAGCGGAGTCGGCAGTTGTCAGGACGGCCAGCGCCGCGACGAATGACAAAATTGGTAAACGTCGCATGGAAGCGTCTTTCTGAAATGCAGTCGGAAGTTCTTCGTCATTGTTTCGGTCGCAGGGCTTCGGCGCTCTGTTCTGACCGAATTTGTTTTCTGAGAGCCAGCACGTCCGGACCGGTCATGATGCGAATCGTCCAGTAGAACTCGCCGACGTCCGAGGAGTACGCGTCGGCCTTAAGCTGCTGGTAAATCTGTTCGAGCACCGGAACGTGACTGGCCGAATTGGCCGCCGCGATTGTTTGCCACGCCAGGCGTCTGGCCGCTTTGTCGTCGGTCGATCGCAGCCAGTAATCCACAACGGTCTGCACATGCCCGACTTCTCGCAGCAGCGTCAGCACGCACGCCGCCGCAGCACGCGTCGCCGCGTCTTCGGATGCAAGAAACGGCCGCACCTGTTCAACCGTGACGCCTTCCGGAGCGCTCGGGACAATCGGCTGAGGCAGCGGCTGCTCCGAGTCCCAGGAACTGTACGAATACGAATCGGACGACCGGTTCTGCAACCGCAGCGCGCCGCCGACCGTGGCGATTCCGCTTGATCCGTAACCCAGATACAGCAGCGCGACTTCACCCAGTGGGTTGATCGTGTCGGCCATCGCCAGAGAAGCAGAGGCCTGCAACGCAGCGGGTTCTTCATCAGAGAAAAACAGAACGACTCGCAGCGCGTCGGCTCGCACTTCGACGGGAAGCGACTCGTCATGCACCAGCGGTTCCGCGGCAGCAGACGCGAGAGCGGAATCCACCATGCCCAGCAGTGCCGTTGCCGCCATGCGCTGCCAGCGCGAGCCTTCCGCTGCCATGTGAGCACACGCTTCCTTCAATGGCCCAAGCCGGGACTCGTCCGCTTCCGACAGTGACCGCCAATTTGTCGCCGTGTAGGCCTGCACCATCGGCACCAGGAGTTCAGCGGCCAGATGAGCATCCGCCATTGGACCGGCCAGCAGTTCCCAGAATTTCGAGGCCGCGCGCAAGTCATGCGAACTGGACAGATATTCGGCGATCAGCACCAGATCACTTCGAGCCGCCGCCGTAGCCACCAGCCGGTCGTAAAGTCGAACCTTGTTCTCCCATACCAGCCCGGTAAAGACCTGCGCCGCATTTGCCAGGTGCGCTCGCGATTCGGCCAGGCGCAGCAGCGCTTCGAAAGCCTGATCGTGCCCGACCATCGTCAGGTACTTCGCGGCGGCAAGCTGTTCGGCGGCGTTGTCCGCCAGCAGCATTCGTTCGATGAGTGGTTCCTGATCATGCAGCCACTCACGATTTCGATAGGCGGCATGCTCCTGCCTGATGGCTGTATCCGGATCGCTGCGGTTTGTCGCAGTGTCGCTCACTTCGACACTGCTGTCCTGTTCAGCGGGTGGTACATCGGCTGCAAACAGTCTGCCAAATCCGGAGATCAGGGCACCTGCGAACGAATCGGGGCTCGATTCTGCTGACGCAGCTTCAGACGACCGAGCGGCACTCACCTTCGCGGCGATTCTTTGAGCCACCTGCCTGAAGACTGCATTCACAGCAGCGACGCGAACTTCCGCCTGCGGGTCATTCAAAGCGTCCGTCAGCGCATCCGCCGCGCCTTCGCGTTCGACGTTGATCAGTTGCGTGATCGACGCGGCACGAACACCGGGCTGTTCGTGCTGACTGAACTTCTGCAACGTCTCGTGCGTCTTTGAATGAGAACTGAAGCTGGTTCCCAGCGCTGTGACAACGGCGCTGGCCAGTTCCGGACGGTCGTTGGCGACGGCAATCATCTCGTCGACTGACGAACTGCTTTCCAGTGACGTCAGTCCCTTGATCGCCTGACCAACGACGAAGCCGTCTTCGTCGTTCAGCAGACGGACAAACCCTTCCGTCAAAACCGGCTTCAGTGCGCTGAGACCCGGCCGGCCTCTTTCCAGCAGGCGATTCACACCATCGGCCGATTCCGCACGAACTCGCCAACTGGGATGTCGGAAGAGCCCGATCAGCGTCTCAACAGACTTCAGGCTCGGCACCTCCCGCAGGAAACGCACGGCGTGAACGACAAGGTCCGGATCGGTTTCCTTCTGAGCGTACTCCGCAATTCCTGCAACCAGCAGCGGCGAAGGGACTTCCGCAAGCTGCTTCAACACGGCCGCACGTACGTTGGGATCGGGGTCGTCGAGCAGTCTCACCAACGCGCCGTTGGCCGACGTTCCGCTGACTCGCTGAAGCGTTTTCAGGCTGGTCTCGCGAATCAATGGTACGGGATCGGCAAACATTTCCAGCAGCAGAGTTTCGTCGGTGCGGCGTGCTCGCCGGGAAAGTTCGACGGTCGCGGCAACGCGGGTTTCGTAGTCGGTCGACGCCAGACGCTCGATGCCGTCCGGCCAGGAGGCGCTCAGTTCGGCCGTCGCGGCGACCCGATATTTCGCGGCCAGAAGTCGCGAACGCTCGATGTCTGTTGCCGCTTCCGCCAGCGACTTGCGAACCAACGGAAGCGTTGCCGATCCCATGCGAGCCAGTTGTTCGCGCATCGCGGCTGCGGCCGCAGGATCTGCAGTCAGCATGTTTCGCAGCAGGCGGCGAACTTCGAGCAACTCCGCGGCAGATAACTCACCGGCTTCCCGCGGCGACGAAAACTGCCGTTCGTCCAGCCAGCTCTGAAGTCCGTCGAGCCGTTCGGAAGTGACCGATGCCGGAATCCACGGGTCGATCTCTGCGACCGGAGCATCCCACAACGACAGCAGTTCCAGACAGGCAAGTCGCTCCGACAGGTTGCCGTCCGCGAAGGACGCGACGACGGCCGACGCTGCCATTTCCGGAACATTCGACAACCGGCTGATGGACGCTTCGCGAACGGACGATTCCCGGCTGCGGAAATCCTTCAGCAGATTGACGACTGCCAGCGCGTTCAGCTTCCTTCCCGCAGCGCCCGCAGGCACCGTCGACGCATCCGTCGCGGCGGCGAGCTGTTCGGCCAGCCACGACGAAAGCTGTTCCGCACTCATCACCCCTTCGTGAGATGCAATCAGCCGACCGTCCGGGCTGAGCACTCTGAGTGCAGGAATCGATGACACCGCCAATTGTGACGCAGCATCCGGATCGTCATCAACATCCAGATGCACGGGCACCCAGCGCTGTAGTTCATTCTGTACGACCGGCTGCTTCAGTTCTTCATCCAGAACTTTGCACGGCCCGCACCAGACGGCTCCGGCGATGACCAGCACCGGCGCTCGCCGCGTGCGCCCAAGTTCTCGACCACGCTCAAGAGAATGCAGCCAGGCAACTTCGTGATCCGGTGCGGACTGTCGTTCTTCATCAGCGAAAACGCGCGCAGCAATCGCCAGAACCGCCAGTACACACATCACGTAGCAAGCAGCGACCCACCGCAATCGCAGCGCTGCGACGGTCACTGACGCGCCGCCGGACTTGCTGCCGGAGTCCGCGGTCAACCGACGAATCGGCAATGACACTTCGGGAGCGAATCGCTCGCCGGAAGTCGCCGTCGAACTGGAAAGCTCATTCATGCTGAATCCTTTCCCAGTACATCTCGAACGCGAACTCCGGACTGTTTTCTTCGTCGTGGCATTGCACGCACGAACCGACCGCATCAAACGGTGTGCGGCGATGATTGTCGCCAACGTGATCCTGTGACGGGCCATGACAGCTTTCGCAGCCGACATTGACCTGTGCGAGGCTTTGCTGCATCGAATGGAAGCCGCCACCAAGGCCGTATCCGGTCGTGTGGCACTTCTGACAGAACGGATCGACGTGCGCTCCGTCTTCATCCATCAGTCGTTGCCATGCATGAGCGTGTCCGGTTGCATCCCAGACGTCGCAGCTTTCGGTGTGGCAGTCGCGGCAGGCCGCCGTTCCTGCAACAAGCCCGCGCGGCCCGGCGGGAGTCCTGCCTTCCCGAAGCATGTCGACAGCGAATTGTGTGGCCACAAGCCCGCTTTCGTCGGCGGAGAAATCCTGTTCCGCCAGAACCTGACGAAATGCGCGCAGGTTTTGTTTCTGAGTCGGGTGGTCACTCCATTCGGGCGACATTTCGACGATCTTCGCGGACGGCGGCTGCGAGACCTCAGCGGGAATATTGACTTCCGCCAGGAACTTGCCTTTGTTCGTCGTCGACGTCATCAGGACGTGGCCGACCTGTTCCGGGGCCAGACTTTGCCCTGTGGGTCCGCCAATGATGACGTCGGCTTCGGGAAGCGTTTCGGCCAGCCTGCGCAGTTCGTCCGGCGGCAGGTAGGCCAGCACGACCAGACGGTCTCGACCGGAACCCGCTTCATCGATGACTGCCAGAACCGCGTCCGCCGGTTCGCTGATCTGCGTATGGCGATCCGCGAACGATGGTGAGAGAACTCCGGTGATAAGCACGTTCTGACCGCCGTGCTCGGCGACCACGAATCGCGTGGCCAGAGGTTGTCCGTCGCTGTCACGGACGTTGGCGGAAATAAACGTGATGCCGGTTTCCTTCGCAAGCTGTTTAAGGATTTCGGATCCAAACGCAATCTCGGCGGAGCCCAGGTTGTGAGCAACAAGCCCCATCGCTCGTTCCCCCTTCAAAATCGCGCGGAAACGTTCGAGCTGATACGGTGCGGTTCCGTCGGCTGCTCCGCCAACATCGACCAAAATGACTTCGCCGGATTCACGTTGTTGTTCCACATAGCTGCCGCGTCTCAGCAGGCCGCCCGACTGATTCGCTGTGCAGCCGCACGGCATGATCCAGCCGTGCGTGTCGCCGCTGGCAATGATCGTGACCGACTGGACGGGTGTGTCGCTGATGTCGACGGCGTCGTTCGTTGGCTGGCATCCGAACAGCAACAGTACACACACAACACCCCGGCGGACCTGCCTCTGAGGTTGCAGTGTTTCTGCCCGAATCAAAAACCGTGTTTGGCTTCGCATGATGCGTCTGCATTCCAACGGCGATTGAAGTGCCACGGGCGGCGGCATTGCCTCTGCACAACACGGCACCACTGTGTGACTTCGAGTCGTGCAGCAGGACGGATGCACCGGCGCAGGCCCGGTGGGGGATGCGGAATGCTCAGAACAGCAGCGCATAGGCCAGGATATTCACGTTGACGTCGATGCAGTTGGTGATTTCGTTTCCGCCGCAGCAGCAGCAGCCCTGCGCGTGAGCGGTGTCGTTCAAACCGTCTTCCGAATAAATCACTGCCACGCGGCCGCCCAGCGTGACTCCTTCGAGCGGCTTCGGTTCTCCGTGTTTGGCCTTCAGCGAGTCGATCTTATGCACAGTATTGAAGATCGGGTGATCGTAGCTGATCGGCGTTGTCGGATTGTCCGGGAAGATGGCCGCCATTTCGCGGCGAAACGACTGATTCCATTCCTTTGATGAACATCCGGCAGACGCAAGCAGGAAGCCTCCACGAGTGAGATACTGCCGCAGATTTTCCCGCTCGGCGTCGGTTAGAGAGAATTGCCCCTCACCTGTCATAATGACCAGCGGATGATTGAAGACTTCTTCTGAACTGAGCTTCACGGCATGAAAGCGCCGGCTGGTGGAGATCGCGGAATCACGCTCCGCTGCAGCCAGGAAGTGATCGGAAAAACACTGACTGCTTTTGACTCCGGCGTAAATCAGATTGGCAACCTGCACAACGCTGTCTGCTTCGCCGCCGACCTGCTGAGGGTCAGGGATGAACGGAGCGTCTTCGCCGGGAAGCGCCGTGACGGTCGGCTTCGCGTCTTCGGCGATGGCGGCCTGGAACAGGAGACTGCACGAAGCGACGAGCACGACGCAACTCCGCGTTGCCAGCACACAGCAACGCGGCCGGGAACTTACGTCTCGCCGTTCGCAGGAATGTAAAATCTTCATTGCTCCAGTTCCTCCGCGAGTTGTTGCAGATACCTTCCCGCCTGGCGGCGGTATCGAATTGGAACGCCCCAGTCCGCCCCGCCGAATGCCGGGTTCGTCTGGCTGGCCGTGAAGCCCGTGCCGGATTCGTCCTGGCCGGATGCGAACGGGCTGCCGAATACACCGGCGGGCAGGTCGGATTCCGAACCGCCGGACGATGAGCTGCTCGGGTCGAGCAGCGGTAGTCCGCCATACATTCCGACGTTGTTCATTGTGGACATATTGGTGCTGTAACCTCCACTGCCGGCCTGGCCCATTCCTGCGGATCCCGTACCGCTGCCCATGCCGGGCACGAGCTGATTCAGCGTCTGAGCCATCGCGCTGCCCAGACTCGGGTTAAAACCTGGCAGACACTCCCCGGCGGCTCCGCCCATGCCACCGGCCTGAGTCAGAAACTGTTCGAGCAGTTGCGCCGCGTTTTCGGCGTGAAAGTGGCCATTGCCGCCATTGAACTCGGTCAGAAAACTTTCGGCGTTCGCCATTTCCGTGGTGACCTGGCTGTCTCGCACCGCCTGAGCCAGCTCCAGCGCCGATTGACGAAGCTTTTCGAGGTTTGGATCGTCGGGGAGATTGTTCGCGTTCTCTTCGATGCGGTCCAGCAAATCGCTGAGCTGTTCGCGCACGCGGTGCTGTTCTTCTTCGAGTTCTCTCATGCGGGCGCGTTCAGCCGGATCGCTTTCGGCATTGGAGTTCTTCAGAGAGTTCAGCCGATCGGCCAGTTCCCGCTGTTTCAAGACGAGCTGTGTAAATTCGGCTTCGTTCTGTTTCAGTGGCAGCACCTGAGCGAGCTGTTGCAGCGGCTGCATGGCTTCGTCCTGATGCCGCTGCTGTTCCTGCTTCAATGCGTCGAGCTGCTGCTGAAGTTGTTCGGCAGCCTGTTGAGGATTCAGGTTCGGGCTGGCTGCCATGTTCGCGGTTTGTTCAGCGAGTTCCCGCAGACGTGCGGCCATTTCCTGAAGCTGCGGAGCAAGCTGTTTATCGAGCTCCAGCGGCAGCGGGCTGTCTCCCAGCTTCTGAATCGCCTCAGCTTCCTGCTGCATCTGTTCAGCAAGCTGTTGCAGCTTCTGCCGCAGATCTTCGGTCAGTGGTGAATCGGGATCTGCGGCCTGAGCTGCTTCGAGCTGCTCATGCACCTGCTGCATTTCATCGGCCAGCTTTTCCAGCCGGCGCTGAGCCTGCTGGAAGCGCGACATCATCATTTCCATGCCGGCCTTCTGCTGCTGAACGCGTTCGAGGTCGTTCTGCGAAATAATGCGCACGGTGGCGATGCTGCTTTCGGAACCTTTGCCGATCGGGGCATCCGGGCCGTTGGGATCATTATCTTCGACTCGCGCAAACAGCTTGATTTCGTCGCCGGGCTGCAGTCTGTATTCGGCAAGAGGCAGCGTCGTGGACGTCTGCAATCGTCGAGGCGTGCCGTCCGGTATTTCCAGCTCGGTCGGCAGATGACGCGAATCGTTCAGGCTGCGATAAAGCTGGCAGCGACGCAGGCCGTAGTCGTCTTCGGCAGCAATCATGATCGGCAGTACGGCGGTCGGTGTCGCGAACGAGACCGCCCGTGGCTGCAGCAGGCGAACGATTGGCGGCTGATCGCTCAGCAGGCGAACGGGGACGGAAAAGGCTTCTGTCGACGCTTGTGCGGCTTCATCAATGACCGTCAGGTCGACTCGACCGTTGCCGGTGATTACGAAGCGGCCGCTGACGCTGTGTAATTCTGGACGATGGGACTCCGGTCCCGCCGGGTTGGTTTCAACCGGATCGACGTCCCGTCGTCGTGCTCCTTCGGGCAGCATCTGAATCGCAGTGGTCGTGCCATCCTCGGCAACGCAGTTCATTTCGCCCGCTGACAACGGCCGGTTGCTTGTTGCCGAAAAATGCACTTCGGTTCCTGGCAGCCCTTCGATTCCCTGCGCCGGCACCGACCCGCGAAATGGTGCCATGCCGGTGTAAAGCGGTGGCGTAACCACAACTCGAACGTCACTGATTTCGGGAACAGTGATCACGTCCACCGGATGCAGCGGGCTGCGAGCACGCCGAACTCGCAGAAAGAAATCAAACGGTTCGGTGATGTTCGCAATCGATGCATGCCACGATCCTGACGCCTCGGAGAACATCGGCAGCACATCCAGCGGTTCGGTTTCGTCGAGCGCTTTCGTCCGGTTCGCGGCTGCCGGCAACAGCACAAGTTCGA
Organism: uncultured Planctomycetaceae bacterium; assembly: GCA_964531585.1. Taxonomy (GTDB): domain Bacteria; phylum Planctomycetota; class Planctomycetia; order Planctomycetales; family Planctomycetaceae; genus JAWKUA01. The sequence goes on along the minus strand of CAZHET010000028.1, from coordinate 10,421 downwards.
GTTGTTCAATCGATGGCCCGCGAACCGTGGCTTCAATTTCCAGTGACTCACCGTAAAGCACGCGGGCCGATTCGGGAGTCACCGTGAACTCATACTGTGACCACGCCGGATGGTCGCCGTACGGATTGACGAAGCGATTGAACTCGGTCCACGCCATGCGCGGTCCGACGGCAACGGCTACAAGCAGAACAAACGCGGCACCAGTGACAACGGCAACGGCTTTGACCAGTGGCGATACGGGAGCGACCGCTTCCCATGCAACAGCGTCTGCCAGCGACGCCGCTTTGCGAACTGCAATGTCGGCGAGCTGAGATGTCAGTGTGGGTGTAACCGACCGCAGATGGCCTGCGCGATTTTCATCGGACAGCGCTCCGGCGCGATCGGGCGGGCGGGCTGCCGCAAGATCGAGTCCCGACTGAATCTGTCCGCCGGAACCGATGACCGCATCCATCTGGCGAGCCAGCACCGCATTGGCGCTGGCAGCTTTGGCCTTTCTAACAATGCGGGTGATGATCACAACCAGCGCCGCCAGAGCGGTCCACCACGCCATAACGCGCAGAGCCGGCGGGAGGTCGAGTACCAGGTCAATCCATACCCAGACCAGCAACATTCCGATAAACGCCATTACTCCCCAGCAAAACCCGGACGTGCTGCCAACGATCATCCGAACTCGTCGCAGGTCCTCGAGTCGGCTGCTGAGATGGGCAGCCGCGGCAGCTCCGCTCACCCGCATCCATGATTTCGGTGCCGCGACGGCCGCAATGGATTGATTCTTGTGCTGCATGGCTGGTCTCATGTCTAACCGGGAGTCCCGGCCGGCGCGGCCCCCTGGCGAAGGACACGCACTTACCGTTCCGGTACACCAACGACTTCACTGCGGCCCCGACCGTTGTTTCGCGAAATCGCTCCGATGAACCAGGCGTTCTCCAGAGGTCGCGGGTTACGATCAGACCAGTCCGCTTCTTCTTCGAACGCCCCACGTCACCGTCCATAATACCAACAGGCCGCACAGAACCCACCACCGATCCCAGGCAGTTGTTCGCTGGTACTGCACCGAACGGCTCTTGCTGACATGTTCTTCAAATGCGCCACTCAGCGACGACAGCTCGTCGATAGCCACGACACCACCTCCGCTGACTTCGGCGATGCGCTGCATGAGGTCTGACCGGGCTGACACTTCCAACTGTTCCCGCAGGTCAGGCCGCACATCAAAGTGAACGGACTTTGTCACCTGCTCCCCCGCTTCAACGACCGTCAGGCGCGATTCATAGTGTCCGGTCGGCAGGAGACCGAGGAACACCTGGTACACGCCGAGTTCTTCGCCGACGGCGAGGGGCTGAACGTTCTGCAGCAGGTTGCCGTTGTTGTCGAGCAATTCCACCGGAGGAAGTTCGTCTCGATCGAGTTCCGGTCGACGCAGCACAACGGCAGAAACGGATTCGCCTGCAGTGAAGCTGACGCGATCCATCTGCAGGGCCACTTCCTCACCGGGCAGCAGACCGCCGCTGGAAATCAGCCATCTCATCAGACTCTGCCACAACGTGCCGTAGGCCGAATCCATTTCGCGGTATTCCGGGGGAAGAAACGCCCACCGCCACATTCCGGAACCTTCCACGACAACGACCTTGCCCGTGCCATACGGCTGGTACGTCAGCACAGGAGCAGTCGTGCTGTCCGAGCCGCCTCGCCCGAGCACGACGGCCAGCGGTTTCAAAGAATCGGTTGCGGCCGAGGTGGCCAGTGACGGAAGCTTGCTGAGCCCCTCAGAACCGCCGATGCGCAGCCAGCTCAAATCGTCGCCTCGTTCGGTCACCTGAATTCGAAAGCGTGATTCGTTCGACGCCGCGCCACGGCCGACCGTCCAGCGCACGGGCAGCAGACGTCCCAGTTTCTGATCAGGTTCCGCGACCGGCGAACCTCGATAGCACACCAGCGAACCACCGTGGCGAGCAATCCAGTCCCGGATATTCTCAACGGCATCCTCGTTCAGATAGGATTCCGCCTCGCGCCCGAGCAGCAGGATCTGGTACTCACGAAGCTGTTCCGGATCCTGCAGAAACGACCTGGCCGCATCGAGAAACTCGACGTCTTCCGTTCGCTGAAATCGCAGAGGGAGAGTTTCGATTTCGGAAGCGTCGTTTGTGACTGGTGGCTTGTCCTTTGGGATTTCCGCTGCGCTGGTTTCTTCCCCGACGGAATCCACCAGTTGCAGTTTTCTCCACAAAAACCGTTCGCCGGAAATTCGCACGACGCAGTCGACTTCCAGGGACGGATCGTCGGTGAGCATTCGCAGCAGGAACTTTGCGTCCCAGTACGGCTTGCCTTCCAACACGAGCGCCTTGACCGGTTCGTCCACAACACGCACCTGAAACGTCGTTGCGTTGTTAGCCGATGTCGCCTCGCCGGGCCGTGCGGCGGCGTGAACCTGATACTGGAACAGGCCTGTCTTCGGCGGCGTCACCAGAAACGACGCCTGAGCGGTGCCGTTGGGTTTCAGGGTTGCTTCGCTGGTAGAAACTTCGCCGTTCGGATTGGTCAGAGCCACGGTCACTCGATCGCCAACGCTTCCATGCTGCTTCAGTTCGACGGAAATCGGCACGGACTGGCCGACGAACGCCAGTTCCTGCGACCGGGGTACTCGCACCTCCAGATCGTTGACCTGCACGTCCCCGCCGAGCGTGGCTGTGTAAACCGGAGCGTCCCAGGCCCTGGCAGCCTCAGCGGCCTCAAGCGCGCGGTCGATGCTGCCGCCGGCGTTATGAATTCCGTCGCTGATCAGCAGCACCGCCTGCCCCTGCGGCCGATCGCTGACCAGCGAATTCAGCAGCGGAGTCGCCAGGTCCGTCGCGGCTCCGGACGGACTGCCGTCCGCAAGCTGTCCGATACCGACCGGACGAGTGTCTTCGGCGAACGTCTGCACTCGGATTTCAAACCTGGCCGAAAGGTCCTTCGCGGCGTTGTCAACGGCTTCGGACGCCGATTGAAACCGAGTCGCACGTCGACCCTCATCAACCGTCGCCATGCTGTTCGAATCGTCCACCAGAATTGTCAGCAGCGGCTTGCCCGCGGGAGGCGGCAGCGGACGCAACAAGATCGGATTCAGCAGCACGACCAGCACGCTGCCGATGCCGACTGCCGTCAGTGTCAGAATGGCGCCCCAGGTCTTCCGACTGCAGCTCGTGGGTCGACTCACCGCGTACCACGCCCACACAGCCACGGCCAGCACAGCCAGCGTGACCCATGCGACCGGAGGAAGCAGCGGTTCGAAAGTCAGAGTCATCTTCAGAATATTCTAAGCATGGTCAAAGCCCCACTCGTGGCTACCTTGACGCAATTGAATCCCTCGCGTTCATACAACTGTCGTGCCGGATTGCCCTCTGTGAGTCATGTCTTGAAGACCTTCAACGTCAGCATTTCCATCAGCACACATCCGACGCACAGCGCCGCCAGCCAGACCCAGGTATCGTCCTGGGATTCCGCCGCGTCGACCGAGCCGGCGGCGTAGTTCAGCTTTCGGCCACCGGACAGGCGGCCTTCAAACACGTCGGCCGACAACGAGCGCAGGTCCGATTCTTCATCAGCCACCGCCGTCACTGCCGCGGCCACGGTGCGCCCATGCAGCTTCACCTCGTAGACTCCGGCCGGTCCCGCGCGCGACACGTCCCAGACGACACCCGCGGGAATCGGAGAAAACAAGCCCTTCGCGCTTTCGGAGAGTTCGGTCGTCGGACCACTGACGGTCAGTGCATCGAGATTCTCCTCACCGATCGCAAGCTGCAGAGTGAACGGTTCGCCGCACAGAAAGGACGGCTGGTTCGCCTCGAACGTTGCCAGATCCTGAGTTATCAATTCCCCCAGCAACGGTACCAGGACCGGCGTGCGGGCGAGATTTGAACGGTCAAGGTCCGCATTCAGCACCGCCAGCCGGCCTCGCCCGACCGACGTGACCGTCACAAATGCGGACTGATCGTTCAACGTTGCTCGCACGTCATCCTGCAGGCCCTCGGACGTTGAACGAGTCACCAGGCCACCATTGAACTCCAGCGACCGGATCGCCGAGCCGAGTTCATCACCAAAGATTGCGAACGGCGAACGGCGACGATCCACGTCAGTCAGAAACCGGGCAACCCCGCTGCGCGAACCGGGTCGAGGCAGGAATTCCACCGGCATCCGCACGGAGGAACCAAGTGCGGAAATCAGGTCGCGCAGATTCGCCGCGTCCAGTTGATCGCCGGCGATATAAAGCAGACTGTGGCCGCGCTGCAGCATCGCCGTCAGCACGGTGATTGTGTCGACCGACAGCCGTCCCGGCCGAGCGGCCACGACAACGTCTGCCAGCCGCAGCGCTTCGACGTCCGGATCGACAGCGCTGATCGAAACAACGCCGTCGGCATCGTCGGTGGCGGTGATCGACGACGAAAGTGCTCTTTCGACGAAGTACGCCGTCGAGCCGATCTGATCGGCGTCATCTCGCGTAAGCACGGCAATGCGCGGCCGCGGAAACGCTCGCAGGGCCACAGGAATCTCGTCATCTGCCGGCAGAGCATCATCGGCTGAAACCAACCGCGCTGAACCGACGTGCCAGCCGTCGGACGCAAGTGGCACTCGCCCACCGATCGACGTCTGCGCTTTCGCGGGGCAGTGTCCTTCGAACGGAACCACCACATTGCCCAGCGTCACCTCGACACGCACGTGCCGCGGCGTCTCGGAATAGTTGCCAAGGCGCACGGCCACATCGGCATCGCGACCGGCTTCGGTTCGTCCCGACGTCGTCAGCTCAAGCACAGCCATGTTCGGAGCGGCGGTGTCAGAACTGACGGACTTCAATTCGATCTCGCAGCCTTCGGGCAGAACAGAAAAGTCTGCGGTCGCCCAGTTGGAACGCTGAAAGTCGCTGACAACGACCAGTTCGATACGGGAGTCGGCGTCTGTCTGATCGAACATTTCGGCAACGTGATTCAGTGCCTGCTGAACTCGCAGCCGTTCGGGCCGGACCTCCGCGTCAGACAGCGCGTCGCGGAGTGCTCCCAGATTTGTCGTTGGTCCGTCAAACACTGCCTCCGGATTCGCCGCCGACAGCAGGAGATTGGCTTTCATCGACGGCTGATACTTCAGCAGTCTGGCAACGATCGGGCGTGCTCGTTCGAAGCGAACGATCCCGCCATCGCGGGCTCCCATGCTTTGACTGCAGTCGAGCAGCACGATGCGTGTCACCTCGGCCGATTCACTGGCGGACACCGTCGCCTGTCGGTGCAGCAGCGGCCGGGCGATTGCGAATGCCAGCAGCAGAATCGCAGCGACCCGAAACAGCAGAACCAGCAGGTCTCGAAGCCGATATCGGGCGCGGCGCTGTTCGACGGCTCCGCGAATGAAGCGCAGCGTGGAAACGCTCAGCCGAACGGGCTTCGGCCGGGTCAGCCAGTGAACGACCAGTGGCAGAGCCGCCGCGGTCAGTCCGATCAGAATGGCCCATGAGTTGGCGAACATATGACGTAAATCACCCCGACCTTTCCACCAGAAAACTGCTCAGCACCTGAACCCACGACTGCGACAGCGAGACTCGCCGATAGTCGCAGCCTGTGGCAAGAGCGAACGTGCGGATCACCGAGAGATGGTTGGCAAACGCTCGTTCGTACTCGACGCAAATATCGGCCGGTGAACAATCGACGCAGCCTTCTCCTTCAAGCCCCTCGAAGCGAAAAGCGGCCCCTTCCGGCAGACGCTCTTCGTCGGGATGCACGAGGTGCAGCAGGATCACTTCGAACTGGCGATGACGAAACAGTCGGAGCGCCGCGAATGTCTCCTCCGGATCGTCAACGAGGAAATCGCTGAGCAGCAGCAATACGCCTCGCGACTTTGTGCGTTCAAAAAGTGCTCGCAGGCCCGGCGCGAGTTGTGTGGATTCTCGCGTGTCGATCGTTTCGATGATTTCCTGCACGCGAGCAACATGCGTCGGTGCTCCACCGGGAGCGACGGCGTCTGCAAGTCCGTCCGAAAGCACGGCGACGCCCACGTGATCCTGCGAACCGGCGATGACGTGTGAGAACCCGGTCGCCAAATACTGAGCGTATTCCAGCTTGGAATTCTTCGTTGTCGAATCGCCTTCGGACCCGAACAGCATCGACCGGCTGGCGTCGATGGCCACAGTACACGACAGATTGGTTTCGTCCTGATAAAGCCGGACGTACGATTTCCCGGTGCGAGCGTATACCTTCCAGTCCATGCGGCGCAGATCTTCACCGGGCGAGTACTCACGGTAGTCCACAAACTCCCCCGCACCGCCCTTCTGCCGCGACGCGTGTCGGCCGCTGTAGGCACCTTCGATGCGGTGCTTCGTGGTGAACCGCATGCGGTCCAGCGACGACAGCGCCTGCAGGTCGAGAAAGCGGCTTGTGGTGGATGTGGGCACCGTGCGGAAGCCTCTGTTATTCAATAATTCGGGACCACATCCTGCATTCAGCAGGTTGTGCGGCGCATCCGTCGGAAACCTGTCTTGTGCGCGCTGGTATCAATGTCTGACGTCATCTCGCAAAGCGTTCGAAAATCGCCACTCGGCGGTCGTGAGGCATTCGAACTGCAGGCCGACCAAAAACGCATTCCGACTGCTGCGCGGCACAGCTAGACTGACCGGCCTGGGAACTCCTGCCCTGTCCGCGGCCTCCAACCGCCGCGCTGCGGCTGAACACTGCAGCTACGAGTGGCAGATTCCACCTGCCGCTCGCCTTACCACCGAGTGCTTTCTTCAAGGAGCCGTCCGACAATCCTATCCGTGCTGATTCCGTCACCGATGGCTCGATGGTTGACGACCATGCGGTGGCGGAGAATCGGCAGTGCCAGGCTGCGAACGTCTTCTGTCGTCGGAGCCGTGCGGCCATGCAGTAACGCTCGTGCTTTCGCGGCCAGTACAAGATTCTGCGATCCCCGCGGGCCGGCTCCCCAGGCAAGGTAGTCCTTTGCCAGTTGGGAGGATGTGGATTCGTTGGGTCGCGTGGCTCCGCAAAGTCGAACCGCGAACTCGGCAACGCTGACGGGGATCGGCACGGCCGAAACCAGTTCCCGCAGCGTCAGAAATGTTTCACGGTCGAACGCGGCATCAGGAAGCTTCGCGTCGTGACCGGCCGTCTTCATTACGATCTCGACTTCCTGCTTCGGATCAGGATAGCCGATCTGAATTTCCATCATAAACCGGTCGAGCTGTGCTTCAGGAAGAGGATACGTGCCTTCCTGCTCAATCGGATTCTGCGTGGCGATGACGATGAAGGGCTCTTCCAGCAGATGCGTTTCGCCGCCGACGGTCACGTGCCGTTCGGCCATCGCTTCCAACATCGCCGACTGCGTCTTCGGAGCCGCCCGGTTGATTTCGTCGGCCAGCACCAGATTGGCGAACACCGGCCCCCGGCGAAAAGTCAGTGAAGGCGAGCCATCGTCGGCCGGCCGACCGAGCAGTTCGTAGCCGGTGATATCCGACGGCATCAGATCCGGCGTGAACTGCACTCGGGCAAACTTCCAGTGAAACGCGGCGGCCAGCGCTTTGACCATCAGCGTCTTCGCCAGGCCGGGAACACCCACCAGCAATGCGTGGGAACCGGTCAGTGCACACGTCAGCAACAGGTCCAGCGTTTCGTCCTGCCCGACGACGGTGCGATGCAGTTGTTCGCGGATTTCCCTGACTCGGTCAGCGAAGTGCTGAATCTGTTCGTCTGCCAGAGCAGTGGTAGCGGTCGAGTTCGCGACGGTACTCATCGGCCCGAGTCTCCGGTGCGGCAAGGCGATATGACAGAACGTCAATATGGCCATCCTACGGACGGATCGATCGAATTCGCAAGTGAAAGCGTTCCCGCGAAAAGGCTTTGGGAGGAGTTGCAACGCCTTCGTCGCACGCGGACAATCCCGCTTCCGCCGGGCCTCCCGTCCGGCTCAGTCGTGTGTCATAACGAAGGCATCGCCCGTGGCCATTCGCAATTCCTGCTGTTGTCGTATTCTTCTGCTGGCCTGCGCGCTGATCATTGCGGCAGGATTGCCCGGCCGCGAGTCTCCTGGTGAAGAGTTGTCGGATGTGACAAACGAGCTGGCTCAGTTCTACGGCTTCACCAGCGTTGAACTTTTTAAGCTGGACGAGCGTGCCTTCAATCTTGCCGCCGGTGACTTTGACAGTGACGGACTGACCGACATCCTGCTGGTCGACAACCGGTCCAGCAGCCTGCGGTTGCTGCGACAGCAGTCCGACACGGAGAGGGAGCAAAAAAAGACCAGCAGCAATGTCAATGACCTGGTCTCGGACTGGCGGTTTGACATCCGCCAGATTTCCGTGGACAAGCAGGTCGCCGGCATGGCGACGGGCGACTTCAACGGTGATGGACGAGTAGACGTTGCGTTCGTGGGAGTCCCCGATCAACTCGTCATCAGATACCAGCCGGAACCCGGCAACAAGGAATGGACAGAACGGTGGTCCGTGCGTCTGCCTGAACTGACTCCCACATCCTGGATGATTTCTGCCGGTGACCTGAACGGCGACAATCGAGCCGACATTGTCGTGCTGGGCGACAAGGTTACCTATGTCGTCTATCAGAACGACGAAGGCAGGATGGAAGCACCCGAACAGCTCATCAACACCTCACCGCAGCTCAGCATGATTCAGGTCGCGGACATTGACGGCGATGGTCGCGCGGATATGTGCTACATGGCGAATGAAGGTTCATCGCGAGGACTGTGTGCGCGGCTGCAGACAGCAGACGGTCGGCTGGGGCCGGAAGTCTGCTTTGACCTGCAGCAGCCGCGTTCGGTGACACTGTACGATGTCGACCAGCAGCCGGGTCGCGAAATTCTGACCGTCGACGCGCGGACGGGTCGCGTCCTGATTTCGAAACTGAAACGAGCGACCACAGAAAACGGACAACTGCCCGCTCGATTGGTGCAGTACGGAGTCGGTGCCGCGTCCGGCGGACGTGGCCGGGCGATTGCTGTCGGTGACATTGACGGCGACGGACTGACCGACGCCGTCGCCACCGATCCGGAAAACGCTCAGGTGCTGGTGTATCGCCAGAACGGCATCGACGGACTTGGCACAGCGGAGATTTTTCCGGGGCTGCTGGGGGCCACCGATGTGGCGATCACCGACACCGACGGCGACGGTTCCAACGAAGTGATCCTGATGAGCGAAAAGGAAGCTGTGATCGCGGTCAGCCGATTTGAAAACGGACGGCTGACGTTTCCGCAGACTGTCGCCCGGCCGCTGGCCGAGTTCGAACTTGCCGCGATGGAAGCTGTTAACGGACACCTTGCCGTCGTGATGAAGAAGGGTTCCGGCAACCGGGCGGAGGTCAAACTGCAGCAGTTTAGGATGTCGGCGGAGTCCGCATGGCAATCGCTCGGGGATGCTCAGTCGCTGCCGTCCGGATCGCTGGGCACGCGAGGCATCGATCTGTTGTCTATGGACGTGAACGCTGACGGTCGCAGTGACCTGCTGGTGATCCCAAACGGAGCTAACGCGGACGGGTTGCGATTTCTGCTCAGCAGCGAAGATGGAACACTGACACAGCCAGACAAGACGCGGCCGCTGGATCTGGGCACATCATCGGCAGGAGCGCTGTTTGTTGAAGACGGGGCGCTGCTGGTTTCCCGCGATTCATTCGGTCGAGCAATGAAATATGGCGACGGAGGCTGGACGGTGGCCGATCAGTTCAACGCCGGTGAGTCGAAGGCTCGCATCGAAGGCGTGGCAGCCCTGAATCTGGACGATGAGGAAGGCAACGAAATTGTGCTGGTGGATTCCGGAATCAAAAAGCTGCGAGTGCTGAAAGCCGAATCCGGCTTGTATCGCCCCTGGAAAGAAGTGGAACTCGGTTCGCTTCGATTTATTTCCGCTCACGTGGCCGACCTGAACGGTGACCAGCGGGACGACCTGCTGCTGTTTGGCAACGAGCAATTCAGCGTGCTGTACTCAGGACGAGTCGATTCCACACTGGAAGTAGTTGCTTCGTACGAATCCGATCGGGACGACGCATATCCGGCAGACATTATCGCCGGAGACATCAACGGCGACGGCGTGATTGATCTGACTCTGATTGATACCAGCATCGACGGCGTGGAACTGCTGCACTTCGATGAATCCAACGGCCTGGAGACGGCGACACGCTTTCGCGTCTTCGAAGAAAAGCGTCTGGTATCCGATTCCAAATCCCGCGGTACGGAACCGCGCGAGGGTCTGGTCGCGGACGTCACGGGAGACGGCCGCAACGACCTGATCCTGCTGTGCCACGACCGGCTGATTCTGTACCCCCAGGATGACGGGGAGCCGGAATAGAACGCCGCACCCAAGGTCCTGCGCCAAATTCCCCGCACATGCCTGCGGCATTCCGGCGTCTCCGTGTCATTCCCGCGCCTCCCTTGTCATTCCCGCGCAGGCGGGAACCCAGTGCCGC
>CAZHET010000027.1:23705-24392 GCA_964531585.1 uncultured Planctomycetaceae bacterium | reverse complement strand
GTGCGGCAGCACAACGGACTGCTTCTGCAGCAGAATCTGCTGCCTCACGGCTGCCGGTTCATGCTGTGTCTGCCGCACTGCCAACGGTAGCCGCAGGTAAGCATGATTGTTCGACGACAAGACTGGCGGCGTGCTGATTCCGGCCGCATCTCACCATCTGCCGACCCAAAGTAGATACCGTTGGAACAAACAAGGCTCGTCTGTCACAGTCGGACAGGCGAGCCTTGAGATTTGAAGCGAGGCCGACGGGACTTGAACCCGCAACCTCCGGATCGACAGTCCGGCGCTCTAACCAATTGAGCTACGGCCCCAAACAGCGATGCGGAACAGTATCACCGGAATTCCGGCGAATCAAGGATTCGTGGCGTCAATTCTTAACGCTGCGACAGGAACTTTCAGTTGCGCCCGGTTGATCATGGGGCTGCGCGTAATCAGTCGCGGGGCGGGCGACGCGGTCCGCTTCGGCGGCGTTGTCCGCCACGACCTCCGCCGCCGGAGCCGCGACGACGTTCCGCGTGATCGGCTCCTGGCGAACGAATCTGCAGATAACTGATCGCTTCTTCCCAGGAAGACACGCCTTCGAATTCCGGAGCGACGCCAGACGCGCGTCGCGGCGCGGACTCATTCGCCGGGGAGTCTTCGTCTTCCTCAGCCGCGGGTTGCCGGTGCCGGGAAGACCGCCGGCTA
>CAZHET010000027.1:6902-23695 GCA_964531585.1 uncultured Planctomycetaceae bacterium | reverse complement strand
CGGGGCGCACGTCATCGTCATCATCATCAAGATCGTCGTCAATCCCCGCACCCGCCTCATCTGCGTCGATGACGGCATCATCTTCAGCGTCGTCCCAGCCTGTTTCGCTCTCCACGACTGCGGGCGAGGGATTGCGGCGCGACCGGCCGCGCCGGCCTCCGCGAGATCGTCGGCGGGGCTTGCCCTCCGAGTCCTCGCTGTCTTCTGTTGCGTCTTCCTCATCGGCCGACGCGTCAACCGCACGTGAGGTGGTCGGACGCGCGTCTTCGGCCTTTGGACGCCGTCTGGGAGGCGGGGTTTGTCGGCTGGCCGGAGGCGCGACGCTCACGAAGTCCTCGTCGTCCTCTTCGAACAGAATATCCGACAGGACGTCTTCTTCTAAATCATCGTCGTCGTCATCGATGGCACCATCTGCACGCGTCGGCTCGGCGGACTGTTCGGCAACGGTTTCGCTTCGCCCGCGTCGACGTCCGCGGCCACGACGTCCTCGCCGACCGCGTTTGCGGGGTGGTGCATCGTCGGCATCGTCGTTGCCCTGAACGGCATCGTCACCGTCATCGTCATCGTCGTCCGCTTCGTCGTCAATTTCGACGGCGATTGCTTCCATGATCTCGTCGTCATCTTCCTCATCCTCGTCCTCATCGAATTCTGCAACCACCGGTCTGTTCTGACTGGACGCGGACTTATCCGCCGGTGCCTCGTCGTCCCAGACCCACTGATCCAGCTCGTCCCAATAGGCTTCATCTTCCGACGCTGCGGCCTTCCTTGCAGGGGCCTCCTGCGGGGCGTTCCTGCGAGCGGGAGATCCCTTCCTGACGGGTGCGGGCCTTGCGGCAGGTGCCTTATCCCCATCATCGACGTCGTCCAGTTCGTCCAGCTCGTCGTCATCGTCGAAATCGAAGACAATGTCGATGTCTTCGTCTTCACCGTCATCGTCGCCGCCATCCTCATCGTCCAGGTCCGCTGTTGGGAAGGTGGCGGAGCTGGCGGCCGGCTTCAATTCTTCGCGGGCAGGGGATGCAGTTTTTTCCGACCGGCGTGAAGGCGGCGAGGCTGCAGGTGCCTTCACCGGTTCGTCTTCTTCGTCGTCTTCGGAGAAGAGGATCAGATCGTCGTCAATTTCGTCGGCGTAGGCCTTCGCGGTGTACTCCGGCTGCTCAATTTCTTCACGATCGAAGTCGATGTCGTCGTCGTCCGCGGCAGCAGCGACGTCGCGGCCACGAGATCCGGAGTCGTCGGCCGCCGGCGTCAGTCCCAGCAAACTGTCGACGGAGGAACCGCCGTCGCCGTAGTCGTCAAACAGCAGCTCGTCGCCCACCGCATCCGGTTTGGTGACATCGATACCGAACAGTTTTTCGGCAATCTCGCCGGACTCGTCTGCGGGTTCGTGCGATTTGTGTTTATCGGCCGGGCTGGTCATGGAAACGGTTTCTCAGCAGCTCGCCGCGCGCGACGGGCACTTAAAAGTCGGAAGAAAGGTGTCGGTTTGGCGGCAATCATACTGGCCTGCGAGGATGTTAGCCAGACTGCGGTGGTCGTGGTCCGGCACTTCCCACGGCGCAGACAGCGGTTCGTCGTCGGTTTACCTGGAATCGACCGGCTTGCCGTCAGCAGGTTCGGAATAATCAAAGGTGACCGTCCGCAGTTCGAAGCCCATGAAAATTTGTCGAGCCGCTTCGTCCATTCGCAAGGAGTGGAAGTTCAGCGTGCGACCGAGATCCTCCTCGGCGAACAGCTCCCCGCCGCTGCGCACGTCAAGCACACGTGCAGAATAATGTGCGGTCGCTGCGTCAGTGCCGTCGGGGCGCTTGTCATAAGGGCGTTTCAGCAGACACAGCACGGGAAGGGCCGGAGGAAACGCGGGCAGTTCGGGGTTCAGCAAGCGGATGAATTCGTGATCTGTGGAATTTGTCCACAGCAGCGTCCGATCCAGCTCGTTCAGGGCATAAATCCAACCGTGAACAGGTTTGGCATCCGCAACCGGGTTCCATTCCTGCGATGGATCATCGACGCTCTCCGTCAGCACCAACAGTCGCCCGTGCCCCGCACGCAGATACAAAGCACGACAGGCTCGAGCTGCGGGAACTTCCAGATCAGCCGCAGCACTGCCGGACTCACAATCGAACAGACGCAGCCGGTTGCCGTCGGACAATACCGCCACCAGACCATTTGCGGGATTGGAAAAGACACTGTCGGCCGGAAGCCGCGTCTGCCAGACGGTCGTATTGTCCGCAAGGCTGAACAATTCCAGGCTGGCATATTCCGACGTCAGGCGGAACAGCAGACATCGTCCTCCGGACACGGAGATCCGCCAGAATGTGTCGCTGCCGGGCTCGATTTCGAAGTCGGCAACCGACGAATTTGAGTTTTCGTTGGCGTCAGTCCACCACTCCGGAATGGGAACCTGCCGGGCAACGCGGCCGTCAAGCATATCGCGTACTTCGACTTGTCCGGACTGTTCGGAAATCAGGCAAAGTTCACGTTCGTTGCCCGTCAGCGAACAGTCACCGGGCAGGCCGTCGACGGACCAAAGTCTGTGCCCCGTCAGTGGTTCGACAACCTGCAGCCTGCGACCGCTGTACAGCGGCAACCCATTCAGTGTCAGCGGGCCAACCGGGAACAGACCGGCCGGCTGAATGTCGTACTGGTCAGTTCGCTGCCACGCAGGAACAAATTCCTGCGGCGGAGTCAGTTCATCCAGCGACGTCGACAGGTTCATTTCCCAAAGCACGCGCGGCTGAGCGTCCGGCGTGGCGGTGGAGCAGTCGAGCATGAAGAGCATGTGCTGAATCTTAACCGCCAGCAGGTGCCCGCAAGCCAGCACGTACCGGTCGGCGACGTTGTTGTACAGTCTCGCATAACGACCGGTTCGGTCGTTGAACAGCGTTCCAGGGTCGAACTTCCAGCGCAGCTTTCCAAACGAATCCAGCGCGTGCAGGGAATTTTCCGCCACCGGCTGAACAAAGCACCAGCCCGGAAACGCCCCGGCCGATCCGTACAGTGGAACGTTGCGGCCGACTGCTCCAATCCGCGGATCTCGCTCCGCCACGGCTGTTCGCGCGGGTGACGGAGTGACGATCGGCGCGCCGTCCCACGGTCGCGGCACCGCCGTTGTCCCTTCCGGATGCCTCTGCAGCCAGTCTGACACGACATCTTCCAGGACGGAATTTCCGTAGAGCGTCATCCTGCGCAGAATCTCCGGAGTCTCAGCACCTGTCAGTGGTTCGCGCTGCACATACGCGTCCGCACCGCTGCGGTCGAGCAGCGTTTGGGCGGAATCCGCCGCACCGTGCTTCAGCCAGAGATCCAGCAGCGCGGCCAGCGACTGCTCGGCGCGCGAGCGACCGGCTGACTCAATGTCGGTCACCAGAAGCTGAGCCGTCACCTGCGCGGCATATTCGGGCGGCAGGTTCAGCGCGTCGTCGATCGCCAGCGGTGCGATCGCGGACACCAGCCCGGACTGGCGGCAGATCTGACACCACCACATCGCGTCGGCGGAAGTCGCGGCAGTCGTCACGCGCTTCTGCAGTGGCTCTGCCAGGACATCAACGATTTGCTGGTGCCGTTCGTCCGACGGATCCGTCGTGTTGTGTTCTCTGATGACGCGCCGGATCGCGCTCGCCGCGCGGCGATCAGCCCGGCACACAACGGTGCCTGTGCTGATGTCACGATCGCGGCTGGTGAACGCGTCGTCCAGGTGCCGAAGAATGTGTGGGGCGAGTTCGTCAGGTGGCAGATCTGACCGTTGCAGCAGTCCCTGCGCCGCAGCGTCCTGCAGCCAGTCCAGTTGCCGCCGCGTGCGGTCGATCCGGTGCCACTGAGCCGGCAGAATCGCAGCGTCAGCCGGGGTCATACCGAGCATGGTCTGCACGAGTGAAGCGATCTGCTGCTTTGGCGGCGAACTTTCCGCGATCAGCTGATGCACTCGCGGCAATTGATCGACGGACCCGGCGTAGTCCAGTCGCAGCGACTCCAGCAAGGTGTCGATCAGAAGCTGCCGCGCAGACTCGCGCTGGTTCTCCGGCAAAGCAGACTGCGTGTCCTGCAGCGTATTCCACAGGCTGTCTGCCGCATCAGCGACGCGACCGCGGAGCAGTTGCTGGCCAGCCGCCAGCACCGGTGTCGATTCCGTCTCCTGCGGCTGCGTCAGCCGATGCACTTCGCGCAGAGACTGCGAATACAACTCGCCGTCGAGCGCCAGAAGATTTCCCGGAAACCCGCCGCGGCTCAGCGACTGACTCAGCAGGTGGCGTCCGTCGCGGATGTCGAATGATTCAATCGCCGGAGCGGACGTCGGAAGCTGCACAATGTGGCCATTCGTTGCGGCCTGTCCGCAGATCGTGGCCCTGTCGAGTTCTGTGCGCCAGAGACTTGTGCCATCAGTCAGACGCAGCCCCGCAACACTGTGCAAACCGGCCAGGACAACCGTGTCACCGGAAACTGCAGCAAGGGATCTCATCGAACCGCGCGGGCGAGTCCACAGTTCCTGCCCCGACTGCAGGTCCAGACAAATCAGTCGATCCGAATCGCGCGGCGTCACCAGAATTCGGTTGCCCGCGATCCGCGGCAGCGCGTCCTGCCAGCGTGAATCCTGGTCGGCGACGATGGATCCCCGGGGGTTGATTGCGTTGCCAATCACCGGAAACCCGCCACCCAGCTCCGGAAGTCCGACGTTGGACACATACCGATACACCCAGCGGATCGAATGATCTTCCGTAGAAATCGCGATCACGCGTTCATCGCAGGTACTGCAGATCAGCAGGCCCTGTGCGAAGGACGGAATGATGCCGCTGTATTTGCGGACCGGATGAGTTTCCAGACCGAACTGCGGGATCGACAGCAGTTGGGAATGCACGGGCCGAAGATCCAGCTCACCCGACGGCGTGCCCTGCCCTGTCCCGGAGCGAAGCTTCGCGCGAAGCTGCAGCAGGAAAATTCCCTGGTCGCTTTCCGACAGGATGTAAATGCGATCGCCCATCACCAGCGGAGCCCCGAGAAAGTACATCCCGGCCAGAGGATTCACCGGCCAGCCGCTCGCACCGTTCAATGTGCCTCCAGCCTGGCCGCGCAACCTTCCGGTCTCCACTTCATAGGCTCGCAGATAGTTCACCGACTGCGTGTTCCGCGGTGCCGGCCGGCTGTCCGGATCAATCTGAAGCGTCGCGGAGGTGACTTCTTCGACAGCAAAGACCAAACGACCGTCGGTCGTCAGTTGTCCGCCAACGTTCGCCCGTTGCCAGTGATTGAATAACTGCGGAGCCAACAGCATCGCTCGACGCTGATGATCCGCGTCGGACGCAGGTCCGGCGGTACGCAGCCGATTTGTCAGACCCGTCAACTCGCGGTCAACCATCCCGGATTCCCAGAGCAGTTCTCCCGATCTGCGGTCTCGGGCGTGGATATTCCCTGCGGCGCGGTAGACGATCACATCGCCAACGGCTACGGGAACAGCAGTCGATGCGATCGAATCGCCGTCCGACAGTTCCCGCATCGCGATCTGTTGCAACTGCTCCGACACGGCCTGCAGCAGAGGCTGCAGGTCTTCATTCATTTCGCACAAGTACGTCGATGCCGACCAGGCAGAACTCAACTCCGCGGGGCCCGTCGAGTGCAGTTGCGTGCGACGGTAATTGCCCAGCGGCTGCTGCCATTCAGGCCGAGCGTCCACGCGGGCCAGGTTCAGACTGCGGGAAATCCAGGCAACGAGATCCGTCTCATCGGCCGGTCGCGGAATCTGCCGCTCTCCAAACTGCAAAGTCGGAGATTCTTCGGCTCGCAGCAATTCACGCAACGCATCAACCGCTTCTTCTTCCAGGCCGGCACGCCACCAGTACGAAATCAGTTCGCGCTGTTGAGCGGCACGGATTTCTGAGTCCCGGGAAAGGCGCAACACACGCCCCGACTGCAGGGCCGCTTCCAGAAATTCCGCGCGACTGGCATGCAGATCGATCAATGCACGGGCCGCCCGGCGACCCGCCGCCGTAAACTGATAACGCGTCACCGTTTCCTGCAGGGCATCCGGTTGCCCCGCTGCCAGCACTTCACCCAGGCGCGCCTCTGCGATGGCTTCATACTGATTGGCATACTGCCGCCGGAACGGATCGGGAGCCGTCTGCCAAACCGATTCCAGCCGCACACGGACCCCCGCCAGAACCTCATGTTCTCCTGGCTGAAGCTGAAGTGTCGGGCCGGCATTCAGGCTCAGAAGTGTGTCTTCGCCGCGATAGACCTCTGCCCACGCCGCGTCAAATGCGTCCGACGCCTGCAGCCAGTCACCGTCGGCCATCAGCCGCTCGGCCGCCTCAATCAACTGAACGATCTGGCGTTGCTGAGGATCGTCAGCACCGTCCGGCGGCACCTGCCCCCTCGCGTTCAGCTGCAGCGCGACCAGCAGGCACACCGTCCGCAACAGCAGCCAACCGCACCGCGCAACTTCCGAAAAACGCTTCGGTTCACGCCGGCAGTGTACCTGCAAGAGGCCGGCGATCGCTTCACGCGCCATTGTTCGGAATCGGCTGGTCATAGTGTTTCCGGATCTACTGCAGAACGGGGATCCTGGCTGCCACCACGGCACAACGGTCACAAGAGAATGCCGATTTGACGCCCGCAAGCGGCCATTGTTCACTGGCCTGTGCGAAAATCACAGCGGTAAACCGAATGCGTCGGAATCCCCGGCACTTTTACCGGTCAGCCCGCCTGCACGGAACGGCGAATTCCCGGCGATGCGCACGATGCCCGATTGTTCATCCTGAATGTGACGATCGGTCGCCTGCCAGGACCGCCACCAGAGAAACCGGTGACTGGCCGTTGAGTGCCCTGCCTGTTACTGGTCGCGTTCGATACCTGCGCTTGTCAGATGCTATGTCAGCACCTCGTGGAAGTGAAGCTGCGGCCCGTGTCGCCGACACGCTCCAGTCAGCATTCGTTCGACGGACTTTCGCCGAGGCCGGCACCGGACGTGAGCGAACCTCCTGTCGCCAGACTCCCTCCGGTTCGCATCGGAACAGACCGAAGCGGCGTGCCTCGTCCATCCGCCGGATGCCGCTCTCTGATCGCTGAGCGTTGACGAACCACCCGGAATCGCCATCGTATGACAAACGCCGGTCGCACGGCCGCCCTGTTCGGCGGTCGGACCATGCCGGGATTCTGCCGCCGCATCCGTTATCGTGTGCCGGGCTGTTTGTTGTTTGCCAGGTTGCTCGCGATGGCCTCGGCCAGATTCGTACACCAGAAACTCTATCTCTCAAAGAACGGCTCCAGCAATGACATGCATCCGACCTTCCCGGCGCTTGTCCCAGGGGACAGCGGTAATTGTCGCCGTCACGCTGGCGGTGGCGAGCGGAACTCTCCTGGCGCAGGCGGACGAGCCGCGGCCACTCATCGGCTATGTCGGCACCTTCAGCGCTCCTCTGAAAGACATGCTGCCGACTCAGGTCGATCTGCCTCCGGGCAACGGACGCGGAATTCACATCTTCCAGGTCGACCGTAAGACAGGAGCCATGACTCCGACAGGGATCTACGAATCCGGCAGCAGCCCAAGCTGTCTTGCTGTCAATGCTGCAGGCAACCGTCTGTATTCGGCGAATGAGACAGATCACGTCGGCGACAACAATGAAGGCTCGGTCAGCGCATTCGCCATCGACCAGACGAACGGAAAACTGGAAGTGCTCAACTCTGTGCGTTCCGGCGGAGCGGGCCCGACCTATGTCAGCATTCACCCGTCCGAAAAATTCCTGCTGGTGGCCAATTACTTCGGCGGCTCCGTCGCGGTGCTGCCCATTCTCGCCGACGGCCGGCTTGGCGAACCCTCAGACGTGAAGAACGACGACGGCGAAATCGGTCCGACGACAGCAACGAATGCGCCGCCCGGCAGCTTTGCGTTCAGCGGACACGATCGCACGCACGCACATATGATTCAGGCCGATCCGTCCGGCCGCTTCGTGCTGCACGTAGATCTGGGAACCGACCAGATCCTCATCTGGAAGTTCGACGACAGGAACGGAAAACTGATTCCCAATGATCCGCCTGCGATTGCCCTGCCCCCGGGAGACGGCCCCCGGCATTTTCATTTTCATCCCAACGGCCGCTGGCTGTATTCGATTCAGGAAGAAGGCTCGACTGTTGTCCTTTTCGACTACGATGGTGAAACGGGCCGGCTGAGTTCGCGGCAGACGGTTTCGAGCCTGCCCCCCGGCTATGCAGGCAGCAATTTCTGCAGCGAGATCCTGGTTTCGTCCAACGGAAAGTTCGTGTACGCCGGCAACCGTTTGCATGACAGCATCGGTATCTTTTCGGTTGGGGAAACCGGAGAACTGACTTTCGTCGACGATGTGTGGACACGAGGCAACTACCCGCGCAGTTTCAGCTTCGACCCGACGGGCCGGTTCTTGTACTGCGGTAACCAGCGAGCCGACCACGTCACGATCTTCCATGCAGACCGCGACACCGGCGGCCTGAAGTTCACCGGCGAATATGTCCCCGTCGGCAATCCGTCACACATCGTGTTCGTGGACCTCGGGACGGCAAGGTGACGCACGATGGCACTCGCCAAAGCGGCCGACTGATATCACACAGCTCGGCAGCCAGCGCGCGGATCACGCAATCGCCCTACGCCGTCTTTGCCGCCAGCTTCGTGATCCTGACGTGGCGGTCGTAGTGAGCCGTCGCGACCTGCAGTCCATCCGGATGAACGTCCATGTCGCGCGCAAGATTCGGAAGCTGAAAACGGAAGTGATCCTTTTCGGCGTCTGGTTTCCAGAAGATCAGGAAACCGCCGTTGCCGCCGCCGCTGAGCCCCATCAGGGAACCATCCGCCACCCACTTCAGCCGCCAGATCACTCCCTGAGCGATCCCTTCGGCGATCTGCTGCTTTTCCAGGGCCGCAGTTTCCCAGTTGAACAATGCGACGATCGGTTCGTGAATCGCTCCCAGTGGATTCGATGCCTTGTGCAGACCTCCCGCAGCCAGCCACTTGCCGTCGGGACTGACCGCGATGGCTCGAATGCCGCCGAAGTCGACTCGCTGGCCACCGTTGTACGAATGCAGCACCTTCGCGTCGAACGCGCGCACTTCGCTGCCCGATGATATGTCCCACTGGCGAAGACTTCCGATCAGGTCACCGCTGAGCAGGAACTGGCCGTTGGGATGAAAGGCCACGGAATAGACATGACGTTCGTGGCCGATGAAGTCGCGCACAGGCGTTCCGTCGGCGATGTTCCAGAGACGCACCTTGTTGTCGTTGCCGCCGCTGGCCAGAAGCGTGCCGTCGGGACTGATGTCGAGCGAACGAATCCAGCCGGAGTGTGCTTCGACCGACCGAATCAGCGCCGGAGCGTCGCCGGTGGTTTCCCACCACGACAGCCGGCCATCGCAGCCGCCGGTGACAACCTGAGTTCCATCCTTCGAACACGCGACGGCGCGTACCCACGTTTCGTGACCGCCGGACAGAACCGTCTTTGCTCCATCGGTCAGTTGGAACCGTTCGACGACGGCATCTTCCGAACCACAGAACACGAAGCGTCCCAGCGGATCGAAGCGGCAGGCGTTTAACGGCCGGTCGTGCGGCCATTCCGAAACGACATGTGCCTGTGCGGGATCAAAGCCGGTTGGGATGTCCATAGTGTTTGCCCTGTGATTTCAGACCCAACGGGCCGGCAGTTCGAGATGATTGAACCGGACACGCACCATCCACGAATGAAACATCGAACGGCCATCCCGTTGGGACTGTGGTTCTGACTTCAATCGTTTCCTGGGGCGGTGCCCCAGGCTGCACAAATGGCTGGCCCGTTGGGCCGAAGTCATGTCAATAGTTCCGTCACCGCCGCTTCAGACGGATCGGCGATCGGCGTGTCACGACCGTCAATATCGAACGAACCGTTCGAATTCACTCCGGCCGACTGCAGGTACGTATGGAACAACTGCCCGTGGTTAACTTCCCCGTCCTCGACAGCCGTTCCGTTGGCGTTTGTTGTTCCGTAGACGGCTCCGCGAGGCGAGCGACAACCGGCCAGACACACCGACCACGCCTTCGACCAGTGATCTCGGCCGTAGTACTGATTGATGTTCGGCGTGCGGCCGAATTCCGACAGCACGACGATCAGCGTGCTGTCCAGCATTCCGCGATCCGCCAGGTCCGCGACGAAACACGAAAACGACTGATCGAACTCGCCAAGCTGTTCGATGTGGAAATTGAAGTTCTCGTTATGCGTGTCGTAATTGGAATGCGAAAGCTGGACGAACGTGATGCCCTGTTCCAGCAGCCGGCGAGCCAGCAGACAATGCCGACCGAAGTCGTGCTTTCCGTAGCGGTCGTTGTCCTTTTCCGGTTCCTTCGTAACGTCGAACACATCGCGCTGCTTCATCAACTGCTCGGCCTGTTCATACGAATTCGTGAATGCTTCCGTCACGGCAGTGCGCCGGCGATTGAGAAATCGTTCATTGATTTTGCGACGGAAATCCTGTCGCGCGGCGTCGGAGTTTTCCGTGATGTTGTCCGGCCGACTGCTGTTCTGCGGCGGGTTGCCGTTGCCCAGTGAGACGCTGGAATACTTCGGCCCCAGGTACGCCGCGTCGTTGCCTCGCCCGCCGCTGCCGCCGGGAGTAATCAGAATGTGTCCGGGAAGCGAACTGTCAGCCGGAGTCAGCGCTTTCGCCGCGACCGCACCGATCTGCGGATAGTCGGCCGCCGGAGTCTGACGGCGTCCGGTCAGCATCATATAAGTTCCCTTGCCGTGGTCGTCTTCGCTGGTGTTGACGCCGCGAACCAGGCACAGATGCTGCATCTGCCTTGCGGTCTGAGGCAGCAATTCGCAGATGTGAATTCCGGGAACCGACGTCGGGATGGCTCGAAACGGCCCGCCCGTGTCGGTGCCAGGCTTCGGATCCCAGCTTTCCAACTGACTGAGTCCGCCGTGCATGTTGAACACAACAATGCGCTTCTGGTCCGAACGCAACTGGTCGGCAATCGCCGGGTTTGAAAAGACGCCGAGCCCGCCGGCGATAGCGGTAGCTCCGGCAGCACAGGTTCCCAGAAACTGCCGTCGCGCGAGATGATGTTCCGAAGACTGGCAAGCGTAGTTGACCCGCATGTGAAGGTTCCTGGTTGGTGGTTAATGGTTGGTGGCTAGTGGTTGAAACGAAATTCGGCGCTGTTGACCAGTGCCCAGACAAGTTCCTGTGAAGCCACCGGGCGATCACTTTCGCGAGCTGTCAGATAGCTGACAACTTCGGTGGCTTCTTCTTCGGTCGGAATTCGCGTGAGCACACTGAGGTACAGTGCTTCCG
Source organism: uncultured Planctomycetaceae bacterium (assembly GCA_964531585.1). Classification (GTDB taxonomy): domain Bacteria; phylum Planctomycetota; class Planctomycetia; order Planctomycetales; family Planctomycetaceae; genus JAWKUA01. The sequence continues at coordinate 12,412 of CAZHET010000027.1, read as the reverse complement.
CGGCAAGTTTCGGATCAGTCTGCTGCACCACTCGATTCGTCGCCGTGTTGCCGGGACTGACCCAACTGTTGATTGATCCGCCGTTGGCGGCGAACAGAGCCTGATCGGCGGTCGCGAAGAAATCCGTCTGAGGCTGTCCGGCGGCGGCTCCGTAGTAGGCGACGAACGTGCCGACATTGCCCTTTAGTTTGTCGAACGTCCGTTGTTCCAGTTCGATGTCGCGAGCGGCCAGTGCGGCGGGATCCTGCTTCTGTTCGTCGGTCAGCGGACTGGTCTTGTCCAGTTCGGCCACTTCGGCGGCCCAATACGCGTCGTAGACTCCTGTGACTTTGAAGATTGTCCAGCACAACTGTTCCGGCGTCAGCGGCTTCAGCGACGAGACCGTAAAGTCTTTCGTCCAGCGGTCCGTGAGCGAACCGAGTGCCGTGTCGAATTCCGCCTGCCGCCCGGCGACATCGGTTCGTGCGGCGACGAGTGCCGCGTTGGCCGCTTCCACGGTTTGCTGCCGAACATCGCGTTCGGCGCGGACAGCGGAGAGTTCGTTCCGGGCGGCGGCAAGAGCATCCGCGGCGGCCTGCTGCACGGCGAGCGCCGCGTCGACAGTCTTCTGGGTTTCGGCAGTGAGCGATTGAGCGACGGCGGTTCGTTCCTGAAGCTTCGTGCTGACTTCAATCAGGACGGCGTCACCCGGAATCTTCTGCCGTGCGGCATCGGCCGATGCAAAAGCGGCGGCAATAGAATTCGCTTCGACCACGCGCTGATCATGCACTGACCGAGCCGCGGCGACAGCGGCCTGTGCTGCCGCAAGTTGTTCCGCCAGCGCGCCGGCGTTCGCTTCGGCCTGAGAAACGACAGCCGTGTATTCCGAAAGTTGTTGTTGCGCCGCGGCGACTTCGCTTTCACGTTCTGTCACTGATTGACGAGCGACGGCGATCGCTTGTTGGGTGGCGGGAAGCTGAGCTAGCAGGTTTGCGGTTTCCAAGCGCTGCTGCAGTGACTTGACGGCTCCCGCGTCGACCGCCGCGCGTCGGCGAGTGATCAGCATCTGCTGCTCGGCTTCCTTCACGGCGGAATTCAGCGGAGCCAGCTTCGCCACGGCCGCGTCCAGCGGCGGCTTTGCGTTGTTCAACGCTTCCGTCGGCGCGGGCAGCGCGGCGGTGAGGTCTTCGACGGACTTCGTGAGTCCGGGAATCTCGGCCGTCGTTTGTTGCAGCTTTGCCGTCAGCTTCTGAACGGCGTCCGTGATTTCTGCGTCTCCGGGAATCGCCTGGACCGCCTGTTCCAGGGCGGTTACGGCCTGCTGCAGCGCCGTCGCGGCGGACTGTTTTGCTGACAGACCGGCGTTTGCCGCGGCGAGCGCCGCCGTCGCTTCGTCCAGCTTCTTGCGGGCTTCCGCGTACTGACTTCGCGCCGCGTCGACTTCCTTCGCAACCGGCAACGCGGTTGCTTCCGCCGCGTACCAGGCATCTGTCAGGTCCGAGTACTCGCGAGCGGACAGCTTCGCCCGTTCCTCGATTGTCGGCAGTTGTTGTGACAGCGAAGCAGCGAGTTCAGCGGCGTCCGACGCGACAGCCAGCGGATCAGACGGAACATCGAATCCGCGCTGGTACGCTTTCGTCAGCGCGAGTTCCTTCAGGAAGGCCCGGATGTCGAAGTTCATGGCCACGAACTGTTCCGCCAGCAGTCGCAGCAGCTCCGGGTCCGTCGCCGGATTATCGGCATGATGCAGATCGAGCGGATGCACCAGCCCGCGCCCGAACATGTGCGCCCAAAGACGGTTCGCGATGTTTTCATTGAAGGCGATGTTGGAGCCGTCGGTCGCCTGTTCGGCCAGTTTGGTGCGACGACTGAAATTGGGGACGGACTTCACGTTGTCTGACGGAGCTGTCTGATATTCCTCACCCGGAAGAAAAAACGGTTCGTCAATCGCGACACCGTCCGGCATGCGTGCTCCCGTGCGATGCGGAATTCCCACGAACACCGACTCGAACGACACATCCGTGCCGGCCTTTTCCGCCAGCACGGTCTTTTCTTTGTCGCCTTCTTTCAGCGTCAACAGAGAACTCGAAGCAACGAACGCCAGCAGGCCGTGGTAGTCCGCCTGCAGATAGTCGTCGACGATCGGATGGTCGTGGCACTGAGCACACTGCAGATCTCGCCCGAAAAAGATTCGTCCGATATCGCGCGTGAGCAGATGCGATTCCGCCGCTCGATCGAGCATGAACCTCGCGGCCGGTCGAGTCGCCGGGTCTTCACCATCGGACGACAACAGTTCCCGCGCGAGGAGGTTCCACGGCTTGTTGTCTCGAACGGACTTCACCAGCCACGCCTGCCATTCGTCGCCAGAGACGTGCGTGTTCGCGCGCCGTTCCATCAGCATCAGGTCCAGTGTTGATGCCATGTGGCGAGGATAATGCACCGAAGTCAGCAGTCGGTCGATCAGCCGTTCACGCTTGTCAGGCGACGCATCCTGGATAAATGCCCGAGCTTCGTCCGGACCGGGCGGCATTCCAATCAAATCGAGCGACACACGTCGCAGAAATGCGGCATCCGAGCATTGCGGAGCATCGACGCCGGAAACCGGAACCAGCCGCTGGTCAACAAGGACGTGCAGCGGATCATCAGCGAACGAAGTTGCATGGCCCAATACCGCGGCCAGCACAAGTCGCCACAGAAGCGAGGCTGTGGAATTCATAACATCATCCGTCCTGGGAGGGATTCGGCATGGCAGGGGCGGTCGGAAAGACCACAGGCCGAGAGCGTTGATGCAACCGTATTAGCGCCGAAATGGCCGGAAGATTCAACGGTCATCACAACGAATTCAGCGGCCTTGAGATTTCTTTGAGCAGAACTACGGATTAACCTGCAGTGTGTCTGCCCGGCCTCGGAGATGGAAAGTACAGATGAACGTTCAACGTGTTTGCGGTTTCCGGCGGTTCAATCTCATTGCGGCATTTCTGGTTGCCGCCTCTGGTCCGCCGGCTTTGCATCAGGCGCAATGCGACGAGGTCGCAACGACAGAATCCGCCACACGAGACGCCGCATTCAACCGCGACATTCTGCCGATCCTGAAACAGCACTGCTTCGAATGTCACAGCCACGATGCGAAGAAGACTCAGGGCGGGCTTGTCCTGGATTCTCGCAGCGGCTGGGAAATCGGCGGAAATTCCGGCGCGGCGATCGTGCCCGGTAAGCCGAACGACAGCCTGCTGATCAGCGCCATCCGCTACGAAGGTCTCGAAATGCCTCCGTCCGGACGTCTGCCGGACGAACTCGTCGAACGCCTCGAACGCTGGATTGCCGATGATGCGCATGATCCGCGGATTCACCCGACCGCGAATCCCGCCGGAGGAATCGACATCGACGCCGGACGTCAGCACTGGGCGTTTCAGCCCGTTCAGCACCAGACCGTTCCCGCACCGAACAACACCCGCTGGCCGCTCAACGACGTCGACCGGTTCGTACTGGCGAATCTCGAAGTCGCCGACCTGCAACCCGTCGATGATGCCGATCGGTACACGTGGCTGAGGCGAGTGACCTTCGACCTCACCGGCCTGCCGCCAACCGTCGGCGACATTCACGCCTTCATCGCCGACGAATCACCCCGCGCGAAGGAAACGGTCGTCGACCGCCTGCTGAATTCCCGAGCGTTTGGCGAACGGTGGGCGCGGCACTGGCTGGATCTCGTCGGCTACGCGGATCAGATCGGAACGTCCAACAACGTCTTCGCACAGTACGCCTGGAAGTATCGCGACTACGTGATCGATTCCTTCAACAACGACACGCCGTTCGATCGCTTCCTGAGCGAACAGATTGCCGGCGATCTGATCGAGTACGAATCCGCCGAAGACCGCGCCGCCGCGATGGTGGCGACTGGGTTTCTGGTGCTCGGCGATATCGAGATTGTCGAATCCGACAAAGCGAAACTGCTGGTGGACATCGTCGATCAGCAGCTCAACAAAGTCAGCAAAGCAATGCTCGGGATGACGATCGACTGTGCCCGCTGCCACGATCACAAGTTCGACCCGATTCCGCAGACCGACTACTACGCGATGGCCGGGTTCTTTCACGGCACATCAACGGTTTTCAAAACCGATCGTGGAGTTTGGAGCGACGTCAATGTGGTCGACCTGCCCGAAACGGACGCTCAGCAGGCGGAACGGACGCGACAGGAACAAACCCACTCGGAACGCATTGCGGCAATGCGGCACGAACGTCAACAACTCGTCGACCGGACGACCGAACTCGATCAACAGCTCAACGCGGAGACGCTCGCGCAGGAAGAACGAGACCCGCTTTCCAAAGAACGCAGCGAAGCGGCCGGCCGAATTGCAAAGCTGGATGCGCAGATTCAGCACGCGGAATTCTTCGCTCCCGGCGTTCCGAAGGCTCACGGCGTTCGCGATGTTGAGCAACCCCGCGACATGCGACTGACGATTCGCGGCAACCCGAGAGCACTCGGCGACGCAGTTCCGCGAGGTTTCCTGCAGGTCATTTCCGAAGACCGACCGGACATCGCCGACGGAACCAGCGGACGTCGAGCACTGGCCGAATGGATCACGTCTCCGGACAACCCGCTGACAGCGCGCGTCGCGGTCAATCGCGTGTGGCAGAAACTCTTCGGCGAAGGAATTGTCCGCACGGTGGACTACTTCGGCCGGCCGGGAGAAACACCATCGCACCCGGAACTGCTCGATCATCTGGCCGCGCGGTTCGTCGAGAACGGCTGGTCGCAGAAACAGCTCATTCGGGAACTTGTCCTCAGCCACACGTACGCTCTGGGCAGCACTCACAGCGAACGCGCGTACGCCGTTGATCCGGACAATCGGCGGCTGTGGCGGATGAATCGATTTCGTCTCGACGCCGAAGCGATTCGCGATGCGATGCTGCTGGTCAGCGGCCGGTTGATTTCGTCAAACGGTGGTTCCGCGATGCCGCTGGAGTTCGTGGAGAACGTGGGTGGCCTCAATCCGGCCGACGTCAATCCGCCCCATTTCCGACTGAACAGGTGGCGACCCGATCAGGAGTATCAGCGCACTGTTTACCTGCCGATCCTGCGTTCGATTGCTCAACCGGGACCCGGCGAACTGCGCAACGTGTTCGACTTTCCGCAGCCGTCGCAGTTCAGCGGTCGACGCTCGATCACCGCCGTCCCGACTCAGGCACTGTTTCTGATGAACAGCGATGTCGTGAAACAACAGGCGGCGGCAGTGAGTGATATGATACAGCAACAGGCAGACAGCCCGGACGATCGCCTGTCGCTGCTCTGGCTGACGGTTCTCAATCGACCGATCACCGATGCGGAACAGCACGAAGCGGCGACGTTCCTCGGTGAAGCAAACGACGACGATGCCCTGCCGGAACTCTGTCGAGCCCTTCTGGCGTCCAACGAGTTTCTGATGAGACTCTGACCGGACGACGCGTCGCGTGGTTCGCGCCCGGGGATGAAAGGACGGGGTTGTGGTTCGTAAGAAATCAAACAGGAAGGCACCGGCGACGAAAACGCGTGA
>CAZHET010000027.1:0-6892 GCA_964531585.1 uncultured Planctomycetaceae bacterium | reverse complement strand
GGGCTGCTGCCCGACGGCTATGCCGAGTTGCTCAACGATCTCAAGACCCGTGTCCGATCGGCGCAGCTCAAAGCGGCCGTAAGGGTGAACCGCGAATTGATTCAGCTTTACTGGGACATCGGCCGACTGATCGTGGAACGGCAGGAGGCTGAGGGCTGGGGGAAAAGTGTCGTGGAACGGCTTGCGGCTGACATCCAGCATACATTTCCCGGAATTCGTGGATTCTCACCGCTCAATGTCTGGCGAATGCGAAGCTTCTTCCTGGCATATTCACCGAAGACGGAAGATCTGTCACAGCCTGTGACAGATTTATCTGACCGGGTTGTGTCACAGGCTGTGACAGAAATGGAATTCCGACCGCCGGAGTGTGTCGTCAATCTTCCCTGGGGTCACAATCTGGTACTCCTCTTCAAAGTCAAGGAGACGGCCCGACGGATCTGGTACGCCCAGAAGGCAGCGGAACACGGCTGGAGCCGGGCGGTGCTGACGGTGCAGATTGAGACAGATCTCTTCGCTCGGCAGGGCACGGCCGTGACGAACTTCGCGGCCACGCTGCCCGCGCCGCAGTCAGACCTTGCTCAACAAACCCTCAAAGATCCCTATGTCTTCGACTTCCTGACAATCAGTAGCGAGGCCCGTGAGCGGGAACTGGAAGCCGGGCTGGTCGATCACGTGCGGAAGTTTCTGCTGGAACTTGGGGCCGGATTCGCTTTCGTCGGACAACAGGTTCATTTGACCGTCGGCGACGACGATTTCTATCTCGATCTGCTGTTTTATCACCTGCATCTGCGGTGCTTCGTGGTGATCGATTTGAAGATGAACAAGTTCACTCCGGAAGATGCCGGGAAGCTGAATTTCTATCTGTCCGCCGTCGATGCGCAGATGCGCCACGCCGACGACCAGCCGACCATCGGCATGGTGCTGTGCAAGACGCACGACCGCGTGATTGCCGAGTATGCGTTGCGCGATATCAGTAAACCGATCGGTGTGGCTCAGTGGCGGACGCAACTGGTCCAGTCACTGCCCGAAGACCTGCGTGGCAGCCTGCCGACGGTTGAAGAAATCGAAGATGAACTGCAGGGAGCAGGTAGGATAGAATCCCCCGAAGACAGAATCCGCCACCTTCCTTGACTCTGCCGGCGACGACTCCTTGTCCGAACTCTGCCCACCACTCTTCGCCTACAACAAATTCCTAGTGAGGTTGTGACAATGACGCATCCACTTCAACGACGACACGTCCTTCATACTGCCGCGTGCGGCTTTGGTGGCCTCGCACTGAACGGCATGATGGCCGGTGTTGCAAATGCAGCGAACCCGCTTGCCGTTCATCCGCCGCATTCAGCAGGCCGAGCAAAACGCATGATCTTTGTGTTTCTCGAAGGCGGCCCGTCGCAGGGAGACCTGTTCGCTCCGAAAGAAGAAATCACCAAACGCCACAACACGGCCATCGATTCGCCCGTGGAAGGCGACGGGCAGATTCGCGTCGGAGTCGCTCAGTTTCTGCCAATGGCTCCTGTGGCGCCGATCCGGCCGCGCGGGCAGTCGGGAATGATGATGTCCGACCTGTTGCCCCACCTTTCGGGCGTTGCAGATGAACTCTGCCTGCTGCGAGCGATGGTGGCCGACAACAAAGCGCACGCTCCGGCAGCACTGCAGTTTCACACCGGTCATATCGCCGAAGCGCGGCCGTCAATGGGGGCGTGGATCAGCTACGGTCTGGGAACCGAAAACGAAAACCTGCCCAGCTTTATGACGATTCATCCTCCCGGAGACGTTCGCACTTATGGCTCGTCCTTTCTGCCAGCCATTCATCAGGGCACGCCGCTGCGAGTTCCCGGCAGCGATACAGATCTTCCCATCACCAACCTGCGCGACACAAGTACCGATGAAGCCACTCAGCGACGTCGCCTGGATTTCCTGCAGAGCATGAACCAGCGTTTGCTGAAGCGAGTCGAAACGGACCGCCAGATGGAAGGCATTATCGAATCGTTCGAACTGGCGTTTCGGATGCAGGCGGAGACGCCGGAGCTGGTTGATCTGTCCGGCGAAACGTCGGCGACACAGCAGATGTACGGCATCGGTGACGGACCCACCGACCGCAACGGAAAGGCCTGCCTGATGGCTCGGCGGCTCAGCGAAGCCGGAGTTCGTTTTGTGCAGGTGACAATGGGCGGCTGGGATCATCACGGCAACATTCGCGGCGCACTGCCGGGTTCGTGCGCCGGAGCCGACAAACCCATCGCCGGCCTGCTGCACGACCTGAAACAGCGCGGGCTGCTGGACGAAACGCTGGTGCTGATTTCCGGCGAGTTCGGGCGAACGTACTGGAGTCAGGACCTGTCCGGAACGTCGCCGATCGGTGTTCATGGTCGCGAACACCAGCAGGAAAGCTTCTGCACACTACTTGCGGGCGGAGGAGTCAAACCGGGCTTCGTGTACGGCGACACGGACGACCTTGGGTATCGTCCGGTCTCCGGTCGCGTCCACCTGCATGACCTGCACGCGACGCTGCTGCATCTGCTGGGCCTGGACCACGAACGACTCACGCATCCTTACCACGGACGTGATTTCCGTCTAACAGATGTGTATGGCAATGTCGTGACTGCTATCCTGGCATAGATCGATACGAAACTCGCAGAGTCATTTACGGGTGCCGCTGAAATCATGAAAGGATGGAAGAACGGCGACGTTGTGCCTGAAGCAGTTCTTCGTCGATTGTCCGGACGCCTGAGTCGGCATCGCGTGTCGATCATCAACAATGAGTGGGCACAGAGTATTCTGGACAGAACCGGAGATGTGGCTCAGTTTGTAAGATTCAAGGATGGGAGTGCCGGAATTCTGCTGCGTCCGAACCCAACCAGGTACCAATTGGCGCACGAACTGAAGCACTATGAACACTGGCGATCCGACAAACCCGGATATGGAAAACTGAGCAGGCTGGCACGTGAGGAATTCGTCTATAAGGCACTGCGGTCCGGCAAACGCTGGCGGAGACTTACGGCTGAGGAACAGGAACACGCCCGTCAACACATCGCGTATTTCCGCATCCTCTTTGGCACCCGTCCACTTGTCGAAGGAGACTAGCCTTGTCAACAACAACCGTGATTTCGCATATCTGCCGGATTGCAGAGGACTTCGGCCACAGCCACGGCATGACTGATTTCGAAATTGAGCGCGTGGTGCATTCACGCACCGGAGAAAAGGATGAATGGATCGTTCAACTAAGTTTCACGAATCTCGACCCGTTGCTTGAAGACGACGAACACTGTGCCATTGTCGTCGTTGACACGGCTACGGAAGAACCGCGATTACTCGAAGGCCTTTGAAGACCGCAGAATTGTCCGTGCCAGTGCAGCCATCGCATTTTGAAGCATCCCGCCATGAACACTCATCACTCAAGCCGCCGTCGCTTTCTCGCGAACTGCACCGCCCTTGTCGCAGCGTCCGCTGGCTCGCCCCGCTTGTTCGCCGATGACCGGCCGCCGGTGACGAATCCTCGCGCAACCGATGGTGACGATCGCTTCGAACCGAACTGGGACGAACGGCTGACCATCACCGTTGGCGAAAAGACAGGGGATCTCGTCGGCCGCGACGACAAAGTCCTGCAGGCCGCCGTCGATTACGTCGCCCGGTTTGGCGGCGGCACGGTTCGGATTCTGCCCGGAACCTACACGTTGCGCAGCGCCGTCGTGCTGCCTTCGAGGATTCGACTGATCGGCAGCGGAGCAGAGTCCGTCATCACGAAGATCGCCTCAGACACCGTCGAACTGGCGGCCGATTCCGACTGGTACGATCAGGAAATCACTCTTCGTGACGCGAAGAATTTCCGGGTCGGCGACGGGATTGTGCTGCGATCGACCAATCCGGACAACGGCGGCAGCACGGTCATCAAGCGCACGCTGGTCGCGCAGTCGGGAAGGCGTTTCAAACTGAACGACGGCCTGCGCGAGAACCTGTGGATGTCCGGCAAGCCAACGTGTTCCTCCCTGTTTCCGCTGCTGACCAGCGAACACACGGAAGGTGTCCTGATCGAAAACATCACGCTCGACGGCAACCTGTCCAACAATGAAAACTTTAACGGCAACTATGGCGGCTGCATCTTTCTGCAGGACTGTAATCGCTACACGATGCGCAACGTGACAGCTCTCAATTACAACGGCGACGGCATCAGTTTTCAGATCTGCCACGACGTCGTTGTGGAAGACTGCCACAGTCACGACAACGCCGATCTGGGAATCCATCCCGGTTCCGGTTCGCAGCGTCCGCTGATCCGTAACAACCGCATGGAACGCAACAACCAGGGTTTGTTCTGGTGCTGGGGAGTGAAATACGGGCTGGCCGAAGGCAACACGCTGGACGGCAATCGTCTGTACGGCACATCGATCGGCCACAACGACACGGACAACGTGATGCGGAACAATGTGATTTCGAACAGCGGGCAGATCGGCATTCTGTTTCGGGATGATGCGCGGGGGCAGGACTTCTGGGCCAACCGCAACGTGATTGAAAACAACCGGATTGTGAACAGCGGAGGCGACGCCGGAGTAGCGATTGACGTAACGGGGCAGACGAAGGATCTCACGATCACAGGCAACGAGATCCTCGACAACCGCGCTCCGATGCAGCGCACCGGCATCCGCATCGGCGCGAACGCGGGAAAGGTGACGCTGGCAGACAACTCCATTGAGGGAGTGGCCCACGCGATTGTGGATCAGCGCGGCTGAAGCGTCTGGGTAAGTGCACTCGCGCCATGGCACTGCCCTGGAACTGGCTGCCAGGAAGGCTCCGCCTTCGTTTCGCTTCGCTGCAATGCATCGCGGCTTTTGCTGAGTGACGGGAGGCAGAGCCTCCGTGCAGTGCGTTCCGGGGCAGAGCCCTGGAACGAGTGAAAGTGAGAAATGCAGTGCTCAGCCGCTGTGCAGTAGCGACTCCGCCCATTGGCGTGACTGCTCGTCGAGCGTCGGTGTGAGCGGCTGCCCGTAGTCGATTGCACGCTGATAGCGACCGCGATCGTACGTCAGCGAGAACACGGCCTGCAGATCCAGCGGCACATCAGGGTCTGGTTTCGCGAGCGGAACGGGAATCGTCGGCAGCCGCTGTTCCAGCGGCCAGGCATACACGTCGCAGCCCATCCGCTTTTCAACGCGCGACACATAAGCGTAGTAGTCTCCAGGCGGAAGCGGGCGAGCGAAATTGTGCCGCTGGCCTCCCCGCAGCAGATCAAGTTCCACCAGATGCACCGGCTGCTGAAGAATCGACAGCCGCCTGGTCAGGTATTGTCCGCGCCCCGGTTCGTTCTTATTCGCAGGCGACAGCACTTCCAGAATCGTGACCAGAGAACGGTCTTCGCGCCTGATGATCTCAATGTATGCCTCGCGGACTTCTTCCTCGATCGTCTCCTGCAGTGTCACCGGTTCCAGCGTCGCGACGCCGCCGGACGTGGCCGCTCCGGTATCACGGACTTCCGACTGAGAAATGCTGACGTCGGGACGAATGCGCCGGATTGAATCGTCCTGCACGCGGACAAAGTTGACACGTTCGTCGATGCGTGCGTCGTAGATTTCCGGCAACAGATCGGCCAAAGTTTCCTGCAGGTAGTTAATGCACTTCGCGTGGAAATCAGGCCAGAACCCCTGCGATTCAATAAACGGGTCCATTCCCGGAAACGGACTGGGCATGACGTGTCTCCCGGCATTCTTTAGGATGCAGTTCCTCGCCGGCTGCGGGAACTGAGATTACGATGTGGCAACTCTATCTTAACAGGTGTTGACGCCGGTCGTTCAGCAGCGGCGCAAAAATGGAGACCAACAATTGGACACCAGGAATCGGCGGACGTTTCTGAAATCTGCCGGCGCGACCGCCGTCGGCATCGCTTTGACCAGGGCTGGTGTCTTCGCCGCCGAAGCCGCGAAAACGCCGATTCGCATCGGGCAGATCGGTGTCGGGCACGCTCACGCATCCAAGCTGTCTGTCTATCGCGACTCACCGGACTACGAAGTGGTCGGAATCGTCGAACCCGATGAACAGCTGCGTCACAGAGCGGAGACTCAGGCCGCGTTTCGTGACCTGCCGTGGCTGACTCAGGAACAACTGCTGAATACTCCCGGAGTGCAGGCGGTTCTGGTCGAAACGCGAGTGAAGGATTCACTTGATGTGGCCGAAGTCTGTGTCGCCGCAGGAAAACACATTCATCTCGACAAACCGGCCGGGGAATCTCTTCCGCAGTTCCGGCGAATACTCGCGAGGGCCGAACAGCAGAACCTGCTGGTTCAGATGGGATATATGTACCGGTACAACCCGGCGATCGTCCTGCTGCGGGAATTCCTCAGACACGGCTGGCTGGGAGAAGTGTTCGAAGTACATACCGTGATGAGCAAAGTCGTTGGCTCCGAAAGTCGGGGCGAACTTGCCGAGTACCCTGGCGGCATCATGTTCGAACTCGGCTGCCACATCCTTGACCTGGTCGTCGGAGTACTCGGCAAGCCGACGGAAGTCACTTCTTTCAACCAGCATGTTTCATCGGCGGACGACGGTCTCGTTGACAACATGCTGGCGGTGCTGAGTTACCCGAAAGCCATCGCCTCGGTGAAATCCAGCGCGGTGGAAGTCCAGGGCTTCGCACGGAGACACTTCGTTGTCTGCGGCACGGAAGGCACGTTCCACATTCAGCCGCTGGACGATCCTTCGGCGCGCGTCGCTCTGTCGCAGCCGCGAGGCAACTACAAGGCCGGCTATCAGGACGTCAGTTTTCCGAAATACACCCGGTACGTCGACGACGCCGCGGACATGGCGCGAATCATCCGCGGTGAAAAGGCCAGCGACTTTTCGTATGAACACGACCTGACGGTGCAGACCGCCCTGCTGCAAGTCTGCGGGCTTCCACTGACCGAGG
>CAZHET010000026.1:4417-25009 GCA_964531585.1 uncultured Planctomycetaceae bacterium | reverse complement strand
CGTCCAGAGCGCGATTCGCGGCTCGCACGCAGTCGCTGATATCGTTCTGAACAACCGCGGAGGATTTCGGTTCGTACTGAGTCCTTGCCTGCCAGCGTTCGACCAGTTCCTGCAGCAGTGCGTTCAGGTGGTCGAAGCGATCGGCGGCAGACGGCGCAGGATCGGGCAGTTCCAGCAGATGGTCGATCGCCGCAGCGATGTGTCGAACAGAATAGTCGCCGGGTTCATGGAAATAGACCGTGTGCAGCCGGTGCTGCAGTTCGTCGGCGGGGGCCGGGTGATCGGTCATTTCGTGCAGTCGCACCAGTTCATGATGAGCAAAATGTGACACCAGCGGCTCATACTGCAGAGTGAACCGCCTGACGTCGTTGAGCGCCTCGACGGATTTCGGCTTCGTTGAAGCCTCACCACCTGCTGTTTTCAGAGCATTGCCGAGCGCGACGAAGTAGTCCTTTCGCAGCTCGTCCAGTGGGTGCGGTGAGCGAAGAATTTCGCCGTCGCGCACCGTTTCGACTGGCGGCCGCGGATTGCGCTGCATTTCCATTTTCAGCGACGTGCGGTACGGCCACGGCTGATCCGGAAAGTTCGCCAGGATTTCGGACTGTTGAGCCACGGCGCTGATCCGTCTGCGGAACTCATCGTGTGCTGGTCCGAACGGTGTGGCTTCCGCGATGCGCATCTGATGCGGAGCGAACATGTCCCGCAGTTCCGCGGCTTTGTTTCCCCAGCGTTCGGCGTCCAGAGGCAGACCGAATACGAACCGCCCGTTGCTGCCCGTGGCGGGTTCTCGCAGTGGTTCGTGATCAAACAGACCGATCGGATCCTGCGCGTCGATGACGGGCAGCCCGGCCAGTTGAGCCCAGTCCCAGCCGCTGCGGCCAAGTTCGCGGCGAACATGCTCTTTCTGCAGACGAGCCAGAAAGCCCTCGTCGAGCAGTGGCGTTTCTGAATTCGTCGCCAGCAGCACGATCTCACCAGGAACGACCTGCACCGCGGCGACTTTGTTGAACACGGCGGACAGCGTTGAAATCGCAACGACCAGCGGTTCGGCGCCCAGATCGTGCTGCCGGAATCTCTGGCTGAGCACACCGTCCGGCGTCAGTCGTGCCGCGGCAGCGCGATAGAATTCTTCTGTCAACTGCGACTGAGCATTTGTGGAAAACGGGCCTGCCGTTGCTGCGAGCACAACATCAAAACGTCGCCCGTCACGCTGCCGGATCGCCAGAGAAGCGGGCACATGTTCGATGAATACGCGGTCGTCGTCTGCAGGTTGTGTATGCAGTGCTGTCCACGCGAAGCGTTCGGCGAATGATGTGGTCGCGGCAGATTCGCGAACCGCCGTGATTGTGGCCAGCGGAAAGTAGCAGCACGTGCGGAGGTGCAGACCGGATTCGTCGCCAAGGATCAGCACATTTCCGGGGGCCGGATGAATCGTCAGTCCCAGAACCGCAGCCGCGACATCGGCGACAGGCTGTGGAGTCGTGAAGGTGTTCGTGCTGACGAGTCCGCAGGCGATTCCGTTGCGGCGCAGTTCGATCAGATCACCGGAAAGACGCCACGTGGTCTGCACGACAGTGGCGGATTCGGTGTGTTCGTGCAGCCGGGCTGAATCGGCGACGGGAATCAGATTGCGATCCATGCCCGCTCGCAGCGCCTGAAATGTCTGGCCGCGAAACAGCAGGCGGGCCGGGGCGGCTGAATCGAGCGGCATAGCCACTGCCGCCACGACCGACGCAGCCGCACCGACCGGCAGCAGCAGCAGCGCAACGCGAAGCTTGAAGGTCGGCGCTGTGATTCGCAGGTCGGTTGTTCGCAGCAGGACGATCACAATCAGCCCGAGTGCAAGCAACGCTTTCGCGGGAAGTCCGGCATGAGCCAGCAGCAACGCTGCAGCGCAGCCCGCGAGGATTCCCGGTACTCGAAATCGTGACAGCGACCCTGCATCACCGGGACTTGAGCCGGCCGCGATCGCCAGCCAGCAGGGAATGGCCACCTGAGCGGCTCGCGCGGCCAGCAGTAAACCAACGGAATCCGTCGATGCCGTCAGCCGCAGGTTGAGATCCATCAGCCAGTTGAACAGCAGCGGCAGGCTGCTGACACCGATTACGCTCAGCCAGCCGCGCGTGGACGTCGGCAGGAACCGCCGAATGAGCGGAAGTCGCGACACCGCCGCCAGCAGGCAGAGTTCTGCTGCTGCAATGATCAACAGGTTCGCGTGTTGCGGTACGAGCACCGCGACGAGCCGGACCACGGCCACGAGCACGATTCCCGATGCGATTGCCCCGACGACGCGGCGAGCTTCCAGTGGATGGCCATCCGCACGGCGTGAGGTTGTGCTGCGCGGGGTGACGGCGATTCGTACTCCGAATCCCGCCAGTGCCAGCAGGGCGACGGTTGTGGACAAGGGGAACGTGCGGGACGCGTGCAGCAGGAGGGACACAAAGCCGCATGCCATGCCAGCCAGAAACCAGAATTGCGGCCGGTCGTCGTTCGGCGCATCGACCAGCGTCGCGGTCAGCAGCACAAGCGAGCAACAGCCGACAGCCGACAGCAGAAAAGCAGTGAATCCCGCGAATTCACCCGCTGAAAACGTGAGCGACGAGAGTTGTGACAGCAGGAGTTCCGTCAGTCGCGGTGCGGAGAATGAAAATGCACACACGCTTCCGGTCAGGATCGCAGTCGCGGGCAGGGAAAGCGTCGTCGGCAGACGTGAGCGAAGCAACAGCCACAACAGGCCGCTGACGGACGCAGCGGTGCAGGCAGCCAGCACAGAGGCTGGTGAAGTTCCGCAGGTCGTGATCCAGATCGTCAGCACCTGCCCGAGTACGACGGCCAGCAATGCTCCGGACAGAATGCGGCTGGCGATTGCAGGCAGAATTGTGGGGATGCGGATTCTGAAGGCGTCCATGCCGCAGAGACTCCTGAGGGACGGCGTCGCAGCCGTCCGGCGCTGTTGGCGAACTCATTCTGCGGCAGGTTTTACCGGAAGCGTCGGCTGCGGAGCAAGATGGGTCTGTTTCCGTCAACCTGACGCCCGATCGGCCTTGTGAGCCTGAATGGGAAGGTACGCATTGTGACGCGCGGCGCGGTTCTGCGGGTTCTCAGTGTGATGATGGTTGGCAGGTAACGAATGATTCGGCCAATCGAAAGCGGTCGCGACGTGCCGTTCCGCTTCGAGAAGCGGCTGTGCGGGCGTCGAAATCGAGACTGTTCCTTCCATTCACACGATCCCGCTGACCGGCTCTGTCGGTAAAAACGGCAGGTTGGTCGGTTTCGCGGCGGTTCCCAGGGACGGGATTCGCTGCGAAGCCGCTGCAACGGCGGGCTCGCCGGAGACACGGATGTCACTTCTTCGACGGCACAATCAGTTGTCCCGCCCGGTCATTTGCCTATTGGTGGCTGCGCTGCTGACCGGGAACTTCGCGGGGTGTTCGCGGCGATTCTGGCGTCAGCAGGCTCAGCGCGATACGTATCGCGCGGCGGCTCAGAAGCTGAACAACCCGCACTGGCAGGTTCCCAGAATCGACCTGACGCCGGATCCTCGCAGTCGCTTCTTCGATCCGTATGACCCGGATTGCGAGCCGCTGCCGCCGGACGACCCGGCAGCCCACGAATTCATGCACTGCATGGACGGCAAACGCGGTTACAAAAACTGGCATAAGTTCGGCACTGCGCTGAGTGTCGAGAACCCGCAGTGGCTGGAACCCTTCGGGATTTCGGTTCCATCGGGGCAGCCGCAGATTGCCCACGAAAAGGTCGTCATCGAAGACGCGACGCTGCAGGACACTCTTGAGCTGGCCACGATTCACAGCCGCGACTACCAGACTCAAATCGAAAACCTGTACCTCGCTGCTCTTGATCTGACATTCGAACGATTCCAGTTCGGAGTTCGCTATCTGGACAGCGCGGGGCGTGAGCCGGGTGTCGGCTTCACGGGGCTTTCCGATCTGAGTGCCGCGCCGAGTTCGGGGACACTGGCCAGCTCGATCGGCATCAGTCAGTTGCTTCCCAGCGGTGCGCAGCTTGCCGTGGAACTGGCGAACAGCACGGTCTGGCTGTTCGGCAGCGGCGGCACGGACACAGCGTCGGAACTGAGCTTTTCCATGATTCAGCCCTTGCTGTTTCAGGCCGGACGCAAAGTCGTCCTGGAAGCTCTGACGCAGGCCGAACGAAACGTCCTGTACGAAGCTCGCAACCTGGCTCGATTCCGGCAGGTGCTGTTCACGCAGGTCACCAACAGCTATCTGAACCTGCTGCAGCAGGAACAGATTATTCGCAATAACCAGAACAACATCCGTCAGATTGAAGAGCAGATCGATGCGCAGGCGGCGATTGACAATCGTGTGCCCAGCGTCGTGTCAGATGCGCTCGACGCCCTGCCCGAGGGGTTTGAAATCCCGGAATCACTGGCGGATCACCTGACGTACGGCGACGGATTCCTGAAGTGGACCGGTCGGCTGACAGATGAAGATGTGGTCGCACTGGAATCGCTGACCGACGATCCCGCCTTCAATGCCGCCATTCAGCAGATCATTGGTGGCAAACGTGCTCAGGTGGTCAGCCTGAATCTGTCACAGCTCATTGACCGGAGAAACGGACAGCAGAACGCCGTAGCTCGCCAATACCGAGTGCTCAACGATTCTCTGGACAACTTCAAAATCACGTTGGGGCTGCCGCCGAATATCGACCTGACTCTGGATCAGGAGGCACTCTCGCAGTTCGCACTGATCGATGACGGATTGCTCGACACTCAGGAGGGCCTGCGCGCCCTGGCACGCGAATTCGGCACAAATCTGATTCCTCCGCAGGATGATGAGATCAGGGTCGAAGCGACTCCACCTGACTACGGACTGCTGCGAGACTACGTTCGTCGCCTTCAGCATCTGCGGGATCAGTTGCACGAGCAGGGTATTGAACTGGTGGCCGCTGATTTCCTTCCCGTGCGTGAGCTGTTGACTGCAACGGAGTCCGACTGGTCGGTCACGGGTTCCGGCCGCCGGACGTTTTCCTCGCCCGAGGAACGCGACGCGCTGGTCCAGTACGTCGGCGAAGACCTGCGGCTGTACCAACTGAACGCCCGTTATTTCGAACTCGCATCCGATCAGTTGGATCTGCTGGGGAGCGTGCTGGAACCGGTCAGCGAACAGGAATTTATGCAGCAGTTTGACACCAATGGAGACGGCTTGATCTCAAAGCAGGAGCTTCCGGCCCGCTGGGACGCGCTGCCTCACTTCGGCACGGAACAACCGCCGGAACAGAGGACGCTCGCCCAGCTTGCCGCCGAGGCCCGCGATGCTGTCCTGGCACTTCGTGAAGAGTTGTTGAATGTCGCGACGGGGCTGCAGGTCATTCAGGCGAACCTGCGAGTCGAAGTGATCGCTCTGAATCAGTTCATCCTGCCTGGCGAAACTGAGCCGGCCGATCCCGAAACGGCAATGGATGAAGCCGTGCGGCTCGGGCTGGAAAATCGTCACGACCTGATGAACGCACGGGCTGCCGTTATGGATTCGCGTCGGGCCATTGAAATTGCCGCAAATGCTCTTGAATCCGACCTGAACGTCGTGTTCAACGCCAGCACACAGAATCCGCTGATCAGCAAGCGGCCGTTCGACTTCCGCGGCGATCGGTCCAGCCTCCGAGCAGGAATCCAGTGGACTGCTCCAATCGACCAGATCAACGAGCGGAACACCTACAGTGCGACGCTGATCAGTTATCAACGAGCCCGCAGAACGTACATGGCGCTGGAAGATTCGGTGAAGAACGATATTCGCAGTGCCTATCGAGCCATGGAAGTCTCACGCGTGCAGTTGCGGACCGACCGCCTGACAGTCCGCAACGCGGCACGGCAGTATGACAACGCGTCACTAACCGCACAGGCGTCGGGAGCCGCTCAGGGCGCACAGGGCGGTGGCGGTGGTGCAGGCGGCGGTGGCGGTGGTGGTGGTGGTGGTGGCGGTGGTGGCGGTGGTGGTGCCTTCAACCTGCTGACCGCTTTGCAGTCCATCCTGGGTGCCCAGAACGCTCTGGTTTCCGACTGGATCGGTTATGAGCAGAACCGCCTTAACATCTTCCGGGATATGGGTATTATGGAGATTGATCCCCGCGGCGTCTGGAACGATCCGTATTATCAGGGAGCCTCGACTGATCTGGAGAATTCTGCGGATTTGCAGACTCCTCCGGCCCTCGACGGTGTTTTGCCCTCTGATGATGGTTCGTCCGTGCCCGAAATTCCCGCCGACGATTTGCCCATTCTCGCCCCGCAACCTCCCGAGGAAGCCGCTGATGCGTAGCTCCGCTCCGATTACGCCCCGCCGTTCCGGTCAGTCCGCGTTCAAAGTCCTGGCAGCGATTGTCGGCGTCGCAGTGATTACTGCGTTCGCTGTGCCGGCCATCCGGTCGACCATCTTCGCGTTCTTCGGTGGTGGCAAGTCGGAAGTGAATTCGAAGTACATCGTCCACAGGGCGGAGAAAGGCCCGTTTCGGATTACCATCACCGAAAACGGCACAGTTGACAGCCTGCGGAATGCCACACTGACGAACAGCGTCGAAGGGTCAACCACGATCATCTCGCTGGTGCCGGAAGGCAGTCGCGTGCGAGCACCGGTCGTCGCAGATTTCGACGGCGTCGTCGAGTTCACTGACACGCAGTCCGAATCAGAAAAAACGCTGCTGCTGCGTTCCGAAGAAGGCAAAGAGAAAACTTACACCGTCGTGATCGGTGAATTCACAGAACTGCTGGTTGCTGACCGGGGACAGGTCCGCAAAGGTGACTATCTGGCTGGCGATGTGCTGTGCGAACTGGATTCTTCGACACTCGTCACAGAAGAACGCCAGCAGCAAATTGCCGTGACAACGGCCCGCGCCGCTTTGGAGAAAGCCGACAAGGCTCGTGAGATTCAGGATTCCACCAACAGCAGCCTGCTGGCGGCAGCCAAGCTCGCCGAAAAACTCGCTGAACTGGATCTAAAGAAGTACACCGCCGACAACGGCGAGTACAACCAGAGTCTGAACACCATTCTGGGCGATATCAAGCAGTTGGAAGAACAGGTGGCGATGGCTCGCGAGGATCTCGAAAACGTACGGGATCAGGCGCGACGCGGCTACAAGAACGTCAACGAAGTCGAATCAAAACGCATTGCCCTGCAGCAGAAACAGATTCTCAGGGACGTCAAGCAGGGGGAGCTGGATGTTCTGAAGGAGTACACCCGCGAACGAACGGTCGCCGAGTTGATGCAGCTTGAGGAAGACACTCGCCGTGAAACTGAACGGGTCAGACTCGAAGGCGAAGCGGCGATGGCTCAAATGAACGCCGACTTCGAAGCGGCCACGCTGACGCTCGCCGTTGAAGAAGAGAAGCTGGATCGCCTCATTCGTCAGATTAAGGCGTCGCGGCTTGTCGCTCCCCAGGCTGGTGAGGTCGTCTACGCCACTCAGGAAAGTCGACGCAGTGAGCCGGTGGTGATTGAGGAAGGTGCCAGCGTTCGCGAACGTCAGGCGATCATCAATCTCCCCGATCTGGACAACATGAAGATCAATGCGCGGATTCACGAGTCGCGAATCAGTCGTATCAAGACGGGTTTACCGGTCGAAATTCAAATCGATGCTCTGCCTTCGATTCTGTTCCATGGACACCTGAAGACCGTGTCGTCGGTGCCGATGGCAGGGTCCTGGCCGAACACGGATCTTAAAGAATACGCGGCCGAAGTGGAGATCACCGACGGTCCGGAACTCGTTCGGCAGTTGAAGCCCGGCATGACGGCGGAAGTCACCATTATCGTTGATGACCGCAAGGAGGATGTTCTGCAGGCTCCCGTGCAGGCAGTTCTGGCTTTGTCAGATCAGTTCTTCACCTACGTCGTCACCGGCAACGACGCTGAAAGACGCGAGATCAAGATCGGCGACGCAAATGATGAGTATCTGGAGGTTCTGGACGGCGTCGCCGAGGGCGAGTCGATTATCATGAATCCGCGTACTCATTTCTCGCGTGAAATCAACGACCTGACGCAGCGTCTGTCGACCGAAAAAGAAACCAATCGTCCTCGCACAGAAATGCCCGATCTTTCCGGACAGCCGTCAATTACTCCCGGCGCACCTGGTGCAGGTGGGCGCCCCGGCGGCGGACCGGGCGGACCCGGCGGTGGGCCCGTTGGCGGTGGTGGGCCCGGTGGTGGTGGTGGACCTGGCGGCGGTGGCTTTAGTCCGGACAGCATCTTTGAACGCATTGATGCGAACAAGGACGGAGTAATCACCAAAGACGAAAGTGATATGCAGGGCAACTTCGACACGCTGGATGCCGACAGCGACGGCAAGATCACTCTGGAGGAGATGAAAGCCGGATTTCAGAATCGCGGTCGCTGACAGGTGTGGGCAGATCACCGGGACACCGTGTTACGCGATTGTTGCAGACTATTTCTCCGTTGGGAGCGTCATTATTTCCACGACTCTTGAACATACTGCATTGGCAGCCAGTACGGAGCTGGCAGCCGAGGTTATCGACATCCGCAAGCACTACGACCTCGGCACTGTCGTCGTCAAAGCTCTGAATGGAGTCTCGATTAAGTTTCCGAAAGGAGACTTCGTCGCGATTATGGGTTCTTCAGGCAGCGGCAAGAGTACGCTGCTGAATCTTCTGGGAGCACTGGACCGGCCGACTCACGGCGAATACATCATCGGTGGTCGCGGTGTTTCCACGATGACCGATGACGAGCTGTCTTCCATCCGCAACGAACTGATCGGGTTTATTTTCCAGTCCTATAACCTGATCGCTCAGTATACGGTTGTCGAAAACATCGAAGTGCCGCTGCACTACCGCACGGGCTATCCGGCGCTGTCCGCGAAAGACAAGCGGCGGATTGAGGAACTCGCAGGCATGGTCGGACTTGGTGACCGCCTCGATCACCGGCCGTTTCAGTTGTCCGGCGGTCAGCAGCAGCGCGTGGCCATTGCCCGGGCTCTGGTCAATGACCCGCAGATTATTCTGGCGGACGAACCGACCGGTAATCTGGATTCGGCCACCGAGAAGGAAATCATGGATATTCTGCTGCAACTCAACGCCGAAGGCAGAACAATCATCATGGTGACCCACGAACCTCAGGTCGCCGAACTTGCTAAACGCCGGATCTTTATGAAGGACGGAGTCGTCGCCGGAGAAGGTATCTTCCCCGGTTAATGCAGGGATTCCTGGACTCGCCCACTTTCTAGTCTGACACGTCGATGTTGAACCTGATTCGCACGATCCAGCTTGCGATGAAAAGCCTGATGCTGCACAAGCTGCGGTCCGGGCTGACGATGCTGGGGATCGTCTTTGGCGTGTTTTCCGTGATTGCCATGCTGGCTATCGGAAAGGGAGCCAGTCAGCAGGCACAGGATCAGGTGCTGAAGCTGGGAGCCACCAACATCATCGTCCGCAGTGTGAAGCCGCCCAAGGAAACCGGTTCCAACAACGCCGGGGGATTCGTGTTGCGATATGGCCTGCTGCGCAAAGATTATGATCTGCTGGCAGAGACTATTCCGTCGGTCACTCAGGCAATTCCCATCCGGGAAATGCCCAAGACCGCAAGGCATCGTCAGTACGAAATCAACTGTCGCATCGTCGGATGCACGGCCGACTATCTGGACATCAATCACCTGCAGCTTTCCCAGGGTCGCTTCATCAGCGACAAGGATGCGGAAGACAAAGCCAACGTGGCGGTGCTGGCGGCCAGCACGGCTCAGGAACTTTTTAAGCACGAGGACCCCGTCGGTCAGTCGGTACGCATCGCCGACCGATTTTACTCAGTTGTCGGAGTGACTCTGCCGCGGGAAGCCAGCGCTGCCATCGGCGGCAGTATGTCCGGGCAGGACTACAACAACGATATCTACATTCCGCTCGACACGATGCGCGTGCGGATGGGAGACCTGAACATCGACCGCACGACGGGGTCTTTCAGCGCGGAATACTGGGAACTCAGCCAGGTGACTTTGCGGGTCGAGTCGCAGGAAAAAGTTGTTCAGACCGCCGATGTCATTCGTGAAAGCCTGAAACGAAATCACAAGGACGACCGCGACTATTCTGTCGTCGTACCGCTGGAACTGCTGAAACAGGCCGAACAAATCCGCGACATCTTCAACGTTGTGCTGGGTTCCATCGCAGCAATCAGCCTGATAGTGGGCGGCATCGGCATCATGAACATCATGCTGGCGACCGTTACCGAAAGAACTCGTGAGATCGGTATTCGCCGGGCGCTGGGAGCCAAGCGGCACGACATCACGGTGCAGTTCCTGACCGAAACCATTGTGTTGTCCGGAACCGGAGGAATCATTGGTATCCTGCTGGGGCTGGCGACTCCGACCGCGTTCAAGGGGATTCAGGCCATCGTCAATCGCTTTATTTTCGACGGCGGCGAAGCGGGCAACGAACTGGGCAGGATGTTCGCTGAAATGAACCCGGAACCAGTGCCGGCCAGCCTGCCCCTGGCATTCTTCATCTCCGTGGGCATCGGAGTCATCTTCGGGATGTACCCGGCCCGATCGGCCGCCCGGCTGGACCCGATCGAAGCGCTCCGGCACGAGTAACGAGCAGATGCTCCCAGCGGTTCTTGAATTGAACTTCCTGCGCTGACCGGCTATTCTTCTGCCCCCGCGCCGTGCCTGGCGATGTTCACGTGACCTCCGTTCAGCGACGGCGACAGCCTTAAGTCGCCTTCAGAGAAGAAGTTAGTGCAATGAGTACCCTGAAGAAAAACAAACGCCTGAAGCGGGCAAAACTGCTCGACCTGTATGGCGATGTGAAACCAGGCCGCGGCAACAAGCTATGCCAGCGAGGGAAAGCCAAGTATCTCGGCGGCAACGGACGAAAAACGACTGGCATTACCAGGCGGAAGTTCAAGAAGAACCTGCAGCGCATTCGTGTAGTGGAAGATGGTCGTGTCGTGCGGCGCAATGTTCCCGTCAGCCTGATCAGATCGGGGATGGTCGAAAAGCCGCTCATCACCGATCCTTTTGCCCTGCCCGGCGATAATTGAGAAGTCCGATTACGCGAATCTGAAACGCCCGGCACTCTTCGTGTCGGGCTTTTTGCTGCGCGTCACATTTCCAGTGCTTCCAGTTCGTCCATCAGATCGTCGATTTCATCGCGATCGCGTTTTCGCAGGCCGACAGAATCACCGACCGCCTGCCTTCCGTCCATAATCAGTTCGGTGTCGCGTTCCTTCACGGCCATTTCGATGGCTGACAATCCGTCATCGCCACCGAAGAGCTTCGACAGGTCGATCTTGATGCCGCCGACGTCGCCGTCTGCACCCGCTATCGCCGGAGTCTTGTGGTGAGGAAAGATGATGGCGTTTTCCGGGCAAACACGGCTGCAGGCCGGGCAGCCTTTCTTACAGTTGTCCTGCTCCTCGACCAGAATCCGGTCAAGCTGATCGACGCCGTACACGCCGAACAGGCAGAAGTCGATGCATTCCATGCAGTTGGTGCAGCGGCTGTAGTCGATGACCGGATACCAGCGCCGTCGGGTGTCCTCGGGCAGAACCTCCTTGTCGGCAACTGACGCCTGCCCGCTGTCAGCCGCGCGGCGAGCTTCGAGGATGCGTTCCGGCTGAAGATATCGCTGCAGTTGATTCTGATTGGGCGAGCCACCGATCCAGCTCATCAGGTCAACGGTCTGAACCGAGTTTTCCTCGACGATCCTGCGGACTTCCCGCACGTATTCATCAGCCGATTCGGAGACACGCAGGTCGATGCAGTACAGCTTGCGGTTGGGCAGATTCACGCTGCCGATCCCGCTTCGTTCCGGCTGTTCGTCGTCGTCGTCTTCGTCATCCTCATCGCTCTGCAGCAGTGTCAGTCCTTCGTGGCCGCGCACTTCGGCACGGTCCAGAGTCCAGCGCACAGCCCGCTCGTAGAGCCACCCCAGCACCACCAGGTTACCGGGCACGGAGCGCAGAAACATCATGCCGGTGTGGTCATGCGACATGTCGTACAAATGGGGCACCAGCGACACATCGACGCCGGGTTCCATCATCAGCGCGGTGGCGATGTCCTCTTCCAGGCGGCGCTTGACCGGATTACGTCCCTGGGCCTGGCTGATGACAACGGTAACTTTTGCGGTGGCCATGAGTTTCCCTGATGAAAATCCGCGGAATGTTGATTCCTGAAAACGGGCGACCGAAGCGGGCTGCGTTGCAATTCACACCGCGAGCCTCATACTGTCGGCCGAAATTGTCCTCTCACTGCAGTACTCTGCGCGCTGACAATCTTCGGGGATGCCCGGCGAAGCGTTCAGTGCCCCGTCGGCCGGAGAATTCCATGTCCGTTGCTACACAGTTTCCCATCCCGCTGCACGAATACAAGGTCGTCGCCCTGAATCCGGCTCAGCCTGCGCTGACAGCGGAACAGCGCCGGCAATTGCAGAGCAACATTCAACTGTGCCGCGACGCGATTGTTTTTTTCACGGCAGTTGCAGACGCCAAAGGACTCGGTGGCCATACGGGCGGACCATACGACACGGTGCCCGAGGTCATGATCATGCACGGCTTCATGCAGCACGCACGCAACGGCGGCAGTCCGGACGTGCTGCCGGTCTTCTTCGACGAAGCGGGCCATCGGGTGGCGACTCAGTACCTGATGTCGGTTCTGGAAGGCGAAATGGATGTGGAACGACTGTACCACTACCGCGAGTACCTGTCGCACCTGCCTGGCCATCCCGAACGAGGCTTCACGCCGGGCGTGAAGTTTTCCAGCGGCCGGCTGGGTCACATGTGGCCTTTCGTGAACGGAGTGGCAATGGCCCACCCGAACAAAGTCGTGTTCATGCTGGGCTCCGATGGTTCACAGATGGAAGGCAATGATGCGGAAGCGGCGCGCTTGGCGGTGGCTCAGAAACTGAACATCAAGCTGCTGGTCGACGATAACGACGTGACCATTGCCGGTCATCCGTCCGATTACCTGCCGGGATTCAGCGTCGCAGACACGCTTCTGGGCCACGGCCTGCAGGTAAACACGGGGGACGGCGAAGATCTCGACTCCCTGTACGCTCGCATGTGCGCCGCGGTGACCAGCGATGGTCCTGTGGCTCTGTTGAACAAGCGAAAAATGTGTCCGGGCATCGAGGGCCTCGAAGGCAGTGTTCATGGACACGACGTGATCAAGGTCGCAGTGGCCAAAACCTATCTCACGACCCGCGGCCGGTCCGATGCCGTCGAATATCTTGATAACGTCTCCAAAGGCCCTGGAGGCCCAACCTATCTGGGCTCTGACGCGAAGAGTGTTGGCAAGAATCGCGACCTGTTCGGGAAGATTCTGAACGGAATTCTCGATGGCATTCCGGAAAAGAAACGCATCGAGACGGTTCGAGTCTTTGACTGCGACCTGGAAGGCAGTTGCGGCCTGAATCACGTGAGAGCCGCTCATCCGGAAGTTTTCGTCCGTGGCGGAATTATGGAACGCGGCAATTTCTCAGCCGCAGCGGGGTTCGGTTACGAGTCAGGCAGGCAGGGTGTGTTCGCGACGTTTTCGGCGTTCCTGGAAATGGTCGTGTCCGAAATCACGATGGCACGACTGAATCAGGCCAACGTGCTGGCGCACTTCAGCCACGCCGGATGCGATGACATGGCCGACAACACGTGCCATTTCGGCCTGAACAACATGTTCGCGGCCAATGGCCTCCCCGATGAAGGTAACGACACGACACGGCTTTACTTCCCGGCCGATCAGCACCAGTTCAAGGCCTGTCTGCAGCACATATTCAACGACAAAGGACTGCGGTTCATCTTCTCAACACGTTCCGGTGTTCCCGATCTGCTGGATGACGACGGCAAACGCATTTACGGTGACGACTACACATTCGTCCCCGGAAAAGACGAAGTTCTGCGCGAAGGCACTGCGGGGCACATTGTCACGTTCGGCGAAACGACTTACCGAGCGCTCGATGCGGTGATTCGGCTGAAGGAAAGCGGAATCGACTTTGGTCTGATCTGCAAGCCAACGCTGAACGTGTACGACGAAGCGATGATGAAGACGCTTGCCGGCTCACCTGCGGTGCTGGTGGCAGAATCCTTTAACGTCAACACGGGACTGGGCTCGCGGTTCGGCACCGAACTACTGAAGCGAGGCTTCAAGGGCCGCTACAACAACATCGGCACGAACCGCGAAGGTTCCGGCGGCCTGTGGCAGCAGATGGGCCATCAGGGAATCGACGCTGACGGGATTCTGGCTGCCGTGCAGGATCTCATTGCCTGAACAGACGTTGTACCCGAACGGAAAGACGTCTCGGCACATGTGCATATTGAAGCGGCGGACACTCGCCGTCAGACGTTGAGTCTTTCCAGAACCTCGCGGTGTTCCGGAAACCGGCCGGTCTCGTGCTTGCTGTAGACGAGATTTCCGTCCACTTCGACGTCAAAAATGCCGCCGGAACCTTTGACCAGCTCCGCATCGACACCGGTGCTGTCCCGAATGGCAGCCGCCAGACCGACGGCTTGAGGCGTGTAGTTTCACATCACGCAGTAAGTGATTTTGATCTTCATGGTCCTTAATTCATTCGAGACAAATTCAAAGGTACATCACTGTCCCACGGCTACCCGGTGTGTCCGATTCGAGGAGCCAGCAGATCACGTAGTTCCGTGAGAAACTCACTCAAACCGTTCCCCGTTCCGTTGTGTGACAACTGATCGAGACTCGTGTCAGAAACGCATTGATCTTCGCGTTGCCGGTCATTGCCCGTCAACTCGCTGAGCACTCGTTTTGGACTCCTCTTCGCCTGGTCATCCTTGCACGCCGTCAACCGTTCCGGTTTCTGCGTCGGATGAAATCCCAGTGCCTGTCGAAGTCTTGCAAGCGAATCCGTTTCAGTTCCATTCTGTGCGACAAATCCCGACAACACCCACGATTCGCGTTCGACGACGGCAAAACCGATCACGACCGGAATCTCTGGAAACGACTGCGCGAATTCGGCGCGAGCCTGGTCCAGACCATTTCTGGTGTCAGGTTCGTCGTCCTGATCTCGTACGAACAGAACCGCATCCGGCGGAGCTGACGATTGCTCAATCAGCAGTCGCAGTGATCGTTTTGCAGCTCTTGCATCGGGTTTCGCAGGCTCTCCTCCAAAGTGTCCATGAACCGCAATGTTGAATTGCCGGGCGAAGGTTTTGAGTTCGGACCATTTCAGGAATGAGTTCGACGACTCGAGTCCCTGCCAACTCCGGCAGGACTTCAGGTGTTCCGGTTCCAGCCAATCGACAGCGTCAACCAGCGCGCGGTCCGCCAAACACGAAGCTGTCCGAAAGTCAGCATCCGCCTCACAAACCACGGCGATGGACAGCATCACGAAGCCTCACTTGCAGCCACATGCTCAAGCACCCAGTCTTCGCCAACCATGCTCCAGAATTCACCGGTCATCATCGACTTTCGCCATTTGTCGGCGCTTGGATGATCGGAGAGTCGCAGACAACGAGTTCCATTCTCGGGATGAAGGCTGGTCAGGACCACTTCCTCGGGTTCGAGGCAGTCAATCAGATACGGTGAATGGCTGGTTGCGATAACCTGCAGCCGTGGTTCCGATTTCTGCATCCTGCGGATTAGGTCAATCAGCGACTTCTGAGCCAGCGGATGTAAAGCACGGTCGATGTCGTCAATCAGGATCACCGACGTCGGTCCCGAGGGGCCCGGTTTGAGAACGGTCAGCAGCCCCAGCGTCAACAGAGTTCCTTCGCTTATCAGGTCGGCGGGAATGCGTGTTCCCGTCGACGTTTCAAATTCCAGAGCGAAACCCGACACGGTAACTTCTCGCCGAAGTTCGGTGGACGTTGAACCGACTCGCACCATTTCCATTTCCGTTCGCTGAAACGTAGTGCGTATCGGACGCACTCCTTTTACTGACGGCACGATTGACTTCAGGTCCGCCACGAGCGGTTCCAGCAGATCGTTGAGCTTAAGTCCGGCGATGACGGCAGCGAGTCCCTCACCGTCGCTGCGGATCCTCATTGATGAGCTGTCCGTTGGTGCGGCAAGCTTCGCGGGGTCGAGTCTCAGGAACGCTGACTGGCCGAGGCGATCGCGAGTCCTCTGGCGCCTTTCTTCTCCGAATTCGTCCCAACTGTAAACGCCGGTTCCTTCCGTCGGATGGGCGAAGTGGTCGACGTTGAATTCGAATTCAGGACTCGGGCTGCCGTCGCCGGGATCAGGGTCACTAAGACATCGACACCGGATTTCCAACGTTTCCAAATTTGCCCGAAGCGACAAAGACATGGCGGTCGAGCCGCCTTGAGTTATCAAGCGCCGCACGTCTGAGCGCCCCTTGAATACTTCATTCGGCTTGGATCGCAGCAGCCGCGATCCAAGATGGATGCCTTCAAGAACGCTCGTCTTGCCGGAACCGTTCGGTCCAACGAAAACAGTCAGCGGTTGCAGCGGCAGATTGACCTGCTGCAAAGACTTGAAGTTCTCAAACCGTATGGAATCAAACACGTTGTACTGGTCCGTGATAATGAAACTCAAAGGTTGCCTGCAACAGTTTATCAAAATCATGTCGACCAGCGCGTCTGTCCTCGATCCAGCCGGGCCTACAAGCCGGATGACTTCAACAGGCTGGCGACATACTCCACGGCCTCACCAACCGGTATCTTTGCCGCTTCGGCGTCAGTACGCCCCTTGATTTCCGCGTTGCCTTCCTTGAGTCCTTTGCCGCCGATGACGACTCGTAGCGGGATGCCGATCAGGTCGGCGTCTTTGAACTTGAAGCCGGGGCGCTGGTCCCGATCATCCATCAGGACATCGATGCCGGCTTCCGTCAGATCATCGTAGACCTGATTTGCGACCCTCATGACTTCTTCTTCGTTCACGTTCAGCGGAATGACCTCCACCGAATACGGAGCCACCGCTGCGGGCCAGACAATGCCGTTTTCGTCGTGGCAGGTTTCCACGATCGCCGCGACCACGCGAGTCACACCGATGCCGTAACAGCCCATGATGATCGGGTGCTTCTTTTCGTCCTTGTCCAGATACATCGCGTCCAGCGATTCGCTGTATTTCGTACCGAGCTTGAACACGTGACCGACTTCGATGCCGTGGACGGTTTCCAAAGTGGCCTCGCACTTCGGGCACGGATCACCGCCCTCGGCATTTCGCAGGTCGAACGTTTCGGTCAGTTCGAAGTGAGTTCCCGAAATCACTCCGGTCAGGTGGGCGTCCTTTTCGTTGGCTCCGGTGATTGCCGAACTGATCAGTGCGATATCGTGATCGGCGAGCACGTCGCACCTGATGCCGACAGGTCCGGCGAAACCCACCGGTGCTCCCGTAACTTTTTCGATCGTGGCTTCGTCGGCGAGTCGCACGTCGGTCGCACCGATGGCTCGGCGAATCTTGCCTTCGTTCGCGTCATGGTCACCGCGAATCAGCACAGCTACGGGTTTGTCATCCGCCATGTAGATCAGCGTCTTGATGAACGACGTCGGCTCAGCATTCAGGAAGCTGCTGACCTGCTCAATCGTTCCGGCGTTCGGTGTGTCGACTTTTTGAGGTGACCTGACTCCGCTCTTCGCTGCCGGAACTGATGACTTGCGACCGGTGTCGGCTCGTTCCTGATTGGCCGCGTAGCCGCAGCCGGAACAACGGACGACGAAGTCTTCGCCATTGTCCGCCGGAGCCATGAATTCGTGCGACGCGTCGCCTCCGATGGGACCGCTTTCCGCTTCAACGGGGATGTATTCCAGCCCGCAGCGTTCGAAGATGCGGCAGTATGCCTTGTACATCGCGTCGTAGGCGTCGTTGAGCTGTTCCAGTGACGTGCCGAAGCTGTACGCATCTTTCATGAGGAATTCGCTGGTGCGAAGGACTCCGAACCGCGGACGCTCTTCGTTGCGAAACTTCGTCTGGATCTGGTACAGCGTCATCGGCAACTGCTTGTACGTCTTGACCTCGTGAGCCACAAGATCGGTAACGACTTCCTCATGCGTCGGTCCCAGAGCGAAGTGCAGCCTGCGGTCGCCACGTTTCGCTTCGAAGTGGAACAGCACATTCCCGAACGCTTCGCGGCGTCCCGTGCGTTCGAACAGGTCAATCGGCTGAATTGCCGGCATGAACAGTTCGATGGCACCAGCGCGGTCCATTTCCTGACGCACGATTTCTGACACTTTGCGGACGACTCGGTATCCGAGTGGCAGAAACGTGTAGGCTCCGGCCATGAGTTGCCGGATCAGGCCGGCTCGCAGCATGAGCTGATGACTGGGCACTTCGGCATCCGAAGGCACTTCTTTCATGGTTGGTATGAATGTCTGAGTCCAGCGCACGGTCGTTCTTTCGGCAGTTTGTGTTGATGTGCGACGGGACTCCGATCCCATCGCAGGTACGATGACCAGCAAAGGCCATCGCGGGCGGCGGATTCTAGCAGAGCCGCGACGATGTTTAACTGCATGTCGTTCAGCACTGGTTGTTTCACGCTGAGCGATTTGGGCCATCGTCACAGACCATGCTGCTTCCCAGGCGACGCGCTTCAGACAGCCTGGTCTGCGACGGCGGGTTGCCCGACGATAAGGTCTGAACGAACCAGCGCCGGGATCGCACTGTTGCCGTACGACACCGCACCGGTTGTTGCTTGCCCCGTCGCCACCTAAAATCGCCGGTTTCCCGCAATCCGAAAGCTCCGCGATGACTCGCATTTTCGTCAAAGAACTCAGTGACGGTGACTCCGTTGACCAGGTATTTCTGCTGGCCGACAAGCAACTGCGAGCCAACCGCAATGCCGATCTGTACCTGTTGGCAACACTCCGAGACAGCTCGGGAGTCATCAGTGGCCTGATGTGGAACGTGACCGAAGAAAGGCTGCACCACATCTCTTCCGGCGACATCGTTCACGTCAAAGGCAAGGTGCAGGTCTATCAGGGCGGCCTGCAGATGATCGTCAACCGCATCGATCGGGCCGGCGACGGCGAGTACCACGCTGAAGATTTTCAGGCTCAGCCGCAGATGAACGTCGGACCGCTGCTGGAACGACTGAAGGAACTGTTTGCGTCGCTCACATGTCGCAGGCTGAGAACTCTGGCCGACTGCTTTCTAAGCGACGAAGCACTTGTTGACGACCTGTGTTCCGCGCCGGCGGGAGTCAAGGCTCACCACGCCTATCAGGGCGGACTGATCGAACATATCGTCAGCATGTGCGAAGTGGTGGAAAGGATTTGCCCGCTCTACCCGGCGTTGAACCGTGACCTGCTTCTGCTGGGGGTTCTGCTGCACGATCTCGGCAAAATCCGCGAGCTTTCGTGGGAACCGACGCTGACATACACGGACGAAGGTCAGTTGCTTGGCCACATGAACATCGCGATTGAGATGTTGAACGAAAAGCTGCTGCTCGCTCGCGCCCAGATGGGTGGCGAACCGTTCAGGAATGAAGACGTGCTGCGACTGAAACACATGATTCTCAGCCACCACGGCACACATGAATTCGGCAGCCCACGGGTTCCCATGACTCCGGAAGCAATTGTGCTGCACCACATCGACAATCTCGACGCCAAGCTGCACGAGTTCACTCGCAGCATCGAAGACGACATGAACAAGGATTCCGCCTGGACGCCGTACAGCCCGCGGATCGAACGCAAACTGTTCAAGGGCTACAACCGGGATTCGTAAGCGACCGGTGTGGAGCCTTCTCGTCGCCCTGTTGACCCTGTTGACCGTGGGATCCTGTTGACCGTGGGATGAGGTGACTTTGGAGTGGGACGAGTGCTCTGTCAGAGCGAAGACGAGGGGTTCGTCATTCCCGCGCAGGCGGGAATCCAGGGCGTCGAAAACTGAATGCCGGCCCCTGCCTGCGCGAGGGCAGGACTCTGCGCGGGAATGACGGTCAGCCCGAAGTTTAAGGTCTGACAAAGCACGAGGACCAAGGTGGCGCGAGACGAGGCTGACTGCTTTATGCTGACTGCTTTGTTGAGCCGTGTCGCCCGCGCCGTCGCATCTGTGAGCGGGCTGCCCGCAGGACTGCACCTCACCCCGTCTGGCGCTTAATCGCGGCGTCCGCCCAGCAGTCCAGACCGGATCAGCATGTAGATCAGTGTCATAATGGCAGACACCGTCGCCGCAACATACGTCATCGCGGCAGCTCCCAGCACGTCGTTCACGACTGCTGCCTGGTCGCCTCGAACGACCTGCAGCTTACCCAGCACGCGTTTCGCGCGGTTACTGGCGTCAAATTCGACCGGCAGGTTGATCAGTTGAAAGAACACGGTCACGGAAAACAGAAGGACGCCGGCGATCAGCAGCCATTTGCCCAGCACGGACGCGAGCCCTCCGAGCATGAGTCCGCCGATGAACACAAACATGGAAATCCCGCCGCCGGTCGATGCCAGCGGAACCGCCGCGTTACGAATGACCAGCGGCGCGTAATTGGTCGCGTCCTGGATCGCGTGACCCGCTTCGTGGGCCGCGATTCCCACGGCTGCCAGAGAACGGCTCTGGTAAACCTCGGGACTTAGCCGAATTACCTTCGATCGGGGGTCGTAGTGATCGGACATGAAGCCCTGAGTCATCTCCACGTCAACGTTGCTCAGGCCGCTGTCATCCAGCACCATCCGGGCCGCGGCGGCTCCACTGATCGGCGCTGGCTGTGCCTGAGCCTTCGCA
>CAZHET010000026.1:0-4407 GCA_964531585.1 uncultured Planctomycetaceae bacterium | reverse complement strand
CCCCCGCCACTGTGCCCACATGGCAAACAGCATCACGGGACCGACAAGCAGGAAGTACAGAGGGTCGAAAATCATGGTTCCAGTTCTCCCAAAGAGTCGCCCAAATCATAGTCAGGGCATTCCACCACAACCACACATGCATTCCGCGTACCGGATCTGGCCACCATGCCGTGTCACGGCTTGAAACTGGAGCTGTCCGTCATTCCCGCGGAGGCGGGAATCCAGATCGCGGTAATGGATTCCCGCCCCCGCCTTCGCGAGGGCAGGACTCTGCGCGGGAAAGATGAATCCGAAAACCAGGAGTTGACGAAGCATTAGGCCTCAGCATCCGGT
The DNA here is from genome assembly GCA_964531585.1 of uncultured Planctomycetaceae bacterium. Taxonomy (GTDB): domain Bacteria; phylum Planctomycetota; class Planctomycetia; order Planctomycetales; family Planctomycetaceae; genus JAWKUA01. Next base: position 4,074 of record CAZHET010000026.1, on the reverse strand, counting down.
GGCGGGGCGAAGCCGCGGCGCATCGTGTTTTCAGTAACGTTGATCGGAATCAGAAACTGCAGCAGATAGTCCGGGCCCCCGGCTTTCGTACCGATGCCGCTCATCTTGTAGCCGCCGAACGGGTGCCGGTTCACAAGGGCTCCGGTGATGTCGCGATTGAGGTACAGGTTACCGACCTCGAATTCGTTGCGAGCACGTTTCAGTGTCGCCGGACTGCGGCTGTAGACACCGCCGGTGAGGGCGTATCGCGTGTTGTTGGCGATCGTGAAGGCTTCGTCCAGATTCCTGGCTTTGATGACGGCCAGTACCGGCCCGAAGATTTCTTCCTGAGCCAGCTTTGATTCCGGATTCACGTTCTTGAAGATATGTGGACCGACGAACGTACCCTCCTTTAATGTCCCGACGTCACCCGCCAGAACCAGCTCTCCGTCGTATTCCGGGTCGCACTTGCTGATCGTTTCGAGAATTCTATCACGCGCCGTGGCGTCGATGACCGGGCCGATATCGGTTCCGGGCTCTTCGGCGGAACCAATCTTCAGGCTGCGAGCCGCTTCGACGAGTCGTTCGACGAACTGGTCATATGCCGCCTGCAGCACGATCACTCGCGAGCACGCGGAACACTTCTGTCCCGCGTATCCAAACGCGCTGCGGATGACTCCCAGGACAGCTTCATCCAGATCGGCATCGTCGTCGACAATGATCGCGTTCTTGCCGCCCATCTCGGCGATCACGCGGCGGACGTTGGTCTGCCGATCGTCGGTTTCAGATGCGATGCGATTGATTTCCAGACCGACGGCCTGCGACCCGGTAAAGCAGACCAGGTCAACATCGGGGCTGCCGACAAGTTCCGGGCCGACATCTTCGCCGATACCCGGAAGAAAGTTGACGACTCCGTCAGGCAAGCCGGCATTCCGAACGACTTCCATGAGTTTCGCGGCAACAACGGACGACTGTTCGGCCGGTTTCATCACGACCGTGTTGCCGGTGACCAGAGCGGCCGTCGTCATGCCCGTCAGAATCGCCAGCGGGAAATTCCACGGAGCGATCACGACGGCGACGCCGCGCGGACGATAACCATAGCTGTTTTCCTCGCCCTTCAGGTCGACCTGCCGCGGAACATCCAGCCGCCGCATCTGATCGGCATAGTACATGCAGAAGTCGATGGCTTCCGCAACGTCCGCGTCTGCGTCAACCCACGGTTTGCCGACTTCGAACACAACCCACGCGGCCAGCTCGAAACGCCGTTCGCGCATTTCGGCAGCGATCAGTTCCAGGTACTCCGCGCGGTTGCTGACTTCCATCGCGGCCCATTGCGGGAATGCTCGCCGAGCCGCGTCGATCGCGTCGGCGGCCTGGTCGGCTGACGCGGACGCCACTCGTCCGATGATTTCGCTGGTGTTCGAAGGGTTACGAGAACTCAGCGTGCTGCGGCTTTCGCTGGACTTGCCGTCAATCACCAGCGGATATTCCTGACCGAATGCAGCGCGCACATCTGCCAGAGCCTGCACCATCGCCTCGCGGTTTTCTTCCAGGCTGAAATCTGTAGACGGTTCATTGGTGAACCCGCTGGCGGCAGCGTCTTCCATCGGCGGTTCGTCGATAGCGTGATCGGACGGTTTCATAAGCAGCTTTCCGACAGCAACGTGCTGAGTAAAACTCTGACGCAGAAAGGAATCGTTGGATGTGTTTTCCAGCAGTCGGCGGACCAGATACGCCATGCCCGGAATCAGTTTTCCGAACGGCGTGTAAATGCGGACCCGGTAGCCCCGCTCTGAAAACAACTGAGCCTGTTCGTCGCCCATGCCGTACAGCATCTGTACTTCAACGGCTCGCTTGGGCACGTTGTATTCTTCCGCCCATGCCAGCGCATTGGCCAGGCTGCGCAGGTTGTGACTTCCCAGAGCAGGACGCAGCCATTCGTGATTCTGCATCAGAAACCTGGACTGCTGCTCGAAGCTGTCGTCCGACTGCCACTTGCGGCGAAATACGGGACACGGCCAGTTGCGGTACTCAGCCACAATCGTTTCGTAATCCCAGTACGCTCCCTTAACCAGCCGGACCGTGATCGGCGTAGTGCGTTTTTTTACCCACGTCAGCAGATTCTTCAGGTCATTGCCCGCGTCGCGCAGATACGCCTGCACGACGATACCGACATCGGCGAAGTCCCGGAATTCGTCTTCCATCAGCACGTGCTGAAAAATGTCAAACGTCAGACGCCGACTGTCATTGCTCTCCATGTCAACGTGGACGAATGCGCCGTGCTCACGAGCTGTCCGAAGAATCGGCCGAAGGCGCTCTGCCACACGCCGGCGCGTGCCATCGGTATCGACGGGTGAGAACCGTGCGTCCAGTGCAGACAACTTGAGCGACACGTTCAGCTTCGGAATGGCTTCCAGATGGTCACGGTCGAGCAGCGCGACTTCGGACCATTCGCCGACGCGGTCCGACATGCCCTGGATCAGGTCGATATACGCCTGCTGGTAGCGGTCGGCTTCGATGTCGCTGATAACGGCTTCGCCGAGCAGGTCCAGTGTAAATGCGAACCCGTTTCTGCGAATTTTCTGCACCGACTGCAGAACCTCGCCGACGTTCTCGCCGGCGATAAACCGCCGAGCCATGCGTGCTGCATTGGTGCGAGCGTTGTACGCCAGAGCCCGGCTGAGAATGCTGTTTCCGGTCGAAAGTTCCAGTCCGATGCGAGCGGCCCATGGCAGCCGTTCCTGCACGTCCGCGAAGTACTCCTCCAGGTGCCGGGCGATCGCTTCATGATCCCGCAGCATGGGCAGAACGTCCACGAAGCGGAACATCTGCACCTTGACAGCCTCGTCTTCCATCGCCCAGTTCATCAGGCGATCTTCCCACCACCGGCCGTGGAAAATCGATGGCGAGCGGTGCTCGAGCCGGCTGAAAAGTTCGCGCCCGATCTCCTGAGTGCGGTCTTCAACGCGATCTTCGATGCGGGGACGTTTTTTGGCCATGAACTGGTGCGGGCGTTGTTCGAAAGGTCTTCGGATCCGTGAAGCTGCCTCGTCTGACGCGAGGAAGTCAGGGATTCTAGGAACAATGCGGCTGGCGTGAAGGAGGGTGGTCTGGAATGTGGTGAAAGTACGCGACTTCGCAGCGTTTGGCTTTGGTGGCGGACGGCGAACGTTGCCATTCGGGGAATCGCATCTCACCGGTCTTCATGGTGTCGTCCGCGGTGCGGATTTACACTGGCGATCCGACTGCGCTCGCGACAGCTGTCAACTGTGAGGTTGCCCGATCTGACTCGAAAGGACGATTCGCCATGCCGGAATACGATAGCCCGTGGAAGGAAGCGATCGACCTCTACTTTCCATCCTTTATGGAACTCTGTTTCCGGGATCTGCACCGGCTGATCGACTGGTCTTGCGAGCCGAAAATGCTGGACAAGGAACTGCTGCAAATCGCACCTCAGAGCGAAACGGGGCTGAGGACTGTGGACAAGCTGGTTGAAGTGAAGCTGCTTTCCGGCGAAATCAACTGGCTGCTGATTCACCTGGAGATCCAGAGTCAGCCGACACAGGCGTTTGCTCATCGGATGTTTGTCTATTTCTATCGGATTTCGGACAAATACGATCGCGCTGTGGTCAGCCTGGCGGTTCTCGGGGATAATCAGAGAGACTGGCGTCCTCAGAGGTACGAAAAGGAACAGTACGGCTGCCGCGTGCAGTTCGACTTTCCGACTCTGAAACTGCTGGACTTGCTGGATCACGTCGGGGAACTGGAAGCGTCCAACAATCCATTCGCGACGGTCATTCTGGCTCACCTGATGACCATGCAGACGGTCGGCCGTCCTGAAGACCGCTGCGAATGGAAGCTGCGGCTTCTAAGACCAATGTACGAACGAGGAATGTCGGCTGACCAGGTTCGAGATCTGTTTCGCGTGCTCGACTGGATGATGGAACTGCCAACCGACCTGGCGATTAGATTTGACGCCGAACGGGAAAAAATCGAAGAGGAGCACAGTATGCCATACATCACCTCCACCGAGCGCCGAGCAATTGAACGGGGCCGTGAAGAAGGCCGTGAAGAAGGCCGTGAAGAAGGCCGTGA
>CAZHET010000025.1:21739-25225 GCA_964531585.1 uncultured Planctomycetaceae bacterium | reverse complement strand
TGGTGCGAAACCGGCTCTGGCCTGGCCTGTCGGCCACGGGTTAAACGATGCAAAACGATTAACGGCGTCGCCGAAGGGGCGGAGTCGCGTCTTGTTGGGATCGTTCGGTGCAGAGACTTGTGGGCGCAGATTTCGATTGGACGGGGCTGCTCAGGCAGCGTCGTCCTGTCCCGCGTTCTCACCTGTGCCCCGGCTTTGCCATCGGTGCTCATTGCATCAGGATGTGAAGAGCACAGATCGCAAGACCGGAGCACAGATCACGGCCAACATCGTGCAGCAGATTCGGTGCTGAACCCCGGACTTGCGTCCGGGCCTTCACAACGGTGACTTTCAAGACATCTGTGTAGCGGACCGGGCGATGAACGACGAACTTGTTTCCGGACAGATTCCAATGCACAGCCCGTCGCGCACCCGCCTTCGGCAAGTTATCCTGCTTCGAGCGACCGTCGCCGGCCTGGTACTGTTTGCCGCCGGCCTGTCGCATGCGCACGCGCAGGGGCACTCGCCCGCTGCTGCTGCCGCGATGATGACGGTTGCTGACGGCATCGAAGTGCGGCTGGTCGCCAGTGAGCCGCTCGTCCGCCAGCCCGTTTGCATTGAATTCGATGACCGCGGACGACTGTGGGTCATTCAGTATCTGCAGTATCCGAATCCGGAAGGGCTGCGGCGTGTCGAAGTCGATCGCTACTCAAGGACCGAATATGACCGTATCCCGGCACCTCCTCCTCACGGTCCGCGCGGTGCCGATCGGATCACCATCCTGACGGACACAAACGACGACGGTCAAATGGATGACGGCACCGACTTCGTTGACGGACTCAATCTGGCGTCCGGTCTCGCATTCGGCCATGGCGGTGTGTTTGTGCTGAACGTTCCGTATCTGCTGTTCTATCCGGACGAAGATCGCGACGACGTGCCTGATACTGATCCGAAAGTGCTGCTGACGGGATTCGGTATGCAGGACGCTCACAGCGTCGCCAATTCGCTCACATGGGGACCGGATGGCTGGCTGTATGGTTGTCAGGGAAGTACGGTCACTTCGAAAATCCGTGGCCATGAATTTCAACAGGGAGTGTGGCGCTACCACGTTGAAACCGATCGCTTCGAACTTTTCTGCGAAGGTGGCGGCAACGCGTGGGGACTCGATTTCGACCAGCGCGGGAACCTCTTCTACAGCACGAATTATGGTGGCTACGTTCTTGTGCACGGAGTACAGGGCGGCTACTTCGTCAAATCGTTCGCCAAACACGGCGACCTGCATAACGCTCATGCGTATGGCTATTTTGACCACGCTCCGCACAGCGGATTTCAGGGTGGTCATGTCACCGTCGGAGGAATCATCTACCAGGGCGGTTCACTTCCGGAATTCTGCAACGGCAAATACGTCGCCGGTGATCTTCTGGGGCACGGCGTGTACTGGCATGACGTCACCCGTCGCGGGTCGACATTCGCAACGGCTCACGGTGCGGAGTTGCTGCAGGCCAACGACGCGTGGTTCGCTCCGACCGACGTGACGGCCGGCCCGGACGGGGCCGTCTACGTCTCGGACTGGCACGATCAGCGAACCGCGCATCCTGATCCGGACGCCGATTGGGACCGGACCAACGGCCGCATCTACCGCGTTGCGGCTCACGGGACGTCTCCCGCAGAACCGGTCGATTATGCGACACTCAGTACCGGCGAAGTGCTGACACGCCACCAGCACGCGAACCAGTGGCACGTTCGTCGAGCACGGCAGGAACTTGTGCGACGCAAGGATGAAGACGCAGAGTCCGTGCTGCGAAACAGCCTCCTGTCTTCCACGACGGAAGATGCCGCACTGCAGGCACTGTGGTCGCTGTCTTCCATCGGCAGATTCGACGAAGCAACGGCGATGACGCTGCTGGACAGTCCTCACGCAGCCGTTCGTTACTGGACTCTGCGACTGCTTGGCGATGAGCGTGTCGTCTCCACCAGCATGGCCCACCGCCTTGATGAGTTCGCTGAGCGGGAACCTGACGTCTGGGTTCGTCAGCAACTCGCATGTACGGCAAGGCGTATGTCGGCGGAACACGCGGTCCCGATGATCAACGCAAACATCAACCGGGATATTGACAACGACGATCCTTTCCTGCCGTTGCTGTGGTGGTGGGCTGTGGAGCAACACAGCGTCACGGGGCGAGATGAAGTGATGCGCCGCTTCATCCGTCCGACAGCGTGGAAATCCCGCCTTGGCCGGGAATTCCTGCTGCCGCGGCTCATCAGACGATACGCCGCGGAGGATACGGCAGCCGGTCTGGATTGCGTCGTCACGCTGCTCCGGTCTGCTCCCGGGGACAGCGATCGCGATGCCTGCTGGCCGCATGTGCTGGCCGGCCTTCAGGAAACTCGCCGGCCGAACAACGCACAGCAGCCAGTGGATATCACTGAACATCCGGTGGCCGCGCTGGCCGTTGAGCGATACCGGCAACGAACGACCGACGCGGCTCTGCACCGGCTGGCAATCCTGCTGGGAAATGCGCAGGCCGTCGACGACGCGCTCCTCACGGCCACCAGCGCCGATGCTGCGACAAACCGCCGCGTCGAAATGCTGGAAATCCTCGGCGTGGCATCCGGTCCGCATCTGGCGGAACCGCTGCTGAACATCGTCGAGTCCGATGCCGACGAACCGGTTCGTCTCGCTGCCCTCCGCACGCTGGCAAAACTCGATCCGGAAGCGCTGGCGACTCGTCTGATCCACGTTCATCAGCGCAGCATGTCCGCAGCATTGCGGTCCGAAATCCGCAATGTCCTGCTGGGACGCCGTTCATCAGCTTTGATCTGGCTCTCGGCGGTTGATCGGGGAGACATCGACCCCGCCGTGACTCCGCTCGAACAGATCCGGCGAATTGCTCTGCTGAACGACGCAGAACTCAACGTACTGGTCGTGAAACACTGGGGGCACCTGGCAGCGTCGTCGCCGGAAGAAAAGCTGGCCGAAGTCCGCAGGCTCAACAACGACCTGCGAGCCGGTCCGGGGAACGCTGTCGCCGGAAAGGCACTGTTCACAAAACACTGTGCCGTGTGTCATCAGTTGTTTGGCGAAGGAAAGAAGGTCGGTCCGGACCTGACGACGGCGAACCGTTCGGACAGCCAGGCACTGCTGATCAGCCTGGTGGACCCCAGCAGTGTCATTCGCAAGGAATACGTCAGTATCATCGTGCAGACCACAGATGGCCGAGTCCTGACCGGACTGCCTGTGGCGCGAAGTGAGTCAGCAATCACACTTGCAGACACGATGGGCAACACCACAACCGTTGTAAAATCGGACATCGAAGAAATTACAGAATCCCCAGTGTCGCTGATGCCCGAAAACCTGTACCGACAACTGTCGCCTCAGGACATTCGGGACCTGTTCGCCTGGCTGCAGTCAAACGGCCCGGCCGAGTAACCGGACAGCGCCAGGTTGCGTGAGCGGCAAGGCGCTAGCCGCCGGTGTCTGCATTGAAAACACTGGGACAAACCGGC
>CAZHET010000025.1:0-21729 GCA_964531585.1 uncultured Planctomycetaceae bacterium | reverse complement strand
CGGCGGCTAGCGCCGTGCCGCTCACTTCGACGAAATCCCGTGTATGATCTGTTGAGCCGTTCAACCTGGCATTGTCGAGGTAATCCAGAAGGAACAAAGCCATGCTTTCAGGTTTCCGATCCATCGTGCTGATGGCAATCTGTGCAATCAGCCTGGTGAACGCTTTCGCTCAGGATTCAACGGCTCCCGTCAGCCCGTATCAGAATCGGCTGACCAGGATCGAGAATCCACAGCCGCTGCTGGCCGACTATCCGGAGTATTTCGAACCGATCATCGAACAGGCTCATTTCGAAGCCCCGGCGATTGTGAATGACGCTGACGCCGATCTTCACGTGCGAGCCTGGCGGTTCTCCTACAACGCGCGAGGCATCATCGAGATGCCCAATCATCTGCGAGCCGCCGAGACTGCCGTGATTATGGTGCATCCGTGGGGCATCGATGACGCTCAGGGCTGGCGAACGCCGCAGCCGGCCGGTGTCGCGGACTTCTGCACCGTAGAAAAGAATCATCTGGCGGCCGGACACACGCGCAAAGTCATCGGGCCATTCATCGAAAGGCTTCGCAGCCGGGTCGGGCTTGTGATGTATAGTCTGCCCGGCAGCCGCGACGACATTCGGGCGAAACTGTATCGCTCGTTCACTCACACGCCCACGCAGAAAGAACGGGAAGAAGGTGCCGCCGAACTCAGCAGGAAGCTCAGCGGTTTCCAGTACGAAGGGCAGCCGCTGGATTCCGAACTGTCACTGTCGACCGATAAGCCGGTCGTCGATTACTTCCGCCAGTTTCCGGGACTGGATGCCGGTGCGAAGTTCAATAACGAGGGATTCTGGGACCTCCCGATTCCCGTCACATCAGATCTCGAGGTTCATCCGGACGACGTCGTCATTTACGACAGCGAAGGATACGCGCCGCTGAAGAAGTTTCTTGCGGACAACGGTATCCGCCACGTGCTGCTCACGGGCTACGCGACCGACATGTGCTTCTGTCGCACAACTGCGGGCTACGAAAATCTGTCGAAAGACTTCAACGTCTTCCTGGTCGGCGATGCATCGCTGGCCACGTTTCCCGCCAACACGTCGCCGCGATTTGCTGTCAACGCGGCGATTTCTTTTGCGTCGCTGAATCAGTTGATCACGCAGGTTTCGTGGGTGAAGTCTGACGAGAAGAAGGAATGAATCATGCATGATCCGCTCACTGATCGGCGTCGCCCCGAATGCACTCGGCGCGAGTGGCTGAAACGAACCGCGGTACTCGCCGGAAGCGGATTGATGACGCTGCCGGGCAGGCCCGGCCGAGCCGCGACGAACGCAGCCGGTCAGGCTCAGATCGCGGTGACGCTGGATCTGGAGATGAGCCGCAATTTTCCGACCTGGGAATCCACGCACTGGGACTACCAGAAGGGAAACCTCAACGCCGAAACGAAACAGTACACGGAAGAAGCTGCGCGCAGACTGAAAGCAGCCGGAGGTGTCCTGCACGCATTCGTCGTCGGTCAGGTTTTGGAACAGGAGAACGTTGAGTGGCTGAAGCGGCTTTCGGACGCAGGCCATCCGCTGGGCAATCACACTTACGACCACGTAAACGTGCGAGCCACGCGTCCCGAGGACGTGCAGTTCCGCTTCCAGCGTGCTCCGTGGCTGTTGCGAAACATGTCGCCGGAAGATGCCATCCGCGAAAATGTCCAGCTTTGTGAGCTGGCGATGCAGCAGCGACTGGGCAGAAAATCGGACGGCTTTCGCACTCCCGGCGGCTTCCATGACGGGCTGAAGGAATTTCCGAATGTGACTCAGATGCTGAAGGACCTGGGCTTCACCTGGGTCAGCAGTCTTTATCCACACCACCCGGTGACCAAACCGATGGAACGACCCTCACAGGAAATCATCGATGCCATCGTTGCCGCTCAACAGGCTGCTCAGCCGTTCGTCTACCCTGACGGTTTGATTGAAATCCCGATGAGCCCGATCAGCGACATCGGAGCCTTTCGAACGGGTCGCTGGAAACTTGAATGGTTTCTCGAAACCGTTCAGCAGTCGCTGGAATGGGTCATCGAAAACCGAGCGGTCTTCGACTTTCTGGCTCATCCTTCGTGTCTGTACGTTGTCGACCCGGACTTCCAGACGATCGACCTGATCTGCCGAATGGTCACCGAAGCGAGCCCCAAAGCAACTCTCGTGTCGCTCTCCGACATCGCCGACCGAGTCGCGAACGCGTAAGGCGAATTATGCAATTGGACCGCCAAGAGGTTCGACAAAGTCGAACCTGGCAGACAAAGTGGAATCGCTCAATGACCGACGACGAACACGCAATCTTGATGGCGATACAGGTGATGATTGACGCCCCGTCATCGCTAAACTCGGACGAGTTCCTCATAATCGCTCGACGCAATTTGCAGTACGCATTCGAAACGCTGAAGAATGAACGGTACCACATATTACCGCTTGTAAAGGCTAACCAGGACATTGCCAACGCAGTGTTAACGGTAGATTGGGAGTATCTCGGCACAACAAGGTTCCTGAAGCACCACGAATTAAATATTGGTCTCACTCAGGAAACGCAGGAATCACGGTTCATCTTGACCCGTCTTACGGAAGGTCCAGAGGATTTTGACAACGCAGACTTGTGGACTCTGCGAAGAATGCATTTTCTGGATGAGAATCTTCGAATAGCTGTGGTACGTACTATGGCGCATCGAGTCACCTCGTTTGCCCAACGCATTCTGGCTGGCCCACTGGAGATCAGCGGCGACCTGGAACACCTTAAACAGTCTATTCGCGATTACGGGTTCTCCAGTGCATTGAACGAAGTTCTGGGCGAGGTTGACAAGGAGTTAGAAAAACCCGCCTCGGCGTTTGACCAGGTTGGTACCATGCAGCACATTCGCAGTTTCTTCGAGAAGCTACACCTACAGATCGGGGAGGAACTACGTCGACGAAGACCCTCGACCGTCAACAAGACTCCATTGGATAAATGCGGAAAAGCAATCGAATTTCTTTGCCAAACGAACGTAATCACTGAAAAGCTGCAATCGCTTGCAAAGAGCCTCTACGGGATACTCAGCGATGACGAGTTCGGTTGTCACGCAATAATGGCCACTCGGGACTATACCCGCCTGTGCCGAAACATGGTTGTCGAGTATGCGGTGGTCCTATTCCTCGAACTGGAACGTAGGCTTTCCGAGCCTTGATCTTCATGTTGAGCTCCGTGTAGACACCGAGCACCAAATGAACAGATGGAATGAAGTACGAATGTTCAGTGCCACCCCAGCTGTCGGAGGGCGCAAGAAAGGAGTTCGGTCGAATGGCACTGGGGCTTTCGTGAGCTGTTGTGTGGTAATGCCTTGCTGGCCGCGGTGCTGGCCGTGTTTTTCCGTCTCAATTCCCGGTCGATCCGAGCGTGTTGCGTTTCGCTGGACCTCCGTCGCTGTCAGCGGTTGTGGACGGAATGGCCAGATCAGCACGATGCAATATCAATATCGCCCCGCAAATGGTTTACGGAAGTCCCATTGCCGTTCGGGCTAGTGTTGTTTCCAATCGCATCCAGGAGAATCGTTGGGCGGGCAAGAATTTGCCTGCCCGCGACTTTCAATCTGCTGATGGTCTCCCGCACCAGTCCCGTGTCTGTTGCGGAATAGTATCCGAGGTCCAGCCTCAACAGTTCGCGTACATCGTCAAGACGAACTGGTGGGCCGGGATTTCCCAACCCGCGGATAATCCTGCTGATTTGATCGTCGATGTCTACAGCGTTGCGATCCGTCACGCCGGTGCCAAACATAATCTACTCCACTTTGGACGTTTCAATGATGACCTTCACAAACTCTGCGTAAGCCATTTCTTCGTCCGGCGTCAAAACAGCCGTTGGCTCCGATCTTGCTGCAAACAGATATACGGCATGCCCGAGTCGTTCATTCCTGCGTTTCACCAGCCCGGCAATTTCAGCGACAGTTCCTGTTGGAAGATTGAAACACTCTGCCAGTTTATGCACGGTCCGCGGGCGCGGAGAGCTACATTCGCCGCGTTCGATCAGCACGAGTTCTTCGATGTCGACGTCCGCAGTCTCTGCAAGCTGCTCAACTGTCAGCCGCAGACGTCGACGTCCAAGTTCCACAAGCTGTCCGAACACCGCAGGGCCACTTGATTCGTCGGGTTGATACACACCGAGCCGTGTCGCCAGGCCGCCGACTGAAACAGACTGGCATTCGGCTTCATTCTGAGCTGCTGCTCGTAACCACTCCGGATTTGTTCGATTGCGATTCATGTTTCCGCACCCCGCGAGCGGCGTGAACGATTAGAAAGTGAGCATCCCACAAGCGGGATGAAAAGTGATGATTCAGGATTTTTCGAAGTACATGAGTCCCTGCTTTGAGGCATCCCTTCCGACCGCCGTCATTCCACATTTCTCAGTGTAGAATCTCTCGGCTTGTGGCAATGCATGTAAGCCAACACGCCCCTTGAAGCCTTCCTCCCTGCTTAGTTGCTCAACCCGATCAAACAGAACTATTCCGCAAGCTCCAAATTCTCCTGTGTGGCCAATCTCCGAGATGATCCAGTTCCAGGGTGCAACCTCAATGTAGTCCAGATACAGCAGTGGCTTTCCAAGGTGCTCCCCGATTCGAGCCGTATAGGTAACGCAGTCGGTCAGACACACGGCTTGCCAACTCCCACCAGCCACGATCCCAAACCCTTTTATAGCGAGTTGCTTCAGTTGGCTGGACTTCAAGCTCCAGTTCCAATGAAGGCTCTCGGGCCATTTCTTTTTTGGGACGCCGGCAGCGAGAAGTTGCCGGTGTATTCTATGTCGAAATGGTTCCCACTCACGCTCGACCAGCAGAAGATCACTGGCGTCGAGGTCTGATAGCAGCTCTGCACCAACAGGCTTGTTGTCGGATCGACGAATGATTGAAATCCCCTCGGAGATCACAGCACCACAACCTCCGATTTCCTGTCTTCCTTCTCGTCCTCGAAAACCAACTTCTCACCACTTTGAGTTCTGCTGTCTACAAGCTGATAGAGCCGCAGGGCTTGACGGAGAACTCCTGTCTTCGAAATGTCTTTGCGTTTCGCAAGCTCATCCAAAACTGCCATCTCTTCTTCGGTTAGATTAAGCGTCATTGTTTTTTTGGACATGATCTCTCCTTCCAAGCTAACAGTAGCGTTATCGGCTGATGTGTCAACAAAAATTAGCCACAAAACAGCCAAACCGTTAATCTTCTGGTTCGATCGAGGAAAATTCTAAGCAGTTTCGACGTACCTCGCGTGCTACGGTGCCTTCTGTGACTGTGCGGCGATCCCGTGGGGAATTCAACGCCTGAGCAAGTGAACACTCATGGGCGAACGCACAAGTTGCCGGAAAGATGACGAGCCAGAAATGCGTGTGTTTCAGGTCCGAGAGACTTCGAGCGCCCACGAGCTGCCTCGTGGGTTCATAGCGTCTTTGCGCCAAGTGGCTCTTAACGCAAATCGGGCACACAGCGACGGCAGGCCGGGCTGTTCGCGAAGTCACTCGGTGCCTGTTCGCCTTTCCGTTGCTTCACCCGGTCGTGCTAAGAAATATGTCCGCCGCGAGTTTCCACATAGACGGCGTAGAGTGACGTGCTGCCGGTCATGAACAGGCGGTTGCGTTTTGAGCCGCCGAAGCAGACGTTGGAACAGATTTCCGGCAGCAGGATCTGGCCGATGCGGTCGCCATTCGGTGCGAAGATGTGAACTCCGTCGTAGCCGTCGCCGACCCAGCCGGCGCTGGCCCACACGTTCCCGGCTTCGTCCGCACGAATGCCGTCGGCAAGTCCTCCGACTTTCGTGCCGTTCAGTTCGAGTTCCATCGACGCGAATTCCCTGCCGTTCGCGAGGCGTTTTCCATCGACGATGTCCCACACCTTGATATTGCGAGGAGCATCCGGGTAGTGGCTGGCTCCCGTGTCGGCCACGTAAAGCTTCTTGTAGTCGTTTGAAAAACAAAGTCCGTTGGGCTTGTAGATCTCGTCCGTGACCTGTTCGACCTTGCCGGTCTGTGCGTCAATGCGATAGACGGCTTCCTTTTGATACGGCTGCGGGGACCCTGTCCCGGCCTGACGGCCCTCGTAATTCATGATGCCGCCGTAGCCCGGATCGGTAAACCACACCGCACCATCATCCGGGTGGACGACCGCGTCGTTCGGCGCGTTCAGTGACTTGCCGTTGAACGTTTCTGCCAGAACAGTCTCGGAGCCGTCGTGTTCGTAACGCACGACGCGTCTTGTCAGGTGCTGGCAGGAAATCTGGCGGCCCTGATAATCAAAGGTGTTGCCGTTGCTGTTCCCTGCGGGGTTTCGAAACACACTGACGTGGCCGTCTTCTTCCAGCCAGCGCATCTGCACGTTGTTCGGAATGTCGCTCCACAGCAGATAACGGCCGACGCCGTTCCAGGCGGGGCCTTCTGCCCACAACATCTCCTTGCTGTGGTACAACCGCAGGATTGCCGAATTGCCGAGTTTGTACTTTGCGAAGCGGTCGTCCAGAACCACAACATCGGGCTCCGGATATCGAACCGGTGGAGCGTCCGGCCCGTACTCCCGCCCGAAAGCGACAGTCGTTGCGGTAGCTGCCGTGGCTGCCGCCGCAGCCAGGAACGAACGACGGCCCAGTTGCAACAGAGCCCCTGACGCCGTGGAGTCCGTGGAGTCCGCACATTCGGCGATGGTGTTGCCGTTCAACATTGTCTTCATGTTTTCCTCGCCTGATTCTTCAGAGTAAATACTGCCCAAAACACAATGCGAACGTTAGCAGATCGATTCCACGAACGGCACCGAAACGCCCGCGAATGCGAAGTCGCAAGTGTGCGTGATTGCGGTCGGCAGGATGACGACTCTCGCTGTTGATACCGACTTTTCTGATGCGCTCACCGCCGAGATCCGCAACTCAGCATCGCTTGCCTTCCCGGCGGCGCGGCGACACGATGCGGGGAGTTTCCACTTGCCCTGTTTCCTTCGCCAGAGGCCGTAATGCAACGATTGCCCTTGGGACCGCTGTACTATGAATTCAGCCGCCACAACGAACCGCGTTTGCGGATCGAGCCCGGTGAATCCGTGCTTGTTGAATCGGAAGATGCGTTCTCCGGCCAGATCCGTACGAATGACGATCGTCGCGACAAGACGAAAAAGCCGTACGGAAATCCGCTGACCGGGCCCATCGTGGTCGTCGGCGCGAAACCCGGAGACACTCTCGCGGTGGCCATTAACGACATCCAGCCCAGCATCGGTCAGTGTGCAACGCGCACCAGCGATCCCAAACAGCTCGCGCAGTGGCTGGGAAATGACTGTCCCCACGGCACTCACGTCTGTCCGATCAAAGACGGGCTGATCCACTGGAGCGACCAGATCAAGCTGCCGTATCGTCCGATGCTCGGCTGCATCGGCACGGCTCCGGACACCGGCGTTCCCACGACAGGCCCGGCAGGTCCGTACGGCGGAAACATGGACATCATCGAAACCTGCCCCGGAAACACCGTCTATCTGCCGGTGTTTGTCGACGGAGCGTTCCTGTACCTTGGCGACGCTCACGCAACGATGGGACACGGCGAGCTTTCCGCCAGCGGCCTGGAAATGCCCGCTCACACAACGATCACCGTCAGCCTGATCAGAGACCGACCCATTCCCGCGCCGCGGATCGAATCGCCGGAAGAAATCATGACCATCGCGACTGGCTGCCCGATGGAACGATCAATCGCACAGGCATATGCCTGGCTGATACTCTGGATGGAAGCCGACTACGGCTGGGACCGCTGGCGTGCCTATGATCTGCTGACGCATGTCGGTCAGGCCTCCGTGGGCTATTATGACATTGGCACCGTCGCGACCAGAATCAATAAGTCATTCCTGACGACACCTCACTGACAGTCCCTCAAGGACCTCTCTAATGAACGAACCTGACTTGCAGGGTCGCACAGCGCTGGTGACCGGCGGTGCGACGGGAATCGGCCGCGCATGCTGCCTGCGCCTCGCCGCTGCCGGCGCAAAGGTCGCCGTGAACTACCGTTCCAGCCAGGACGAAGCCCGTGAACTCGTCAGGCAAATCGAGGCTGATGGCGGTCAGGCGATCGCCTGCCAGGCCGACGTCTCAGCGCCCGATCAGGTCGACTCCATGATCGGCGATGTGGAATCAGAACTGGGACCCATCGATCTGCTCGTCAACAACGCGGGCGTCTTCGATTTTGTCGCACATGACAGGATGTCACTTGATCTCTGGCAGCGAACGCTGAACGTAAATCTGACCGGATGCTATCTGACCACCTGGGCCGTTAAGGACGGCATGATCCATCGCGGCTTCGGACGGATCGTCAACGTCGCATCGATCGCCGCTCTGGCTGCCCGGCCGATGTCGATCGCGTATGCCGTCAGCAAAGCGGGCGTTGTCGCGCTGACGAAGAGCCTGGCAGTTGCTGTGGCGGAACACAACGTGCGAATCAACGCGGTCGCTCCCGGATTGATCGACACCGAAATCATCGGAGACATCGAACACAGCGTCCGGGAGGAACTGATCGCCGCCACTCCGATGAAGCGGATCGGGAAGGCGAGTGAGATCGCTGAACTGGTCCTGTTCCTGCTTTCTGACCGGTCCAGCTTCATGACCGGCCAGACGCTGGTGGCCAGCGGCGGTCGCGTCACACTGCCGTAGAAGCGATCTGAAAAACGGGTCAGACCCTCTGCGGGCAGGCCGAAAACCGAACTTCTGCGTCTTGTGCCGGAAGATTCGTTGCCCAAATAACGCACCCGGCCAACCGCCGAATAATGCCAGCAAGTGAAGGGTATTCTCAGGCACTCGGCGGCCATTGGCCTGAGCACGTCGTTTGTCGAATCCGTAGGCAATAAATGCAACAAGACTGAGGATGCCAACAACGGCGAAGTAGGCGAGAACAAGGTGTGTCATGGCCAACCTCAGCCCGCTTCCCAGCAACGAGGCTCAGCCTTCCAGTATTCATAGAGATCGGCATCCTGTTCTGGATCATAACCGGCGATGTCGTCGCCAGCGACAATCGAGACGGTGATCACCTCGGTTTTCAGGCCATCCGCCGTCGTCCACTGTCCGCGAACCGCTCGAATACGACCCTGGCGATTCTCGATCTCGGGATGCCGCTCGAGCCACTTCTCCACGATCCAATACACGTCCGGTTCGCTGACCTTGCCGTCATGCGTCAGCTTGCCGTGAATCGCAGGAATGATCGTGATCTTTTTTACGCCTGCAGCTTTGGCCAAGTATCTAACTCCAGTTGTCGAAACGATTCACCAGCGGCCCAGAATCGCATTCGCGGATTTGCACTTAGCCACGTCACTCCCACGAAGACAGGTATTCCGTGCAACCTGATCGCATCAGTGGGCCGCTCACCGACCTCGGCGTAGACCGGCGCAAGCCCTGAAACGCCAGCACCGCCGTGTGAAACTCATCAACATCAGCCGGACAGCTTGCCGAGAATCTGTTCCATTTCAGACGCTTCATACGCACGCGTTGTTTCCGTATCCACGTTTCCGTAAGAGCCGAGCTGAAGTATAAGCGCCGTGGCCGTCTCCTCATCCGGCGCATCGAAAATCACCAAGCCATCAAATCGGCCCAACGTCCAAAAGATGTTCTTCACTTCAACGCCCATTTTCTCCGCTGTCGCCTTGAATGCCTCTGCTCTCTTCCCGGTGGCCTTGATGTCTTTCTTTCCCTGGCCGGTAAACTGAACGGTGCTGATGAAAGTTGCCATCGAGCATTTTCCTTTGGTGAATAGGTTGTGGCACGACCGCTAAGCAGCGGTGGACGTAAGATTCGACTGCGGCTTTGATTCTACCAATTCCGACGGCTACGGGTGACCATGCAGTACGACCACACTCAAAACGCTCCGCTTTATCTGATCCTTGTTGGCGTCGCCATCCCCATGTTCATCGGCGGATGGCTGGTTCCGGAACAGTTGGTGCAGATCATCTTGCTAAGTAGCGGCGGATTGATGTTTCTCCTCGCACAATGCTTTGGCAAGTTGACCGTCAGCGACGAACACGACCGATTGTTGATTTGCTTCGGGCCGCTGCCACTGTTCCGGCGGCGGATCTTGTATTCTGACATTGAATCCGTCGAGCGAACCCGATCAACGATTCTCGACGGTTGGGGTATTCACCTGAGTCCCAGCGGCGGCTGGACTTGGAATCTGTGGGGATTCGACTGCGTCGACGTGTGTTTCAAGAAGGGACGCAAGCTGCGAATTGGCACAGGCGATCCCGATGGTTTGGAGTCGTTCTTGAAACAGCGCGTGAGCCTGGAGCAAAAATGACCTTCACGGTCGACTTCCTGCCGGGAAAATTTGCCATCTGCCATCTTGCTCCCGATGCTGCCATTCCCGATTGGGCGCAGGGCGAATTCGTTTCGATCACTCGTACGCAGGATGAATTGTCCATGGTGTGCCGCCAGGAGGAGGTTCCGGGCGATCTTCTGGCCGAGCGGGGTTGGCGGTGTTTCCGAATTGCCGGTAAGCTCGACTTCTCCCTGGTCGGGGTGATCGCCGCGCTGACAAAACTCCTGGCCGATGCGAGCATCAGCGTGTTCGTGATGTCCACGTTTGCCACGGATTACTTCCTGGTGCGGCAGCTGGACATGGACCGGACGGTCAATGCCTTGAAGGAAGCGGGGTATTCGGTGCACTGTCGGTAGAAGAAGTTCTCTTCCTACAGAGTCATTCTCAGAAACCGGGAACTTTGTGGTGGGGTCATGCGTCGTTATTTTGAGGGTTGTTGCCCGCTACTTCCTGGAGTTCGAAATGCTTGTACGTTTGATCGTCACCTTATGTTTCACGGCACTTCGATGAGCGAATCGCCTGCCAAACGATATGAGCCGCATGGTCAAGCGACAGCTGCTGGCTCAGAGATTCAGGAGAGGATTTTTCATTGTCAGTTCAATGCATCAGGCAGCTATTGGCGATGTTCGACGAAGTTTCGCACTGCAGGATTAGAACTTCCGTAACTCACGATGGCAACGTCGAGACCGACGCTGACGTATTTCGTGATCGCTCGCTCCAGGGCGGAGAAAATCCAGTCACTGCGGTTCCCAAAAGCGCCGCCGCCCAGCAAGGTGAGAAACACGGACTTGTTTCCGCTGTTGGCCCCGTTCAAAATGCCAGTGCATATCGTAGCTTCGTAGGATGCTTCCAAGATGAGACGGGCGAAGTCTTCCCAGTCGTCTGCCGAATGTTCAGAATAGGCGACAGGCAAGGCCGAGCAATAAGCTTGCTGAATTGAATGACTCGCCCCACCGAGCGTCACCTGTGTTCCCCAGTGCAGACCGATCCGTAATTTCGCTCGCAAGGCATCGCGCTCGTTTGCCCCCACTTGGGCCAGATGGGAGCTGATTTGCTGCAAGCCCTTTCTTGACGCCAATGCGTAACCGTTGCGCATCGTCCAAAGTTGCCCATCCTGGTTTCCGAGAGCGCCACCTAGATCTGCGAGGCAATCAATCTGGTTGTCGGCAGATTGGCCGATCCTTCCGTTTACGGGAACAAAGTAGTTGCGATAAATCGTTCCCGCTCCGGCCGCGATGGCACACGCTGGCCCCTGTGTTCGGTCGTTCTCGTAGATGTCGACGCCTCTCTCTGGAGTGATCTCCGGAGAGACCATTTCCAGGAGATTGAACTGCGATGCGACCTGAAACAGAGCATTGGCATTCTCGGCGTCCTGATGAAGATGCTGCACGTTCGCAACAATCTCGGAGAGCCTCAGTTGACCACCATTGGCTGACGACAATTTCTTCTCGACCCGTGATCGAAGTTCTGCCAACGTGGGCGTCTCTACCCAGCCGCAACGATATACTTGATCCTTGGCTTTCGACGTCATGGTTTTGCCATCCACGACGATATTGGACCGCACTTGATGGGGAGTCTCTTCGCGAAATCCCATGAGTTCTTCAAACCACATTGCGCTGTGTGTCTTTCTTAATCCCCACAATAAGGTGAGTGTTTCGATTTACGTACTTTGCCTCGTCGTCGTCGTTGCCGGCGGCGTTAGGTCGATGCGCAGTTTCGTGAAATATTCCGCCAGCTGTTCGGGCGATAGTCGCTGCGACAAGTATTCAAGAAGGTCGTCCTGCCGAGGCTGCCCAAACACCATGCGGTAAACAGCCAGGGAGCGTTTGAGGTCGGGGACCATCGAAATCTCCCTACTGAGCGGCAGCATGGGCAAGTGCCGCTCGATCATGGCTCCGTCTTCAATGCTGTACAGCCAGAAGGGAATCAGGTCGTGGTCAATCACGCGACTTTCGAGGGCGGCCTGAAACAGGTAATTCCAAGGGTCTTCGTCTCGTTGCAACTTGGAGATCGCCGTTGCATGGCGACTTGCCACGTTCTTTCTAACGGCGTGCCCTTTGTAGCGATGGACTCGGCCTTCGCGTTGTTCCAGATCGACGGGATTGCCTGGCAGATTCCAATGAACAACGGCATGACAATACTGGTGAAAATCGAGCCCTTCCTGTCCGATTGATGTTGTCGCCAGAACGAATGGCCAGAATGGAGAATTGAAAGCCGCTCGTACATGCTCCTTACGCAGACGAGAACTCTCCAGCTCTGCGTGATCGTCGCCGAATCGCATTGCGTATCGTGAACGTGTAGCGTAAGACCGCAGCGAGATTGTTCCATCCTTGCTTGCTTGGATGTCGTCAATTCGCGGCTGTGATACGCGAATGGTAACCGCCTCGGTCAGAGAGGCCGCCAGTGCTTTGGCAGTTTCCTCTGGTGCTTTACCGGCGAGTGATTGAGCATCGTGCTGAACGTGAAGGTACTCGTCGAGAACACTCTGCAAGCAGCCATTGCAACAGTATTCAAGAACACGACGCCAGTACGGTTCCGCCCGATTCATTCCGCGGATCATGGCGATGACTTCGGGCAAATTGAATTGGTACCGGATCGCCCAGCCGATCGCCCCGGCTGCATCACGAATCTCCAGGTTCAAGCCAAGATCGTCCCCCTCGCAGGTTCGTACCAGTGCCCGCAGCGCCGCGGTCGCGGGGCCGCCGATTGCAAACAGAGCCATCACTTCCGCCAAGTCGTCAGGTGGTCTCCCCAGCTGACTCGGATCGTTCACGACCTCCAATGCACGCTTGACGTGAGCTGTCCACGCGGTGTCCTCCGCGCCCTCGCGACGCGGTATGTATGGCCCACGCCAATCGTCGGGCAATGAGGCGAACCCAAGCCACTCGTTGATCTCATTTGGCCACTTGCCAACGTCCAGCAAGATGGGAGTGACCCAATACCAGTCGGCATCGATTGGGCCGGTTTTGGGGCGATTCTGTAACCAGGGACGAAGCGCTTTCTGAATAACTGTCCGTGTGGTTCTAAGAAGACCGGCCAACGCCGGGCGATTGCCTTCACTAAGAGCAGGCTTCGCCAGTTCAAGCGGGTCACAATACGTCGCGAAGAAACTGCACGGGTACACCAACCCTAGAACCGGCATGCCGGTGAGCCGGCCTTGAGAGCGAGAAAAGTCCAATAGTCTCGCCCGCCGTTCGCGATCGGCAGCCGTATTTCGCGAGTCAGCATCGAACGACTGAAACATCCGTCGTTCAGCTTCATAGCTGAGCAGTACCGAAATCGCTTTGGGAACGACCTTCCAACTGGAAAAGATGAGACGCTTCGTGAACTTGGCCAGGCCAGCTTGCGCGAAGGGACCTTCGAGGCGGTAATAGGATGCTGACGGCGGGAGCCAGAGCAGTCGCCATAGATCAGCTCCGCCACACTTCAGTGTTTCATTCGCCAGAACTCTCAACCGCGAATTGGCAGGATCAATTGCCTGATAGTTCTCCATAGCGTCAGTTGAAAGAAACGAATGATCACACGCGAGAAGTCGGGCAGCGAGCTCTTTTGCCGCACGTGATCCACGACGAAGTCCATCCGCCGTCGTATCAAACGATTGCTTCAGCTTGTACTGCTCCATGAAGTTCAACAAGAAAGGAGCGGACTTCCAGTACTCTGTCTGATCCGTCAACTGTCCGCCGTTGACGGACTCCAACCAATTGATCAGGTGCCCGGTCTCAAGAAAAGCTTCAATGTCCTCTATGGTTACGGGAACCGAAGACCGCACTTCCTTCAGCATGGCATCACGATTTGCCGAAACGGCCATGCGTTCGGTCCGCACCATCACATCTCGCAACTGCGATTCGAGCGTGCTGCGATGTTTCTCGACCTGCTGTTCATCCCCTTCGGCCAACTGGTACAGCGAGCGACGAAATTCGCGAAGCGTCTTGTCCACATCGCTCGCCGCGCTTTCGTTTGAAACGAGGAAGCTGATTGTTTTGAGGAAATCGCGGTAATGGTCGTCGTCCCCGGCATCGAGACCGCGCGTGTACATCTTGTAGGGCGTCGCCGAAAGAAGAAGGACGCGAGCATCCTTCCACTCAAACAACTTCTCGGCCAACAGGCCCGCGTCGTTCTCACCTTCCAGCAAGCTGCGAAACCGCTGGAATTCGTCGAGGATAATCAGGTCCGGGCTCAAGGCACGGATACAAGTCTCAGCCAGCAGGGCTCGCAGCTCTCCAATGACTGAGCGGATGTCATCGCGAGTTTCTTCCGGTATCCGATTCCATTCCCGTGACTGGGGAAGTTCGCGACAAACACGGTTGAATCGCACCTTGAGTGTCGTCTTTCCTTGCTCGCGACATGCGGCATTGTCGTCGGCAAGAGCTGCGCGAAAGGCAGCTTTCAGGCCGCGAGAGATTGTACGATCTCTGTCGAACTTCTTGATCTGGTTCCGAAATTTCTGTCTTTCAACACCGACCTGCAAAACGTTCTTCGGAGCCACCCCTTCCAGCCGCCAAATCGACTTCAGCATCCAGTAAAGGAGTACGCGTTCCTCTTTCCGTCCCGTCGCGTTCTTGAGATCAAAGGATGTGCCTGGGGTGAGCGCGATGAAGTTGAGTTTGTTCTTTCGCAAGTCCTCAACATGCTGGGGGAGCAATGTAATTCGATCCGGTGACTTGAACTCGACGTCGCTGCTGACATTCAGTCGCTGGACATTCTGCCTCGCGATGTCCCCGCTCGAACAGATGTAGATGATGTTGATACTACGCTGTTGCCAAAGATGCTCGACTACCTTGGCAATGACTCCACGTGCGACAAGTGTTTTTCCAAGCCCCACCTCATCGGCAACCAGAAATCGCCGAGTTGGCTCATCCGCCTCGTACATCCGATGAAATACATGATCCACAGTCCGGCGCTGGAAGTCTTTCAGCCGGCTTAACACCAGCTCAGGATCAGGTTTTGTAGGGGACACTTGAGTCATGGTTGTGTGCTCTGTCGAACCGCCCAAATTGGCCGCCATGCCTCATAAAACTCTGCGGGGATCAGTGCTCGACCTTCCGGCGTTTTTTCCAGGTCAGCAACGAGCTGAGCGATTCGGTCGAGCTTATCGGGTGCCCTGGCCAATGCCTTGAGCATGGGTTCAAGCAATGGAAGATCGAATGCGGAGCCCGCAGACCCACGCGAACCACTGGTTGTTCGGTCAATTCCCTCCAGAAGATTGAGCGTGTCGCGAGCATCCCAGCCATCGTCGGCGAGCAAAAACAGCAGGTATCGCATGAGCTGGGCGCTGTTTCGCAGTAGTGCCAGAAGAAGACGTTCGCGGCGGTTTTCAGGCACTCCTTCAATCGGGAGATTGACGACGAACTGTCGCTCCCGCGTCCGATCGTCGAGTGTGACCTGGATGTGAAACAAAATGAACGACGTGAGGCGATCGAAGTGCAGTTGCTGAAAAGTTGCGGCGGGTGGCGTGTCATCGAAGGATTGTTGCCATGATTCTCGCAGAGTGATCGGGCGGCAGCTTACCTCGCGTGCAGAAAGCCAATGTTCCGGTAACGGCGAAGCGGCCTGCACTCTGAGATCGAACAGTTCCTTTTCGGTGTCCTGGACGGTCTCGACTCCAACCCGCAGGTCGTGTTTCGCGATTGCGAACTGGGCTTCATCAAGCAGGCGTTCCAGCCTCTCACCCACTTCGTCCACATCGGATTCCTGAGGGCGAATGTAAGGCTGGAGAAGCGAACGCAGACCATTCTTGTTCTCGGGGTCCAGCACGGCGTCCACGCCGCACACGTCCTGGTTGCCAACCAACTCGACCAGAATCTCGACGTTCACCCCGAATGCCGCATCTGTCGCGTTCGCGGACCCGGTCCAAATGTGACCTTCGCCATTCTGATCTGCGATGTAAGCCTTGGCATGCAGACCTGAAAGATTGTCTTGTCCTGCGTCGGGCTCTCTCACGCCTGCTTCGTCGTTTGACTGCGTATCCTCACTTGCCAAATCAACCGGTTCATCATTCGACGTCGAGCCCGGGACATCGGCTTCGGCCGCCGAGTCAAGCGTGTATCGCGCCGTCAACGGCTCCAGCGTTTCTGGCCGAAGTTGTGCGAGTGCTTCAGTTCGCGAGATCACGGTAGTTTCCACATCGGCTGACAGTCGGCCCAAAAGACCATCGGAGACAAAAGGCGAAATCACCAGCAGACGATCCAATGGCTCTGCAAATGGCCACTTATTCTTACTCTCAAGCCCCAATGGCCAGAATCGAATAGACCGCATGCCCTCTAACGGCTCGAACGCTACGCGCGGCAACTCCTTCGCGATCAGTTCGGCATGCTGGCGAGATTTATCCGAAACAGGTTTCCTTACCGCGAGGTCCGGTAACCGTGAAATCATTCGTGCGAGTGGCTCGTTCTCGGCAGACCTCACCTCGCGCGGCCAATAAGCTCCCTCGATGGCGAGCATCGTGTCCCAGGAGCGATCGAACGTGAGGTTTCGGCTGGGCACAAGAACTCGATACTCAATCGGCCACTCATCGTCGGGCGCGTGATCCGTTGGCTCGAACCTCAGCACCCACAGTTTTGCGTGAAAGACACCACCAAGTGGCGAGGCGACCTCCACGACACTCTGCTCCAAATAGCCAAAAAGCTGCCGAGCCTTGGACGGCGGTTGAATCTTTCCTGTTTGACAAAACAGGGTCACCTTGTCCGCGTAACGCCGTAGGGATTCCAACAGCGCCGTGGGATTCGCGGTCAGCTTGCCTTCCTTTGTTTCACAATCAAACAATGTGAACGCCAATGGTGTTACCAACAGCGCAAGAAGGTCCAGGCTGTATGTCGTGCCAACAGCGCACGACAGGCGGTAACCGGCTGGTGGTCTCAACAACTCGAAAAGTAGACGACGATCGGTCGGCTCCAGCATCTGCGCTAATCCTTTAATGGCCGAACGATGTCTTCAATAATCTGCGAAGTCGTCGGCCAGCGATAATTCAGCTGGGATGTACCGGACTTACCTCCCCAGTCCTGCAACATGCGGTCATTGCCGATCCGTGCGCGCCCGCGTTTGAGTGCCGCTTCCCGCTCTTTAATCAGTTGCCTCGCGTCACTGGAGTCGACAATGGATTGTTCGCTCCCCGCGTCAACGACGAGTTGATGCCAGCGATTGACGAATGTCTTGGTGGGCGGAGGAATCCGATGTGCCGTATTGGTCTCGACGAGAGTCCAAAAGGCATCGCGCTCATTGATAACCGGTAAGGTGTT
Organism: uncultured Planctomycetaceae bacterium; assembly: GCA_964531585.1. Taxonomy (GTDB): domain Bacteria; phylum Planctomycetota; class Planctomycetia; order Planctomycetales; family Planctomycetaceae; genus JAWKUA01. The sequence continues at coordinate 4,195 of CAZHET010000025.1, read as the reverse complement.
TATCATCGGAACTTCAGCCCACCAGTCGGCTAGTTTGTCCCGGTACTCGTCACAGAGGTCGGCAAATTGCGGGTGAGATTCGGCCAGAAGCAGGTTGTAGAGCAATGCCGCGCCGTGCATTATTTCGGAGAAGTGGCGAGCATGATCCAGCAGATGCCGAAGTGCGGGCGGTAGTGTCTGGCATGCTTCATCCAGCCAGGGAAGCGGAGCATCGGGAATAAGTTCGCGGCTGACGAAATGGGCAAGCAAACTGCCGGCAGTCTTCTGCCGGATTCGATCAGCCAGATAGTCCGCTTCCTCGACCGTCAAATCAAACGTCGCTCCATCCGGGAACGCCTCGGGAGCCGAGGGGATGTGTGGATGCCAGTTTGCCGAACCGATGCTCCCCGCGTCGTCGGTTTCATCGGCGGCGGGAGCACGGTGAAGACGGTCATAATAGAGATCAAGCCAGCGGTGATACTCGTCTTTAGATCGCGTGAGCTGGAGGATTCCCCACTTGCGCAATCCTGCCCAATAGGCAGTGCTCGGCAGGCGTTGGAGCTTGCCGCGCGAACGTGCGCCGATCACGCCAACGTCTGCCCCTGCATCCAGTAGTTTGTCGATCAGAACGGTTTCCGCCTTGCGTGCTTCCCTGGCAATTTGTGCGTAGCCGATCTTTCGTCGTTCGAGTTCGAGGTAGACCCACGGGATAAAGAGAAAATACCGGGCGCGCGTCTGGATCGTACTGGTCCCCGGAAACAACAGGTCGGCCAGCGAGTCGCGAACGGTACCGATGCCAAGTTCGTCGCGCGTGTCCTCATCGCGAAACTGGTCGATCACCTCCATCGCCTGGCGACGTTCGCCTTCTGAGAAATCGAGCCATGTGAATGTCGATGCCACTGGTTTACCTCGTATCAGTCGCCGACTTCGGTTTCATGGTTGTCTGGTAACGTCTGGATTTGGCTGGTTCCGGGGCCGGCGGATTCTCGCAACTGCCGGCTGGCAAGTGACTTGTGGGTTTTGCCCCAAAATTCCTGCATTGGCGGCCGTGTCCGGATTTGTCCGGATGTTGTCCGAATTGCAGCGATTGCCAGTAAAACTGCTGTACTGGCTGCGTTGACGGGATGAGAGTTCGCCTGGAAAACGTCTCGGCAGGTGACTTGTCCGAATTTGTCCGGATTCTGTCCGGAAAAAGTCACGGCATTTTCTCCGTGCGCACATATACGGTTGCTCGGCCCTTCCCTTGTTTCTCGACGAGTCCCCAATCGGCCAGTTCCGAGAGTTCGCGCTGCGCCTGGCGCACCACGACACCGGTGATCTCGGCGTAGTCCGAAGTCTTGTAGCCTTGGCCGGGCTGCGTCGTCGCGAGAAAAGTTGCCTGTCGTTCCGACGGCTGAATCTTCGCTTCCGGCTCTGGAGCGCGAAACAAAGTCAACGAAACCGAATTCTGGTCGTCCGCCCATACTGGCAGCCTCGCTCCAAGCCGCTTGCACTCCGCGATCAGCTTTTGCGTTCCCATTCCCAGCTGCTCCATCAGACCACGGAAATAGAAGACCCGAGCAATGTCGGGATTACCTGGAATCGAGATATGCTCTTTCTTCAGGTCCGCAGGCTCCCAGCCCTCCGGTAACTGCCCTGGATTGCGAATCACCAGGTGTTCCGGAAACAACTCGACGTGTGTCTGTCCACCGGCGACCGTGTAATCGCGATGAACCATTGCATTGACCAGTCCTTCACGGAGTGCGAACAACGCGTAGGCCGGCGTGTCGACGCGGCGGATGCTCCCGCTTTCAAATCGTCCGGAAAAACCCGTGCGCTGTTGAATCGTCGTAATTGCTTGATGCAAGACGCCAACAGCTGGACCAAGCAGTGTTGTGTCATTGGCAATCGGTCCTGATTTGTCTTTGGCGTACGACACGACGCGCAGCGACAGATTCGGGGACCAGGCAGCTGGTTCCTTCGCAAATAGCACCACCGCCGCGTTGGTGAACTGTCCACTTCGCGTGAGCCGTAAACGCCGCAATAGTTCTTCATGATCTTGCGGAACATTGGTTCCCATGCGGCCCGTCGTTCTGAATTCCTGGATGGCGTCATCAAGCTCCGATTTATCGCAATCGGAAATGGCGAATCCCGGAACCGGATCGTGCTCCCAGCGACCCGAGAGTGATGCCTGGACTTCGACCATTTCCGCGGTTGCCGCCGGATCGGCTTTGAACGTCGACCGGCCGACGCGGACGTAAATGGCGCGACTCAGTGAATACGGTTTGTCCGCTCCCTGCGGCACGTCGATCATGACGATCGTCTTATCACCCAACTCGTGAACCGACGCCGAAAACAAAGGTGCTGGATTGATCGTCTCGGCAACGAAATCATTCAACTCTTGAACCACAGCCTCGGCATCGCTCAGGCCAACGATCTCGCCTCCGTCGTCCACTCCGACTGCGATCATCCCGCCCTGCTGGTTCAGCATTCCACAGATAGACTTCGCGAGTGTTTCGACGTGGGTGCGTGCGCCTCGAAACTCGGTTCGCTCGCTCTCTCCCTGTTTGATAATCTTCCGGATTTGCGAACTCACTTGCCGCCTCCTTTCACCTTCGACTCCATCGCTTTGACATCCTTCAATTTTGGCAAGTGTTTGTCGGCCAATTCCCGGTAGCGGCGGAACTGAGCCGTCGCGAACAAGCGTGCATCCTCGTCGGGGCCATACTGCTGGACCCAGTTTCCTTTCCGATCCTTCACTTCCGGCACGTCGTGTCGCATGGCCAGCTCGAACATGTCGATGACTCGTAGGTCCGAGAGAATCGGGGTCTTCTTGAATTCGATGCCTGGTTGAAGTTGATACGGGTGAGTCGGATTTCCGTTCGCATCCGTCACACGATAGGGATTGAGCAGTTGACGGGCGACGGAAACGTGTTCATGCACCAGGAACCATCGCGGCTTGTTGAGCGCGATCGACTCGATCATTTCTCGATGCGTGATGGAAAGTCCATCCGGTGATTCCTTGCCGGTTCCGTACCAGGGAAGGATCAAGCCCAGAAACAGATCGCAGTCAATGACGGCATCCAGGCACGAGTCCATCGCGGATTCATCCGGGTCAACCGGCACGGTGCCTTTGTGCGACATCAGGACCTCGTATCCGAACGTCTCCAGCACCGTGTAGATGCTCTCCAGCATCTCTTCGTAGCCATAGACCGCGGAGGACACGAGGATTTTCAACCGTCGCTCAGCCGATGGTTTTGCGCTGGGTTTCTTCTCAGCCATTCATCTGCTCCTCCGCGGAGCGGGGTGGATGGATGTGCGGAGGCCAGTTGGATGGGTCCCAGTTGGCGACGGGGATGAAGTTGCCTCCGGGGTCGGTGGGTGGGCCGGGGGGTGGATCGAGGCGGGTTTGGTAGGGCTGGCCGGTGCGGATGGATTCTGCCATCGCGTCGTAGATTTCGAGGATGACGCGTTTAGTGCGGTAGCCGTCGTACTTGGCTTCGTCCGCGCGGCGGACGATGGGGAGCGTGTCCATGATGTAGTCGACGGCGTCGCGCGGCGTAGGAACCCTGTCGCGGAGCGTCGGATTGTCGGCTCCCCATCCTCGGTGCCGAGATAGAGATGTAAGTAGGCGCACCCAGCTCGAACCGAATCGAAAACCGCCGCTCCCCTGAACCACCGGCTTGTGGAACAGGCTGGATCGTATGTGGAAAGGAAAGGAAGTTGCATCATTGTTGCCGATGTTCGCATGCAGCTAACCAAAGTTTTGTGCCGCACACTGAACTTTCTTTGATATGGGTGCTGTTACCGGGCGAGGGCAATCTGCATTTAAAGGACTAGGTGTCTTCTGCAAGATCCTCGATGACAAATGCCTGGGGGTCGATTTCTAGAAGCTCAACGGACTTTTTGCGTACACCGATTCGATGTTCAATCAACAAATCAATCAGCTTCTCGCCGTTGATCAATGTGATTGGCGCTGCACCCGGCTCGAACGCTGCCTCGCGCGTGCCCCTTGCGAAGTCGCTGGTGGTGATTATCGTACCCCTGACGGCTTGAAAACGATGAAGTGAGCCACGCAGTGCATCTAATGTATGCCGCTGAATGTTCTTCGCGTGCTTCTTGACCTGCACAACTTCTTTCACTTCGGTGATGCCAAGTTGAATGCGTCCGATCACATCCACGCCGCCATCGCCGCTGGGCGACGTGACTTCGACGTCTTCGTATCCCATCGCCTCAA
>CAZHET010000024.1:17120-25776 GCA_964531585.1 uncultured Planctomycetaceae bacterium | reverse complement strand
CACCGCTCGGAGGCTCTTGGTTCGTCACCTCTTTGAATAATCCGGGCTAGCGCCGACGGCTCACAAAGTGAGTGACATTGGGCGCTAGCCCAATGTCACTCACTTTAGCTCTGATCTGTGAGCGGCAAGGCGCTAGCCGCCGGTTTTTTGCAGCGTTTTTTGATGCAAACACCAGCGGCTAGCGCCGTGCCGCTCACAAAGTGAGTGACATTGGGCGCTAGCCGCCGGTTTTTCCCAGCCTTTTTCAATGCAGACACCGGCGGCAAGCGCCTTGCCGCTCACGGGCGGTAAGAACTCATTTGCCCGTCGCCTAAAGATCAATCAGGAGTCCGGCACTGCGGAGACTCCCTGGACAGGCCGCGCGAGTTCTGACTGACCGGCCGAAGGCGTCCACCTTCGCTGACCCGAACAACCTGTGCCGGCGGTGTCGCGTCATTCTGCGCCCCGCAACCACAGACGTTCCAGTGCCGATGCTCGCGGCGAAAACGCCGATGAATGCAAGGTGTACGCTGCCTGCGGCCGGGCCTGTGCTGCGCCGGATAATCCGCACAATTTGTCAGAGCTGACAGGTCCGGTTGCGCGGTTGCAATCGCCGGCTTCGTCCATCCGGGGAGAAGTTCTGTGCTGTTTCGATTTGCGTCTGCGCTACTGCTTGTGGTTGCGGTCTCAATGACCGGCGTTGTGCTGGAAAAGCAGACTCTGAAGCTAAGGCGACTGGTTTCCCGGCAGTACTATCAGACAGACCTGTTGCTGGAACTGCACGCTCAGCGGCGGCTCAAAATTCAGCAACTGACGGCGGCCTCGCAACTCATCGCGCTGGAAGTCGCCGGTATGCGGAATCCAGCGGCCCGGTCGGTGTCGCCAACGGTCAGGGAACGCCCCGCTGCCACTTTGGAAAACTCGCCAGACGCCGTTCGCGGGGCCCCGCCGTTGCCGTTGCTGAGGTGGGAACGTCCCGTGAACCCGGCGGTGCTGGAGTAAGGCGAGCGGCATGTGAGTTCTGACCCGTGGTGCTCCGTACGATGGCCTTCCAAGGCCGTCGTCAGCACTCCATCGACGCCCTTGGAAGGCCATCGTACAGGTAAACTCTCACCTGCCGCTCGCACCGAGCAGAATCCCCGGAAAGTTCAGCCACGTACCTGTACCAGCCACACATTTTCACCAGTCACGAAGTCGCAATCGTCAATTCGCATGTCTCTGACCCTTCCAGCAACTGAACGGCCGTCGCAGGCCGGCATCGTCCGGGACTGGCGATCGTCGGTCGTGGCAGGTTGTATTCTGCTGGGCTGGGCGGTTCTGGTGGGGCGGCTGATTCAGCTGCAGGGGGCTCAGCGCGAACTGCTGAACACACGAGTCGCGCGGCAAAGTACGTTCACGGAAACGGTGCCCGCGCGGCCCGGTGAGATTCTCGATCGCAGCGGTCATGTGCTGGCGATGACGGTGACTCGGGAAAGCCTGTACGCGGTGCCCGCGGAAATCGATGACCCGTGGAACTTCGCACTTCCCGTCGCGGCTGCGCTGAACCTGGATGCGGACGAGCTGTTCCATCGCATCACCTCGCATCCCGATCGACAGTTTGTGTGGATTCGCCGACGACTGACGGAAGAACAGGTCCGCGCAGTTCGCCAGTTGAACCTGCCGTCGCAGACGTGGGGATTTCGACGCGAGTATCTCAGGCAGTATCCGCAGGGAGCCTTTGCGGCTCACGTGCTTGGGATGCGCGACATCGACAACGCGGGTCACGGTGGGCTGGAACAAAGTCTGGACGATCTGATTCGCGGCGTCGACGGCAGCCGCGTGATGACTCGCGACGCACGCGGGATCGTGGTCGAAGTCGAGGCCGCTCGGTCGCATGTCCCCGAACACGGCCGGACCGTGATTTCCACGCTGGATCTGCTCACGCAGATCGAGACTGAACGCCAGCTCGATCTGCTGATGGACCGCTGGGCTCCCGTTGGAGCCTGCGCTGTGGTGATGGAACCGTCGTCCGGCGAAATTCTGGCAATGGCCTCCCGTCCGGCGTTTAATCCCAACCTGCCGTCCGAAGTGCCGGAAGACGCCTGGCGAAATCTGGCCGTGTCGGCGGTCTTCGAACCTGGTTCCACCTTCAAGCCCTTTGTCGTGGCATGGACGATGCAGCATGGTCTGCTGCAGCCGGACGAAGTGATTCCGTGCTTCAACGGAGCCTACCGGATGGGGCGGCGAATCCTGCACGACCATCACGCCTATCCGGAACTGAGCGTCGAAGATGTGCTGGTTAAGTCGAGCAACATCGGGATGGCTCGCATCGCTGAGCGAATCGGGCTGGACGGTCTATATGAAGCGACGACCGCATTCGGCTTCGGCCGTCGCACCGGCATCGAACTGCCCGGCGAAGTCGACGGACTTGTCAGACCACGCGGCGACTGGAACGATTATTCCCTGGGCTCAATTCCGATGGGGCAGGAACTGGCGGTGACTCCGCTGCAGTTGATCACGGCTCACGCTGCCCTGGCGAGCGACGGCAGGCTCGTGCGCCCAAGACTGCTGCTCGACACGTCGGGACGAGAATCCACTCCGTTGCCACTGGCCGCGATTCGCACCGTTGATGCCGTCGTGCCGGTGGAATCGACGGTGATTCGCCCGGAGATCGCTCGGTGGGTCGTTGCTGGTCCGATGAAAGGCGTGGTGGAACGCGGCACAGGAAGATCCGTTCACGTGGACGGACTGAGCATGTTCGGAAAAACGGGCACAGCCCAGAAAGCCGACCCTGCCACCGGCGGATATTCCACCACGAAGGACGTATGCTCTTTCCTCTGCGGTGCTCCCGCTGAATCGCCGCGGGTGCTGGTGCTGGTGCTGGTGGACGAACCGACGGCCCCCGGTTCGCACTTCGGTGGCACCGTCGCGGCCCCGGCCGCCTCGGCAATCCTGCAGTTCGCTCTGAAGCGGCTCGCGGCGCTTCAGTAAGCCACTGACCAGCCACCGACAGTTTCTCGAATTCGGAGATCCCTGGCCGATATGGGTTGGGCCACGCCAATCCGCTAATCCACCAATGCGCCACCTCGGTCCGGCCTGCGGGAATACGCCGAATTGACGTGGTCGCGCGGGTTCCCGTTGCGATAAGGTTCCTCATGCGTGACGGGTCGCTACGGATTTTCCCGATGTCTTCAAGTGACCCTCCGTGTATCGTTGATGATGCGGGCTGCGTAAACAAACACGTTCGAAGTCGCCTTTCTACGCAGGTTCCGCACGGATCTGCAAATCTCTGGCACTCCCCGGATGGCAATCCGGTTATGGTGAGGAGAATGAAAGCGAAAGCGGGCCGGGTTTCTCGATGCGTTCACGAGTTCCACGACGCGTCGAAGCAGGAGCCGCTGAAGCAGGAGCCGCTGACAAACTCTCCGTGGAGCAGCGCCTTGTCAGGGGCTAAGAATCCGCGGTGATTTCCGGGAGACACTAAGATGCTGACGGCGGAAAAAAATCTGGTGACTGACAGCTCGAAAATTCGGTCAGATCGCTCCTCCGTCAACGCCGATTCCGCGGGACAACGGACCGAATCTTCCCCTGCACTGCCCGGCACCGCCACGACCCGGGTCGTCCGCGGACTGTGTTTTGTGGCTCTGATCGCCAGCGGCTACCTCGCGTGGTCGTCGCTGTACGCGAACGAGGTCTTCGGCTGCGGCGGTGGTCAGGTCTTCGACTGCGGCCATGTCCTGAACAGCAAGTGGGCAAAGCTGTTCGGCATTTCGGTCAGCGTTCCGGCAGTCGCACTTTACGGCAGCCTGCTGTGCGTGCTGTCATTCATGACGACGAAGGCTCCGCTGGCGATTCAAAAGGCCGGCTGGTCGATGGTGACCTTCGGCGGAATCGCCGCCGGTCTGGCGGCTCTGTGGTTCATCGGGCTTCAGACGTTCGTGCTGAAACACTTCTGCCCGTACTGCCTTGCCGCTCATGCGTGCGGTCTGACTCTTGCTGCGATCATGTTGTACCAGCGCCCGGTGGGTAACCGCTTGACGTCACTGCTGGCTGGTGCCAGCGTTGCGGCAACCGCCGTTCTGGTAACAGGCCAGGTCATGGGTCCGACACCCCCAACCTACGTGGAAGAGACATTCGGCGAGTCCTCGACATCTGACCTTGCCGGACTGGCTGGCGATTCGGAAAGCGATTCCGTGCCAACGGACGAGGTCTTCGCTCCGCCGGGCGGTCTGTTTGAGCCTCCTGCCGGTCTGTTTGAACCGCCGCCCGTTGCGATGGAACCTCAACCCGCAGATTCCACAACTGTCAGTGAAGGGACAACGGTCGGTGAAGGGACGGCAGAATCGCCGCCGGCTGCTGACAGCGACACCGGGACCGTCAGCGAGACGGAAGCCGTTCTGAAGAACCTCCGGCAGGCCTCGGGAATCGAGTTCGTTTCGCCGTCCGAACAGCCGTCGGGTGAACCCGCAACCGCCGACGAGAACGCTCCGCAGTCCCGTGGTTCAGAACCTTCCGTGGTGTCGACGCTGCTACTGGTGCTGCCCGTGCAGACCAGCGGCATTTCGCACTTGCTGTGGCAGGAGTCCCCCGCTGAAGAAACGAATGACGACGAACCCGCTGATTCCGGAAACACAACCGGCAGCTCAGAAACCGATGCACCACCGGCACCGATCGTCAGCGTGGCCGATGACAAAATTCGCCTGGACGCGCGTCACTGGCCACTGCTGGGCAAGTCCGATGCGCCATACATTTTCGTCGAAATGTTCGACTACACGTGCCCGCACTGCCGCAACACGCACAACGCAATTAAAGGAGCTTTCGAACGTTATGGCGACGATCTGGCGGTGATCGCACTGCCCGTACCGCTCAACAGAAAGTGCAATAGTGCAGCCACCGGTGGAGCGGAGCATACGCACGCCTGCGAAATCGCAGAGCTGGCTGTCGCCGTCTGGCGCACTAAGCCGGCCGCGTACCGTGACTTCCATGACTGGGTGTTTCTCTCGTCCGCAAATACACAGCCGACGGTCGCGCGAAAAAAGGCCGAGGAACTCGTTGGAGCCGATGCCCTGAAGGCAGAGCTGGCGAATCCCTACGCGGGCCAGTACATCGCCAAGCACGTCGAACTCTACAAACGCGTCGGCGCGGGAACAGTGCCGAAGCTGATGTTTCCGAAGTCCACAATCTCCGGCGAAATGAGTTCGACCAGCGAACTGTGCCAGCGCATCGAAGCCCAGCTTGTGCGGAAGTAAGCCTCCGCGAATTCCTCAGCGATCGCGTTTGATTCCATGACCGCTTCCGATACGGCTCCATCGGCATTCGACGCTGCTGTTCCTGCCGATGCGCTGCGAGCCTGGGACAACGCTCACGTCTGGCATCCGTTCACGCCGATGTCGGCGTTCGCGGAAGAAGCAGCTCCAATCATCACCGACGCCGAAGGGTTCGAGCTGATCGACGCCGACGGACGCCGCTATCTGGACGGCATTTCGTCGCTGTGGTGCAACGTTCACGGACATCGCGTTCCGGAAATCGACTCAGCAGTCCGTCGACAGCTCGACCGTGTCGCTCATTCCACCCTGCTGGGACTCTCCGGTGAACCATCCATCCGTCTGGCCCGCGCGCTGGTGGAACGTACTCCCGAGCAGTTGACTCGCGTGTTCTATTCGGACAGCGGAGCCACCAGTGTCGAGGTCGCACTAAAGCTGGCGTATCAGTTTCACCGTCAGAAACCGGGCGGACCGGAAGACCGCGATCTGTTTCTGTGTGTCGGCAACGCTTATCACGGCGACACGCTGGGCACCGTCAGCGTCGGCGGCATTGACCTGTTTCATCGCTGCTACCGGCATTTGCTGTTTCCCACCATCGCTGTGCCATCGCCGGTGACCGTGCGAGTTCCCGATGGACACACCCGCGAGTCGTGGCTGCAGCACTGTTTCGACGAAGTCGCACGGCTGCTTGCCAACCACCACCAGCGAGCAGCCGGGTTCATCATCGAACCGCTGGTCCAGGGAGCAGCCGGAATTCTGGTGCACCCGCCCGGCTATCTGGCTCACGTCAGACGATTGTGTTCTCAATATCATGTGCCGCTGATCGCCGACGAAGTAGCCGTCGGATTCGGTCGCACCGGCACGATGTTCGCCTGCGAACAGGAAGCCGTGCAGCCGGATCTGATGTGCGTTGCCAAAGGCATCAGCGGCGGCTACCTGCCGCTGGCGGCGACGCTGGCAACCGAAGAAATCTACTCGGCGTTTCTGGGCTCGCCGGCTGACGGCAGGACCTTCTTTCACGGACACACCTACACCGGCAACGCGCTGGGCTGCGCCGCGGCACTCGCGTCGCTGGAACTGTTCGATCGCAACGATGTGCTGACGACAGCCGCAGCGTCTGCGCAGATTCTGCACCACCGGCTGCAGGAACTCAGCCATCACGAACACGTGCTGGAAATCCGCCGCAAGGGACTGATGACGGGCATCGAACTTGTGCGCGACCGGCAGACGGCACAGAGCTTCGCTGCGACACAGCGAGTCGGTCATCAGGTGACTCTGGCGGCACGTCGTCGAGGCGTGGTGATCCGGCCTCTGGGGGACGTCGTCGTGCTGATGCCGGCTCCGGCAATGCCGGCCGACCATGTCCACCGCCTCTGCGACGTGGTCGTTGAGTCCGTGCAGGAAGTCGTGGCGGCTCATCACTGACCGGCCGTTGCAGCCCTCGATTCCTGATCTTCCGGGAAACGTATGTGCTGCCAACAGTCGAGGCGCTGGACACCTCAGATATCTGCCGTGAATGGAGATATCTGCCGTGAATGGTGTGGATGCTTCGAAACGAGCTTCTGCAGCAAGCAGACGTTTGCGCCCTGGCTGAGAATGTCAATGCCCGGAGAGCAGGCACAACATCAGCCGGAGTCAACAGGCTTCGGCCGAGGGCAATCCCGCATCGGCAGGGCTGGCAGGCTGACACATGAGGTTTCCGCGACGCCGTGTAGTTCCTTCAGAGCAACGCTGTGAACATTTCCAGGCCGGAAAGAACGCAGACCGTTTAACCCGTGGCCGACAGGCCAGGCCGTCACCGGTGACCCCAACCTGGCCTCTCGGCCACGGGTTAAACGATTCGAATCTCTTCAATGCGTTGCCATTCAGTGCTGCGGGATGATTCGCGGCCTCACCAGTGGCGTACGCGCACTGGCGCTCAATTTCGCTCTGATCGGTGAGCGGCAAGGCACTAGCCGCCAGCTTTTCCCGCCGTTCGTCAATGCAGACACCGGCGGCTAGCGCCGTGCCGCTCACAAAGTGAGTGCCATTGGGCTATCGCCACCGGCTAACGGTGTGTCAGCCCGTCGGGCATGAGGGGCCTTCGGCCGAGCACTCAGTATTCCCTGATGAGTCTTGATTCTTGCCGTCAGGGCGACAGCCTGCGAACATGTCTTCAGAACGGCTGGCGAAACCGCACTGGCTCCTGGACGAACAAACACCGCGTTGTGTGATTGGCTCGCAAGGGGGCCTGCCCCGGTTTTGTCAGAGCCTCGACGAGTTCCAGTTCAGGTCACCGTGCTTCTCGCCCCGGATTGCTGAGACGACAACATGCGTTTCTTCGCTCTGCTTTTGTGCATCGCGAATTTCGGCCCCTGCGTCCGCGCTCAATCGCCGCGCGTGACTGGCGAGCTGCAGGTACTGTATCCATTCGACGACGGCGATGGCAATGTCGTCCGCGAGCAGTCGGGCGTGGATGCTGCGGCTGATCTGACGATCGCCGACCCGAAGAAGACTCGCTGGTCGCGGGGATTCCTGACGCTGCAAAACGAAACTGTCTTGAAGTCGGCCGGCGCGGCGGAGAAAGTCATCGCGGCTGTCCGCCGTTCGAATGCCGTTTCCGTGGAAGCGTGGGTCACGCCGGCGAACGCGAAACAGGCCGGTCCGGCGCGAGTTATTTCCCTGTCCGACGACACGAACAGCCGCAATATCACGCTTGGTCAGGATGGAGACAAGTGGCAGGTGCGACTGCGGTCGACGACGACCAGCACCAACGGCTTGCCCGCCATCGAAACCGGCGGCGGGACTTTGCGAACCGAACGGACTCACGTCGTTTTCACTCGCGGTCCGGATGGCGCGGCCACGATTTTTCTGAACGGCATTGCCGCAGTCTCGCAGCAGGTTGACGGCGACCTTTCCAACTGGGACGCCGGTTTTCCGTTGCTGATCGCCAACGAAAGCAGCAGCGATCGGGCGTGGCTGGGCGAACTTCATCTTGTCGCGATCTACAGCCGCGCGCTGACCGCCGATGAAGTGCAGCAGAACTTTGCCGCGGGGGTAGACGATCTCAGCCGGCTGGCCGAACTGCTGCCGGCGACCGTCGACAGACAGGTCGATTTCGTCACTGACGTGCAGCCGATTCTGCGGAGTCACTGTTTTGAATGCCACGCCTCCGGAAACGAAGAAGGCGGACTGAACCTCGGTATCAAGGCCCGAGTGATGGAAGGCGGTGAACACGGTGCGGTGCTGGTGAAGGGAAACAGCCTGGCAAGTCCGCTCGTGCATCTGGTGGCGGGAGTGGATGAAGATCGCGTGATGCCTCCGGAGGACAACGAACGGCTCAGCCCCGAAGAAATCGGCATCCTGCGTGCGTGGATCGATCAGGGAGCTGACTGGCCGTCCGGCGCGGACGTGCTCGACCCGAAGCTGGAGCGTGCCCGCGAGCACTGGGCGTT
>CAZHET010000024.1:0-17110 GCA_964531585.1 uncultured Planctomycetaceae bacterium | reverse complement strand
TTCTGTGGACCAGCCAGTCGGCAGGGACGGCGACGTGTGGTCGCGGACGGACATCGACGCATTCATTGCACAGACGCTGGTCGCAAACAAACTTTCTGCATCGCAACCGCTCGCTTCGCGACCGCTCGCACGTCGAATCTACTTCGACGTGATCGGTCTGCCGCCGACTCCGCAGCAGGCCGACGAATTCGTCGCATCTTTCGGGGATGAACCGATTACTCCCGCGCGAAAACTGGTCGAGCAACTGCTGGACTCATCGCACTACGGCGAACGCTGGGGCCGTTTCTGGCTGGATCTGGCACGGTACGCTGACAGCGACGGGCAGGAATCCGATCGCGACCGGCCTCACGCCTGGCGCTATCGCGATTTCGTGATTCGAGCATTCAATGACGACATGCCGTTCGATCAGTTCGTGCGCTGGCAGATCGCCGGCGATGAGTACGAACCGGACAACCCGCAAGCGGTGGCGGCCACGGGTTTTCTGACGGGCGGCACGAATTCGATGCTCAAGGACACATTCATCGAAGAAGAGCGGCTGTTCAATCGCTACAACGAACTCGATGACATGATTTCGACGCTGGGCACCGGCATGCTGGGACTGACCGTGGGCTGTGCTCGCTGCCACGATCACAAGTACGACGCGCTTTCCGCTCGCGATTACTATCGGCTGCTGAGCGTCTTTCACAGCGGCGACCGCAGGAACGGCAAGCTGCCCAACGGCGAAGACGGCTACTTCTTTCAGGACTTCGATTCCGAAGTTCGCACGACATGGCTGTTCCGCCGCAGCGATTTTTATGACCGCGAACTGCAGGTGAAACTCGGCTTTCCGGCGATTCTGACCAGCGGTCGCGAAGCGGAAGATTACTGGGCCGAGGCCAAAGCCGCGCGGCCGAATGCCCCCAGCACGCTGCAGCGGCGAGCACTCGCCGACTGGATCACCGACGTCGAACACGGTGGCGGAGCACTGCTGGCGCGTGTTCTCGTCAACCGCATCTGGCAGCAGCATTTCGGCCACGGTCTGGTCCGGACGCCCAGCGATTTCGGAGTTCGCAGCGACGCGCCCACTCATCCCGAACTGCTTGAGTATCTGACGAACGATTTCGTCGCGAACGGCTGGCAGATCAAACGTCTGCACTGGAAGATTCTCAACAGCGCCGTCTGGCAGCAAAGCAGCAAGGAATGGAAATCCGCGGACGGTCGGGCAGCGCGAGATGCCAATCCCATGCAGGTCGACCCGGAGAATCGCCTGCTGCGGAAGATGCCTCCGCGGCGACTCGATGCGGAGATTCTGCGCGACGCGATGCTGGCGGTGAGCGGTACGCTGAACCTGCAGTCCGGCGGTCCCGGTTTCAAACCGTACATTCCGCCGGAAGCCAATCAGGCTCGTAATATTCAGGGCGGCGATTATCCCAGCGACGCGCCGGACGACGCATCCACCCGGCGACGCAGCGTCTACATGTTTCACAAGCGGCTGGTGCCGAATCCGCTGTTCCAGGCGTTCGACCGACCGGATCTGCTGGTCAGTTGTTCCCGCCGCCAGAACACGACCGTGGCGACTCAGGCGATGGCGCTGCTGAATGACCGCTTCGTCCGAGCGTGCGCGAACGACTTTGCGAAACGTCTGCTGGAATCCTGCCAGGACGACGATCTGCGTCTTGTGCAGGAATCCTTCGCACTGGCTCTGACGCGATCACCGACCGAAACAGAAACGTCGGCGGCCGTCGATTTCATCCGCGGTCAAACCGCTGCGAGACAGACGCGCGGTGAAACGGAAGCTCGCTCTGAAGCGGTGACTGATTACTGTCAGTCACTGTTCTGCCTGAACGAGTTCCTCTACGTTGATTGAGAGTTTCGCTGATCGTGAGAGTTTCGCTGATAGAGAGTCTCTGAAATGAACAACGGCATGCATCGAGACCAGTTTCCGTGTGGCCGCGTCGCCGGTCCGCTCAGCCGGCGCGAATGGCTGGCTCGCGCGGGCGGTGGAGCGGGCATGGTGGCTCTGGCAAATCTGCTCAGTGAACAAAACCTGCTGGGCGCGCAGGATGCCGGCGAAGAGTCGTCGTCCAGGAAAATCAACTCGCTGAAGCCGCGAGCCGGCCACTTCCCCGCGAAGGCCAAAGCGGTCATCTGGCTGTTCATGGAAGGTGCCCCCAGCGCGGTCGATATGTTTGATCCGAAGCCGGAACTGACAAAGCGGGACGGCCAGACCACCGATATTCAGGCCTTCTTCGGCAATCCCGGCCCGCTGATGAAGTCGCCGTTTTCATTCGAGCAATACGGCGAATGTGGTCAGCCGGTCTGCGAAAAATATACGAACGTCGCGAAGCACGTCGACAAGCTGGCGTTTATCAAGTCGCTCTACAGCGAATCCAACGACCACGTCCCCGCCATCTATCAGATCAACAGCGGACTGGCTCGCCCCGGCTTTCCCACAGCCGGAGCATGGATCACCTACGGCCTGGGCAGTGTCAACCAGGATTTGCCTGGCTATGTGGTGATGGGCAACACCAAGGGAGCGAAGGGCGGCCCGCACAACTGGGGTTCCGGTTTTCTGCCGACAACGTATCAGGGCACACTGTTTCGTTCGCAGGGAACACCGATTCTGAACCTGAACCGCCAGCCGTCCGTGACTTCCGACGATCAGCGCGCGCAACTGGACTTCATGGCGCAGCTCAACGACGAACACCTGAAGCGTCACCCGGCCGACGTCGAGTTCGCCGACCGCATGCAGTCCTTCGAACTGGCGTTTCGCATGCAGACGGAAGCCACCGACGTGGTGGACCTTTCCAAAGAAACTCAGGCGACACACGCTCTGTACGGAATCGACAATCCGAAATCGCGGTCGTACGGTTCCAAGTGTCTGATGGCGCGGCGGCTGATTGAAAGCGGAGTCCGTTTCGTGCAGGTCTACAGCGATGGCGAATGGGACGCTCACAACAATCTTGTCCAGAATCACACCGAACACTGCGAAGCAACGGATGTGCCGGTTGCCGGTCTGCTGACAGACCTGCACGAACGCGGTCTGCTGGAATCGACGCTGGTGATCTGGGGCGGCGAATTCGGCCGGATGCCCATTTCCCAGAACGGCAACGGGCGTGATCACAACCCCAACGGTTTTCTGCAATGGATGGCCGGTGCCGGTGTGAAAGGCGGCGTGACGTACGGCGAAACGGACGAAATCGGGTACGCCGCCGTCGAAAACCGCGTCAGCGTGAATGACCTGCACGCCACGATGCTGCACCTGCTGGGTATCGATCACAAGCGGCTGACCTGGTTCCACAATGGCCGCAATTTCCGTTTGACTGATGTCGCGGGCGAAGTGATCCGCGAAATTCTTGCGTAATGCACTGGATCACGATGTCGCTGCACATTCCCACAATCAATGACGTCCGCCAGGCCGAACCGGCAATTCGGCCGCATGTCGGGCCGGTACCCCTGATTCGGTCTTATGCTCTGGAGCAGGAACTGGGGCTGACGTCCGACCGCTGCGTGTGGATCAAGGATTACGGCTGGACTCCGGTCGGTTCATTCAAGCTGCTGGGCGCTTTGAACTGGATGGCTGCCCATGAGCAGGAAATCGGTGACCGGCCCGTCGCCGCTCATTCGTCGGGAAACTTCGCTGCCGGTATCGCGTACGCCGGAATGCGATTCGGCAAGCGAGTCATTATTGTCATGCCCGAGACTGCTCCGCGGGTCAAGTTCGAGCTGACTCGTTCCTTCGGTGCCGAAATTCGCACTTACGATATTTCCACCGATCATCAGACTCACGCACGCGACCGCATCACGCGGGAAATCGCCGACGAACAGCACGGAATTCAGGCGTCGCCGTATGATGACCCGCACGTGATCGCGGGCAACGGAGTCGGCGCGCTGGAAGTTGTCCGCGAACTGCAGGCCGCCGGCCGCGGTGTTTCGCATTTCGTCTGCCAGGTCAGCGGCGGCGGATTGATGGCGGGTCAGGTTCTGGCAATGGCCGACGGTTTTCCGGAGGCGGCCATGATCGCTGTCGAACCGGACGGTGCCGATGACTTCGCACGGTCGCTGGCTGCCGGTCAGCGGGTTCGCATCGACCGCCCGTCGAGCATCTGCGACGGTCTGCTGTCGTACGACGTCGGCCTGCACAACTGGCCGATTCTTTCCCGACACGTGCGCTGCTCGGTCGCTGTTCCGGACGACGAGACTCGCGCGGCCATGCGGTGGCTTTACAACCGTCACGGACTGCGAACGGAGCCGTCCGGAGCCATCACGACCGCCGCGCTGCTGACCGGCAGAATCGATCTGTCGGGCGATGGCGATATCGTGGTGGTGCTCAGCGGACGCAACGTCGACGAAGCATCGTTTCGTGAGTGCCTCGATGTCGCGTCGGGTCGGTAGCGACTTCCCCTCGCTGACGACTACCCGATTCAGACGACTACTCGATGCAGACAATTACTCGATGCAGACAAGCGTGCCTTTGCGGTCCTTGCAGAAGAGGCGGCCGTCGGCCAGCGCGACGTGCGGCCAGACATCTGTCGTGGAGAGCTTGTCCAGTCTGGCAAGTTCGCGATAGGCAGCAGGTGATTGGTCGGCAGTGTCCACCAGAGCCAGCGTCCCGCGACCTCCCCACACGATCAGCCGCTGGTCGCTGGTCAGAATGCACGAACCGGCGTCACTGAATGCTCCGCCGGCCCATTGGAGTTCGCCTGTCTGGAAGTCCAGGCAGTGCAGTTTCTGCCACGCAAAATAGACGTGTCCGTTGTGGATGACCGGCGTACAGACCTTGGACGGAAACGGCTGCTCCCAGACTTTCGTCGCTCCCTCCAGCGTGATGTCCAGTCGGCAGATGGCCGTGTGATTGTAGGCCGATGTGATGAGTACCGAGCTGCCATGGACGGCCGGTGTGGCAATGTTGTTTGCGAAGTCCGTGACCCATTCGTGGTGCGCCACGGTCTCACCTTCGTGGCCGGAGTCCAGACGGATGATGAGCAGTCCCTGAAACGTCATCGCGGCCAGACACGGAATGCCTTCGACGGTGATCGGAACCAGGCCGCCGGTGTGTCCGGCAGGGTCACGGGCTTCGGAATGCCACAGCAGTCGACCGCTGGTCTTGTCAAAGGCCGTCACCGTGCCTTCCTCTGCACCGGTTTCGACGATCACCCAGTCGTCGCGAACGAACGGAGCCGTTGTGTAGCCGTAGTCGCGCAGGCCGGAGCGGCCGACCTTCGGGCGCTGCTGAACGGTCAGCGTCTCGTGCAGGCTCACGTGCCAGACCTGACGGCCTTGTTCGCGCGTGTCCCGGCAGTTCAGGTCGCCATCGCAGCTGAGCGTGTACAGAAAACCGGTTGCCGCGTCGTACTCCGGAGTCGACGTGGGGCCGGAATAAAGTGCTTCATCGCCGGTTGCCAGCCGACCATATTGCGGACACGCGTACGACACCGACCAGTCCTCGACGCCCGTGTCGGCATGAAGGCAATAGACGGAATCTCTGCCGTCTCGCCAGCCCGTCACGAAGACTCGGTCATCAGCGATGATTGGTGACGTGGACCCTTCGCCGACATTCTGCTTCCACACCGTGCGAGAGTACTTCCAGCCGTTGGCGGACCAGCCGGACGGTTGTTCGCAGGTGTCGTTGCGGTTCGGTCCCAGCCAGTGCGGCCAGTCGCCAGCGTACGCGTCTGGACTCGCCACCAGTGCGAGACAGGCGACGACCGTCAAGGAAAGGGTTTGCTGTTTCACGTTGTGGCTCGTCGGGGCTCGTTGTGGCTCGTTGTGTAACGCGAGCGGCAGATAAGAACTGGAAGATGCGGACGCTGGCAGCGTCCGCCACGTGGCCGATGCTGCCACGTGGTCGATGCTGCCGCGTGGTCGATGCTGCCAGCCTCGGCAATCACCGTTACAGCGCCTTCAGGACGACGGCAGTCATGTCGTCGTGAGGCTTTCCGTCGCCGATGTGTGCCATCGCGCTGTCGAACAGTGTGGTGACGATTTCCGTGGCCGGCAACGTCATGTGATCCTGTGCCGTTCGCAGCATTGCCGGAGTGCGGTACGGGACACCTTCCGCCGAGACGCATTCCTGAATACCGTCACTGGGCATCAGCAGCAGGTCGCCGGGATGCAGCGCGAACTCGTCGCTTGCGTCGTATTCGACGTCACCCAGAAATCCCAGCGGAACCTGATGAGTCGCCATCTTTTCGGTGCGTCCGTCGGATCGCAGGATCCAGCCGATATGGCCGGCGTTGTAGTAGACAAAGCTGCCGTGCGCGGGGTCGAACAGGACCAGCATCAGCGTGACGAACATGCCTTCCGTCGCACTGGCGCAGATCAGGCGGTTCAGAGACGACATCATCAGACCGGGCGGGACTTCGACATCGGCCAGCGTGTGCAGACAGGCTCGCGTTTCGGCCATGACAATTGCGGACCCCATGCCGTGGCCGGAAACATCGCCGACGACGATCAGCAGCCGTCCGTCCCGCAGCGGAATGAAGTCGTAGTAGTCACCGCAGCCGGTTCCGGCCGATCGCACGCCTCCCGCGATTTCGAAGCCCGGGACTTCCGGAGCGGCTTTGGGATACAGCGTGTCCTGAATGTGCTGGGCGGCGATGAGTTCGCTGCGAACGCTGATCAGTTCGCGTTCAGCGGCCATCCGAGTGCTGCGTTCGATGGCGAATCGCACGCTGCGGGCCAGCGTGTCGGCGTCGTAGCGTCCCTTGATGACATAGTCTTCCGCGCCGGCTCCGACGGCGGCGGCGGCCATGTCGTTGTTGTCCAGTCCGCTGAGAACAACAATGGGTGTACCATTCAGCGATGCGGACATGCGGTGAAACGTGCCGACTCCTGTGCTGTCCGGCAGGTTCAGGTCCAGCAGCACGGCAGAAAACTCGCGCCCGGCAGCCGCCGTCAGGGCGTCATCCAGCCGTGCGACTCGGGTGACGGATATTTTGCCGAAGCCAACTCGCAGATACGCCTGGACCAGACCCGCGTCGTCCGGATTATCTTCGACCAGCAGCAGGTCGATGGGGGAGTCGCCTTCCATTGACTGGCTTTCATTGACGGACGTGCGCTGGCGAGGCTGAATTGCCGGACAGGTGAAGGCTTGACAGGTCCATATCGGCGGCGATCGCGAGTATTTCTCAGGGACAGCCGTGAATGGCCCGGGAGGGAACTTCAGGATAACATCGGCGAAGGGAAATGGAAACAGGGTGACGGAGGTCTGCAGCACCGGCACGCCTCGGCGGGGGAAAGGCAATGACGCGACCAGTTTCAGACGCAGTCAATCCGGCAAATGCCGCAGATCTGCTCAACCACTTCGGCGCGCTGCTGGCAGTGGCCGACTGGCCTCACGCTTCGGCACGTTTGTTGATTGCTGCTTCATTCGCTGCCATGGCGGCAGGATTGACGGTCTTTCTGAGAAAGCGCCCGGATTTCGGAGCGATGCGTGTCCTGTGGCTGGTGGTGCTGTGGCTGGTGGTCTGCGGAGTTCTGCATGCCGCGGAATTCGCCATGCTCGGACGTTCCAGTGACGGCACCGCCGCAGTCACCAGCGTCATTGGAGCTGTTGCGGCTGTGCTGGGAATCGGCACGCTGGTCATCCTGATCCTCCAAAGCAGCCGCCTGCCGGCCGTCGATCAGGTGCGCCAGGCAGAACGAACCGTCGCGGAGATTCGCGGCGAGCTGACTCGTGAGCAGGATCTGATGAAGACGCTTGTCGACAGCATTCCGGACGCGATTTACTTCAAGGACGATCAGTCCCGGTTCATTCGCTGCAACCGCCAGGCCGCGTCAATCTATGGTCTGACGTCTCCTGAACAGGCGATCAACAGGTCCGACTACGATTTCTTTCCCAGGGAGGAAGCAGAGACCTACCGCGCGGACGAAGTGCGGATCATGCAGACCGGCGAACCGATCATCAACAAGGAGGAATACGAACTGTGGAAGGACGGCCGGCATCGCTGGGTGTCATCAACGAAGATGCCTCTGAGGGACAAGTCGGGAACGATCGTCGGTACCTTCGGACTTTCACGCGACATCACGGAACTGAAGCAGGTTCAGGAACATCTGCGTGAAAAGGTGACCGAACTGCAGACACTGCACGCCGAACTGAAACGGGAACAGCAACTGCTGAGCACTCTGATTGACAGCCTGCCGGATTCAGTGTTCTTCAAAAACAGGCAGCATCAGTTCATCCGCGTGAATCCCGCGATGGCGCAGGATGCCGGCTTCAGCGACCCTCAGCAACTGTTCGGCAAGACCGACGCCGACATCTGGGACGCAGAACTTGCCGCCGCCGCACAGGAAGACGAACAGCGGATCATGGCGACCGGCGAACCGATGATCGGCAAGCAGGAACAGATCGTCCGACTTGCCGACGGTGAAGAGCGCTGGGTGCAGGTGACAAAAATGCCGCTGCGTGACGCATCGGGGCAGATTATCGGCACGTTCGGACTGGCCAGTGACATTTCGATGTTGAAGTTCAATGAAGGCCTTGCCGCCGATGCTCGCGAACGCTTCGAACTGGCGGTCCAGGGAACCAATGACGGGCTGTGGGACTGGAATGTCGAGAACGGTGACGTCTGGTATGCGCCGCGATTTCGGGAACTGCTGGGCTACGAAGGCAGCGATCTGGACAGCTTTCCCAACGTCATGCGCAGCTTTCGTTCGCATCTCCATCCGGACGACCGCGAGCGTGTTATGCAGTCGTTCGACGATCACCTGAACGATCACATTCCGCATGACGAGGAGTATCGCCTGCGGCATGCCATCGGCTCGTATCGCTGGTTCCGCGGACGCGGCCAGGCGATCTGGAACGATGAAGGCCGAGCCAGTCGGATGGCCGGGTCAATTCAGGATATCGACGATCGCCGGCAGGCTCAGGAAGCACTGCGACGAACCAGGCTGCAACTGACGCAGGCCCTGCAGGGCGGCAATGTTGGCATGTGGGACTGGAACGTGCGAACCGGGGTCGTTGAAGTGTCTCTCGAACTGCAGCAGCAGCTTGGAGAAGATCCCGCACAGCCCTGGAAGTCGCTCGACGACTGGTCCGCGCGAGTGCATCCGGACGACATTGACGCTGCCCGACAGAAGATTTCGGATTATCTGGAGGACAAGACTGCCGAATATGAATCGTCGTTTCGGCTGCGCCATCAGAACGGCAGTTACCGCTGGATTCTGTCGCGGGGCCGGCTGTTTCGCGACGAACTGAACGGAGAGCCCGTGCGGTTTCTGGGCGTTCACGTCGATGTGACGGAACAGCGCGAAGCTCAGGCCGCTTTGAAGAAAAGCGAAGCTCGCTTTCGCGGCATCTTCAATCAGACATTTCAGTTTATCGGACTGCTGACCATCGACGGCGTTGTGATCGACGCCAACCGCACTGCGATGGAAGCGAGCGGTGTGCAGGCCGAAGATGTTATCGGCAAACCGTTCTGGGATACCGTCTGGTGGCAGCATTCCTCCGCGCTGCAGCAGCGACTGCGCGAGGCGATCGCCGCTGCTGCCGGGGGTGAGTTCGATCGGTTCGAGGCCACTCACCCGGCGGCTGACGGGTCGACGATTTCGGTCGATTTCTCGGTGAAGCCCGCTCGCGATGATGACGGCGAGATCGCGTTTTTGATTCCGGAAGGCCGGGACGTCACGGCTTTGAAGCAGGTTCAGGCGGACCTGGAAGCACGGTCTCAGGAACTGCAGCGCAGCAACGAGGAACTGGAACAGTTCGCGTATGTGGCATCGCACGATCTGCAGGAACCGCTGCGGGCGATCGTCGGTTATTGCCAGTTGCTGCAGTCAACGAGTGCTGACCGGCTGGACGATGAAGGCCGGATGTTCGTGGAATCCATCGTTGACGGCGGCAAGCGGATGCAGCGGCTGATCGTCGATCTGCTGGAATTCTCGCGCATCCGTCGCAAAGGAAACCCGTTTGAAAACGTGGACCTGAATCAGGCGGTCCGGGAGGCTCAACTGCTGCTGACGTCCGTGATTCAGGAAAGCCAGGCGGTCATCGAAGCCGACGACCTGCCAGACGTGTTCGCAGACTTCGGGCAGATTGTGCGCCTGTTTCAGAATCTGTTCAGCAACGCGATCAAGTACCGGTCTCAGCAGGTGCCGCAGCTGCGAATCCGCTGTGAGCCGACCGCCACAGGTGAAGGCAGCGCGGGCACAGATCTGCTGCAGATCAGCGTTTCCGACAACGGAATCGGCATAGATCCGGAATTTTTCGAACAGGTGTTCGTAATTTTCCGGCGTCTGCACAGCCGGGAAGCGTATCCCGGTACAGGGATCGGGCTGGCGGTGTGCCGCCGAATTGTCGAACGTCACGGTGGCACCATCTGGCTGGATTCGGTTTCCGGTGAAGGAACCACGGTTTACTTCACATTGCCGAAGGCCCGCCAGGTCTGCAACGATTGAATGCGGTTATGCCCCAGGAAATAGCTCCCGATTCGCATCCCGAAGTGCTGATCCTGCTGGTCGAAGACAGCCCAACCGATGCCGATCTGGCCCGCCGTGCTTTGGAACGCGGGGAGGTTCGCACACGCGTGCTGCACGCCGTCAACGGCGAACAGGCCCTGGAAATGCTGCAGCGTGCCGGCCGCTTTGCGGACTGTCCGAGGCCGCATCTGGTGCTGCTGGACCTGAACATGCCCCGCATCGACGGCCGGCAGGTCCTGCGGGAAATCCGCCGCGACGAGTCCCTGCGAACGCTGCCGGTCATCGTGATGACGACGTCCGCGGACGAACGCGATATCGCCGCCGTTTATGCCCTGGGAGGCAATTCCTACGTCGTGAAACCCGTCGACCTGGATCAGTTCTTCGCGGTGGTCGAGTGCATTCAGCAGTACTGGTTCCGCGTGGCGTCGCTGCCGCACGACACGCACTGACGCTGCATATCAAAAAGGGCGCGAGGCACTCCTGCAAGTCAACAATTCAACGCGAGGTTTGCTTCGTCCGGGAGCCGCTCACGGTTTCGTCGGGCGTTCCAGGTGACGTCGTCGACTGCAGAATCTCACGAATCGCCTGGCGATCGTCCGCAGACAGGTGCTCGAAGTCACCCGACGTGTCTTCGCCGGCAAGGATCGTCGTCAGGCGATCGGCAATCCTGTCGCGAACACCGTCCGGCAGCGACTGAAACGATTCCGAGTAAATCAGAAAGCTGCACGGATAGCGGAACAGGCGCTTCCGCAGGTCGAATTGCCGGAGACTCCGCCCGTCAGCATCAAACGGTCCTCGCTGCTGAAATTCTTCCGCAAACCCGCTGGTGCCCTCAATCGGAGCCGTCAGCGGCTGTTCGTCGCAGAATAAGAGTCCGCGAACAACCTTGTCCGCGGCGGACGCAAATCGTCGCTCGGTCGATTCCGATACGAAGTCTGCCGGACGGTCCAGAGCACGGTTCATGACTTCGGCATCACGCATCGTCAGCAGACCGGAATGACTGGCGGCTGTCAGAATGTTGTGCATCGTTGTCTGATGCTGCAGCACCATCAATGCCACGATGTCGCTGTGCGGAGTCAGGTATGGCGATGTGTCCACGACCTGCGACAGATCGGTGATGTTGGCTCCCGCCTCCGCGTTTAGCGTTTCTTCGCGGTCCGGATCGGGAAGATACGTGTTCCCCATGTGCCGCTGAGTACCGTGAGTTCCCGTCACGTACCAGCCGCCCCAGCGTTCATCGAACGGGCTGGAATCGTCGTTCAGGTGAGTTCCCAGGCGAAACACCGGCAGCCCGCGGCTGTCAGGAATCACACTGCGAACCATGTGACCGGGAGTCCGTCGCGTGTGACTCGAACCGTGACACTGCAGGCAGCGCGATGTTTCCCGAACGATTTCCGGCGCGCCCGCCCGCTTCTGTGACAGCGTGTAGAACGTGCCGCCCAGCTTCGGATCCGCTGCAGAAAGCTCGACAACGTCGCCGTTCTGAACCCAGCCGACATACACGTCGTCGTTGAAATAGATGGCTCGCGGCTTTTCCGGAGTAATCCGGCTGACCTGCAGACTGGTCTTCGAAAACACCAGCGTCTGCGACGACACTGGAACATGCAGTTCCTGCAGCACCGAACTCAGATAGCCGTGAGCGGGTTCCCAGGTGAGCTGCACATCCCCGGCGGCCAGTTTCTTCGCCAGTGCCGTGACCGGGTCGGTGGGTTCCGTCGTGCTGTAGTTGATCGGATCCCGCTCGTATTCCGACTGGGCCGCCGCAGAGACAGCAAGCGCGGGCAGCATCATTACCAGCAGAACGCAGCTTCGGCGAAGTTTCATGTTCTTGATCCCCAACTGGACTTCAGGTTCCGAAGAACTCTGCGACAAACAGCCATTCCAAACTGGACACGATTATCCTGTTTAGATAGGATCGGAACTGGAGCAGTGGTTGTCCATTTCAAATCAGGCTGTGCCGACATGTTTTCTCAAACAGTGGAATACGCTCTGCGGGCGGTTGTTCATCTGGCCGTGCATGTCGGTCGCCCTCAGAAGACCAGCGACATTGCCGCGGCGACTCAGGTTCCATCGGCGTACCTGTCGAAAGTGCTGCAGGGCTTGAGACAGCACGGGCTGGTCTGCCTGCAGCGCGGGATCGGCGGCGGCGTCACGCTGGCTCGATCGCCGGAAGACCTGACGATCCTGGATGTCGTCAACGCCGTCGCTCCGATGCAGCGGATAAAGACCTGTCCGCTTGGTCTGACGTCTCACGGCGTTCGACTTTGTGCGCTGCATCGTCGCATGGACAACGCGATGCGGATTACGGAAGACGCCTTTCGAGCAACCACGCTGGCCGAACTGCTGGACGACCCGAATCCCAGCATACCGCTGTGCGATCATGCGGTCGGTACCAGCGTGACGTAGATCGTTGCAAGCGCCGGACGTCTGCAGCACGGATGCGACGTTGGGTCGCCATTGGAACAGAAGGTGATCGTCGGGGGCCGCTCACCGGAATCGACGCGTGGCACTGGAATTTCCAGACTGCCTTTCGATTCCGTCATCGCTAGCGCAAAATCCTGGAACTCGTCAGACAAATCCCGTGGCCGTCAGGATTCCATTCGGCGAGTCCGGGATTTGCGGCGGTCTGTTCGCCAGGCCGTCGGCGTCCGGTGTGACAGAGTTCGATGGCCTGAACGGAAGTTAAGAGGCTCTCACAAAACCGGGGCTCACAAAACCGGGACAGGCACCCTCGCAAGTCCATCATTCCATGCGATTTCTGCTTTGCTCGGGAGCCAGTCCCGCTTTTGTTGGGCGTTCCAGGTCATATTGGCCCGTCTCCGTTCCCTGATCCGGTGTTGGCCTAATGCCGCTGCTGAACACGCACATCCTTTCTCACCGCCGCCTGACCGCTGAGCACGATGCTCTGGAGCAGAAGTTTCTGCGCAGCATCACTCTTTGTGTGTGTCTGTCGTCGCTGATTCTGGCCCAGTCTGAAGGAGCGTGGTTTCCCGTCGGAGTGACTCCTGTGCTGGCGGTGCTGGCATACTTTGTCACCGACCGGCGCCACTGGTTTTCGCTGCCGATCTACGCAGCCAACATTCTGGGTGGTCTTGCGGCAATGGCGACGCTGACCGAATTCTTCACCGGCGACATCGAAGGCAAGCTGCTTTCCGGTGCTCACATGCTGGTGTATCTGACGTGGATCGTGCTGCTGATGCGGAAGGGAATCCGACAGTTCTGGTGGCTGAGTGCATTGAGCGTGCTGCAGCTGGCAGTCGCCTCCGTGCTGACGCGCGAAGCGGTGTTCGGAGCTTCGCTGGCCGGCATGCTGCTGCTGCTGATCTGGACGCTGTCCGTGTTCACGTTGTACCGCGTGAGAGGACTCGTGACGGCGGATTCCCTGACGGACGGTACGTCGTCGCTGCCGGCGGATTCGCTGGCTGGCGAACAGGGAGACGCCGTGAGCGCGCGTCCGGTGCTGGTTCGCAACGGGCTGCAGATCGATGCCAGCGAGTCATGGACCGGCTGGCGGTTCTGCGGAATCGTCCTGTGGACGTTCCTGGGGTCGCTGGTTGTGGCGAGTGTCGTCTTCGCTGCGTTTCCCCGCATCTGGGTCGATTCGCCGCTGGCTCCGGTGACCGGCGGTCGCAACGCGTTTCAGCATCGCACCGGCTTCACCGAAGCTGTTCAGCTTGGCGAGATCGGTGAGATCATGCAGAGCGACACGCGCGTGATGCAGTTTTCAATCCGCGAACTGAAGTCCGGTCGTCCGGTGACCGTGGAGCAGTTCATCAGTGCGATGGGCTTCGACGAACTTCGCTTTCGGGGAAACGTGCTGAGTCGTTACGAGAACGGTCGCTGGAGCCGCCCGCCGTCGCGAGATGATCGGCCGCTGAATTCTTCTCAGTCACAATACGTGATCGAACGAGCGAACCCGTTCGCTGTCAGTATTACCCAGGATCCGCCTGTCGGACGCTTTGCGTTCGCCGTGATGCCGTTGGTTGATGCCGTTTCCATCACCGCCGGAGGAAGTCTCGGCGCCGAACTGTCGCAGCGACAGCGCACTCAGACACTGCTGCACCGCGACGCGGACGCTCGCGCTGATTTTCCGGTGACCTATGAAATCTACTGCCCGCGAATCGATCTGACGAACTCGGACGCTGTCCGGCCGTGGACCCTGAGCGAAGTGGTGCGCTGGCTTAGGAATTCTCAGGACCTGAACCAGCGGGAACTTGACGAACTGGATCAAAGCGTCCGCAACGAAGCTCTAACGCCGCAGCTTGGCCGCAACCTGCCGAAACTGGTCGCTGTTGCCGAAACCATCTGCCGCGGCGATGACACAATCTTCCCCGACGCGGCAACGTGTGTTGCCAGAACGCTGGAGTATCTCAGCCAGTCCGGTGAGTTCACGTATTCGCTGAATCAGCGGTCGCAGGATCCGGGGCTCGACCCCGTTGAAGACTTCCTTGTGAACCACAAGACGGGCCACTGCGAATACTTCGCTTCGTCGTGCGCTTTGATGCTGCAGGCAGTGGGGGTGCCGGCTCGCGTGGTGAACGGCTTCAAGGGCAGCGAAGTCAATACTGTCAGCGGCCAGCACGAAGTCAAGC
This sequence comes from uncultured Planctomycetaceae bacterium, assembly GCA_964531585.1. Classification (GTDB taxonomy): domain Bacteria; phylum Planctomycetota; class Planctomycetia; order Planctomycetales; family Planctomycetaceae; genus JAWKUA01. The sequence continues at coordinate 2,120 of CAZHET010000024.1, read as the reverse complement.
AGAAGCACGCGCACACCTGGGTCGAAGCGTGGGTGGACGGGCACTGGGTCACCGTTGATCCGACTCCCGCGTCAGCGCGGGAAGAAAACGTCATGGCCGCCGATTCACTAAGCTGGCTGACTGACCTGCGCGGAGCACTCACCGACCAGTGGTATCTGCTGATCCAGCGCATGAGTCTGGAACGCCAGCAGGCATTGATTCAACCGGCCGTGAAGGCGGCCAAAGAGGCGGCAGAAGTCATCAGCAAGCAGGGCTTGCTGGCCGCGGCGAAATTGTTTTTCCGCGAATATGTGATGTCGCCGAAGAAATGGTTCAGCGTTCAGGGAGGACTCGTCACATTCGTCCTGCTGCTGCTCACGGCACTGATTGTCCGCAGGCGGCCGTGGCGGATTCTGTTTCAGATCGCGGCATTTCTGCGGCAGCGTTTCAGTCGCCGCGGCCGCGCGGCGCGCAGCGTCATTCGCTTCTATGAATCGTTCCGCGAAATCTGCGAACGCCACGGACTGCCGCTCTCGGAAACCAGCACCGCGCTGGAGAACGCAATCGCGGCACGGCATTTCTTCGCTCACATTCTGACATCGGAAGACGTGGCAGTGATTCCCGAACGAGTTGCCGCTGCCTTCAATTCCGTGCGCTTCGGGGAAGCCGAACTGTCGCCCGAACAGGCGTCGTCTATCCGCAACGATGTCCAGGTGCTGGCACGCGCGCTGGAAGCCGGCCCGCTGTCCGGCAACGGCGTCGCGTAAGGCGATCACAATCCGGCTGGACAGTCGCCAACAACGAGGCACACTTGGCCTAGCCTGCATTGCGCACCGCGCCGTTCTGGAGCCTTAGCCCAACTTCCCCAGCAGAGAGACAAAATGTGATTGGTGAAGAATTAATCGCCGTGTTTTTGCGGCCGCAGATTCGAAAGTGCAGCGTTTGAAATCGGAAACGCGATGTCGTGACGACCTCTGATCTGGCTGGTCGGAATTCGGTCGGTAGCATTTGCGGACATGTTCATCCGCCAATGCCATCGCATCAAAAACGGTCGTCGTCACGCCTACTGGGCGCTGGTCGAATCGTATCGCTCGGCCAGTGGGCCGCGGCAGAGAGTTGTTGCGTGGCTGGGGAAGCTCGACGAAGCCGGACGGCTGGGGGTGCAGCAGGCGGCAGAAGGTTTGGCCGATCGCGATGAGACGGCATCCGCTGCATCCACACCGACCACATCATCCACACCGACCGCCGATCGATCGCAGCCGCTCAGTCGGCAGATGCGATTTGAATTCGATGACGATGCGTCCGCTGTCGCTCCGCGCTGGGTTGAAGTCAACGCCGCCGGAGTTCGTGTTGAAAACCTGCGGCAGTCTGGCGGACCGTGGATCGCTCTGCACCTGATTCGTACGCTGCAGCTCGACGCTTTTCTGAGCAACGCGATTCCCGAAGGTCGCGAGCTGGTCGGCTGGGATGTGAGTTCGCTGATTCTGATCATTGCCCGGCTGCTCGAACCCGCCGGCGAACTGTTCACCGCCGAACAGTGGTATCCGAAAACGGCGCGGCCCGACCTGCTTGGCGTGAGCGAAGAACGTGTGGACGACAATCGGCTGTACCGCACGCTCGATCAGTTGCTGCCGCACAAGGACGCTCTGGAAACGCATCTGAAGAATCGGTTTGGCGATCTGTTCGATCTCGAATACGACCTGCTGATGTACGATGTCACAAGCACTTACTTCGAAGGTCAGGCGGAACGCAACCCGCTGGCTCAGCGCGGCTATTCGCGAGACAACCGCAGCGACTGCAGGCAGGTGTGCATCGGACTGGTGGTGTCGCGATGCGGAATGCCGCTGGGTTATGAAGTCTTTGCCGGCAACACGGCGGACGTCACCACCGTGGAACACATCGTCGAAACGATGGAAGCCCGCTACGGAAAAAGCGACCGCATCTGGGTGATGGATCGCGGCCTCCGTGGGAGGTTTGAATGCCACGGAATTCAATTTCCGTGGATCGACGTACAGCAGGATCAAGTGGTTACGTCGTCCGCCCGTGGCGGTCAGCGAAGACAATATCGAATTCCTCCGCGAAGGCGGTCGCCGTTACATCATCGGCACGCCCAAATCGATGCTGAAGAAGTTCGAACACGA
>CAZHET010000023.1:8553-25795 GCA_964531585.1 uncultured Planctomycetaceae bacterium | reverse complement strand
TCGAAGCTTTCGCGTGCGCATGTCGCCGTCGCATTCGTTGGTCAGACAGATGAAGTAGTCCGCTGCGAGCACAGGTCGGCCGACGTCACGCTGGATCAGGCCGGTCGCGAACTGTTCGGAGACCTCATTCAGCACGGCGTTCAGGTAGTACCAGCAGTCCTTTTCAGGAATCGGCAGGATGGGATCCTCCGCGGTTGTCTGCTGAGCCAGCTTGAGGAGCTGATCGGTGGCAACTTTGTTCAGGAACACGTCAGAGCAGGATTTTTCCGCGAGCGTGCGGATTTGCAGAGTTCCGTCACGCACACTGTTCAGTGAGAAATTGATGCGGTCGAAGAATTCACGCTTCTGCCAGTCGCGAGCCGCGCGGCGACGCGCAATCAGCCAGCCGACAGCGGTAAACGCCGCGGCCGTAACGAACTTCACCCAGTGTTCATCAATCAGGTCACTGAGTGCTCGAATGAAGTCTTCCATGAATGGACTCGTCCAGTGGGAGATGACAGGTGGCAGATCGTGAACCGCAGAACTTGGCGGCGCGGCTGGGCGCGAACCCAGCGTCATTCCCGCGAAACGCGGGAACCCAGTCCGCAGGATTGTAGTGGCACCGTCGGGCGAGCACCCAGCGCGCGGGACATCATTCCGACGCACGTATGAACCAGGTATGAACGCTGTGGACCTGGTCGAAAATCGGCAGCATGCTTGGCATACTGTAGTGCTGAGCTTGCCGGACTGCCCGGCGACACGGTGATCCAAAAATCTCGATACGCAGGAGAACGCTGATGTCTTTGGCAACGGAAAACGGTACAGCGACCGCCCCGAAAATTCGACAGACGGGAATTCTGATTGGCGACGAGTTTCGTGCGTCCGTCAGCGGCAAGACTTTTGAAACTGTCAACCCGGCGACCGAAGAGGTCATCTGTGAAGTCGCGGAAGGCGACGCCGAAGACGTTGACCTTGCCGTTCATGCCGCCCGGTCGGCTTTCGAAACCGGACCGTGGTCGCGAATGGATGCGCGTGACCGCGGCCGGCTGCTGAACAGGCTGGCTGATCTCGTCGAGAAGAATCTCGAAGAACTGGCGGCGCTGGAAACGCTCGACAACGGCAAGCCAATCGCCGATTCGCGAGCGGCCGATCTGCCACTGGTGATCGACTGCCTGAGATACTACGCCGGCTGGGCGGACAAAATTCACGGCAGCACGATTCCCATCCGCGGCGACTATTTCTGCTACACGCGGCGCGAACCGATCGGCGTTTGCGGGCAAATCATTCCGTGGAACTTTCCGCTGCTGATGGCGGCGTGGAAGTGGGGACCGGCTCTGGCAGCAGGAAACACGGTCGTCATGAAACCCGCCGAACAGACTCCGCTGACGTGCCTGCGACTTGCCGAACTGGCACTGGAAGCCGGGTTTCCGCCGGGAGTCATCAACGTGGTTCCGGGGTACGGCCCGACTGCAGGAGCCGCCCTGGTAAAGCATCCGCAGGTTGACAAGATCGCGTTTACGGGTGAAGGCGCGACGGCTCAGATCATTATGAAAGACGCGGCTCAGACGCTGAAACGTCTGTCGTTTGAGCTGGGAGGCAAAAGCCCGAATATCGTGTTTGCTGATTCCGATCTGGATGCGGCGATTGCGGGAGCGGAATTTGGTTTGTTCTTCAATCAGGGTCAGTGCTGCTGCGCCGGCAGCCGGCTGTTTATCGAAGAATCCGTCCACGATGAATTCGTCGAACGCGTCGTCGATCGAGCCAGCCAGCGTGTGCTGGGCAATCCGTTCGACAGTGAGACGACTCAGGGGCCGCAGGTCGACAAGGCTCAGATGGACAAGATTCTGGACTTCATTGATCGCGGGAACAAACAGGGAGCGAAATGCGTTTCCGGCGGTCGAAGGATTCACGGCCCGGGCTATTTTGTGGAACCCACGGTCTTCACGGATGTGACCGATGACATGGACATTGCGAAGCACGAAATCTTCGGCCCGGTGATGAACATCCTGAAGTTCAGGGATGTGAGCGAAGTCATCGACCGGGCGAACAACACGTTTTACGGCCTGGCCGCGGCCGTGTGGACTCGTGACGTCACAAAGGCGCACCGCATCGCTTCGGCCGTTCGGGCCGGCACGGTGTGGGTCAACTGCTACGACGTATTCGATGCAGCCGCTCCGTTCGGCGGCTTCAAAATGAGCGGTATTGGCCGTGAACTGGGCGAAGCCGGCCTGGCGAACTACACGGAACTGAAGACCGTGACCATGAGCCTGGGCGGGTAATGCGATCGGCGGAATGAGACGTCGCCGAAGGCTTCGGAAACCCGCAGGAGTCTGCGGCCGCGATCGCCGATCGATTCCGGCGTAGCGAGCTGTGTCAGCTCGCTGCGCCGGAACGCCGCCTGCGCCATTGCCTTAGCCGGGATCATCCACGACTTCGTACGACGGGACTCCGATCCCGTCGAATTGCAGCGACGGGACTCCGAGTCCCGTCGAATTACCGCCACGGGATCGGAGTCCCGTCGTCCAGCGTGCTTTTTCGCCACTCGACGTAAATCTGTCGCTGACACGTGTTGTGTCAGAACACGCGAGTCGCGTGAGTAATCCCGGTCAGGGTAGTACTCGTTCGCAATTGCGGTACCCGATGAGCCGGAACGCGTTGGCGTGCGATTGCAGAGAAAACCGGGTGCCAACCCACTCCGGCTGATTGGCAAGCGCGGGCAGTCTATTCTTTGCTGTCGGCAGAATTCTCTTCGGGCGCTATGGCGGCGGAACCCGCTGCGTCCGTAGTGTCAGAGTCGCCGACGTTGCCCTTCCCGCTGTCGCCGGGCCGCGGGCCGAGGATTTTTTCCACTTCGCGACGTTCGAGATTCTCCTCAACCAGCAGAGCTTCGGCCAGTTCGTCCAGCTTTGCGCGGTGCGTTGTCAGCATAGCGATTGCGGTATCGTTTGCGTCCTGCATGATGCGCTGGACTTCCATATCGATGACGTGAGCGGTTTCTTCGCTGAACTCACGGTAGGAATGCATTTCCTTTCCGAGGAACGGATGTTCTTCGGACTGTTTGAAGGAAACCGGGCCGACTTTTTCAGACATGCCCCAGCTTGCCACCATGCGACGAGCCAGTTTTGTGCCGCGTTCAATGTCATCTTCCGCGCCGGCGGAGTACTGATTGAAGACAAGTTTTTCGGCCGCCCGGCCTCCCATCATCATTACCAGTCGCAGCCGCAGATTGTCTTCAGCGACGTTGTGAATTTCCTTTTCGGGCATGAGTTGCGTCACGCCGAGGGCGCGACCGCGCGGGATGATCGAGACCTTGTGCACGGGGTCCATGCCTTCCTGATACCAGGCAAGAACCGCATGACCCGCTTCGTGCCATGCAGTCAAACGTTTTTCGTCATCGTCCATAACTTCGTCACGGCGAGCACCCATCAGGACCAGATCCTGCGCGAACAGAAAGTCTTCCATCTCGACCCGCTTCTTGTCTTCGCGGGCGGCATGCAGGGCGGCTTCGTTCACAAGTTTCTGCAGTTCGGCTCCCGAATATCCCATCGTCGTCTGAGCCAGGTCGTCCAGCTTGACGTCATCGGCCAGCGGAACTTTGCGGACATGAACCTTCAGAATCCCCAGCCGACCTTCGCGAGCCGGACGATCGACGGTGACGTGGCGGTCAAACCGGCCGGGGCGCAGCAGCGCCGGGTCCAGCACGTCATGTCGGTTGGTTGCAGCCAGCACGATGACTGTCTGAGCCTGACTGAAGCCATCCATCTCGCTGAGAATCTGATTCAGCGTCTGCTCGCGTTCATCGTGCCCGCCCCCGACGCCAGCCCCGCGAACGCGCCCGACGGCATCGATTTCGTCGATAAAGATGATGCACGGAGCGGCTTCGCGAGCGGTCTTAAACAGGTCGCGCACACGAGTCGCGCCCACTCCCACGAACATCTGAATGAACTCCGACCCGTTGATCGAGTAGAACGGGACACCCGCTTCGCCTGCGGTGGCTCGTGCCAGCAGCGTCTTGCCGGTGCCGGGAGGCCCAACCAGCAGGACTCCCTTCGGGATACGAGCGCCCAGCTTCTGGAAGCGGTCAGGCGATTTCAAAAATTCGACGACTTCCTGCAGATCCTGCTTGGCGCTCTTCAGCCCGGCAACGTCGTCATACGTGACGGCTCCTTCCTCGCGTTCGAATCGGCGGGCCGGGCTGCGGATGAAGCTGCCCATCATGCCGCCACCGCTGAACGGATCCGAACTGCGGCGCATCATGACGAACATGAACAGCAACAGCAGCATCGGCAGCGACAGCCAGACAAGCAATTCGGTTCCGGGACTGAGTGTCGTGCGTTCGGCGCTGAGGTCGACGAGGCCGCGGCGTTTTAATTCGGCGGCCAGTTCGCGGTCTTCGGCATAGGGCGGCAGCAGGACCGTGTTGAAGGAGTCACGCAGTGTGCCGGTCAGGCTGGTCGGCTTTTCCTGCGGGATGGTCTTCCATTCGCCAGTCAGAATCTCGCCGTGGAACTGCACGGACTTGACGTTGTCGGCCTGCAACTGCTGCCAGAAGAAGCCATAGGGAACTCGCGTGCCGCGGTTGCCGGGAGCACTAAAAACGTACCACGCTCCCAGCAGCAGCAGGACGACCAGCACCAGTGTCATGGGGCCAAACGGACCTCGACCAACTTTCTCCGGAGCGTCCGGACTGGTGCCGGGGCGGCGATTTTTCGGCGGGCCGGAAGACGGACGTTCCTGATCTTCGGTCATGTGCGCTGTGTTCCGGCTATCTCCGTAGCTGGTCAGGCAGAATGAAGGAGCGAAACGCTACCTCCGCATGCACCAGAGAACCGAACACCGCAGGGCTGCTTCCGTTAGGACCTGACCCGGTTTGGCTGGCCTCTCCACAATTGGAGGCAGCGTTCCGCTCCTTCGACGAACGGCTGCGTTAAGAATCGGGATTATCGACAGCCGCGGCTGGAAGGCAAGGCGGACGGGGCTAATCCATGAAGATCCGCTGATAGTCCTGAAAAATCACGTCCAGCAGGTCGCGGGCCGGTTCTGTCGCAGCGTACCGAACGAACCCTTCACCGGTTTGCGTCTCGGCAGCGACAAGTCTGATGTTGTCTTCTTCGCTGTACATCCATGCTTCCTGCTGCAGAACGCCAAAGATCTGATGCAGAGCCGCTTCATCCGCCGGAATGAAGACTTCGCCGTCCAGAAACAACTGATAGGCGTATTCTTCCAGCTTGGGCCACACCAGTTCGGTGTCGCTGCCGCGATAGTAGGGTTGCAGCACCGAGACGTCGTCGGGCTTCACGTTGGGATTGTGAAGCATGTCGATCGCGTTCCACGGGCAGATCGTCAGTGTGTACAGGTCGTTGCTGTCACTGGGAGACCGGTAGCACATCTGGCAACCGATGCAGCGGCTGGTGTCGATCTGGTGGTAGCTTTGCGAAGGAACCGGACTGACGACTTCGTAAATGCAGTCGACCGGGCAAACAGACGCGCAGGATTCGCAGGACGTGCAACTGTCCTTGTTGATCACATTGATGTAGCGAGTTTCCTTCTTGCGGTCGGCCTTGCGGGTCCGAAAGTACTCAGTCGCGGAAATCGTCATGGATCTGCCTGTCGGGACACTTGGAAAGCGATCTGAATGCATGCGCTTCGCCACCGTATCATACATCGGTCAACGACTTTGCGCAACATTACGGCGACTGAAAGTTAGAACGAATCCGGATCGACGGCCACGTCAACCGGAACTGAAGGCCGGATTCGCGCACATTTTACGCTGTGTTTCCTGTGGCTGGGAATCACGCCTCCAACCTGACTGGCGTCACGAGGTCAGACCTGTTCGAGCGGTGCCTCGGCCGGGACGGGCTCATCAAGTGCCGCAGCAGGCTGGCTCCGACGTTCACGAAGATCCCAGTACTGCAAATAGTGTTCGTAGGCCGGGTGTTCGTCGGCTTCTTCCTTCAGCATCGCGCGGGTCTCTTCAACCAGAGCCTGTTCTTCCCCCAAGCTCAGTCGTCCAATCAGCACGCGTGTTCTCAAAAACACGAAGTAGGTATCCAGGACATCGCAGCGGCAGTAGTCGTTAATCTTTTCGGCCTGACCATCCCAGTACAGGTTCTGTACCTGCGATCCGTCGATACCGGACTTGCCCGGTTTGTCGATGAGATTTGCCATCAGGTTCAGTCCGCCGCTCACTCGCATGGCTCCGAAGTTCGAAATCAGATCCTGCAGGTCGATGTGGCGGTCGATGTTGTAACGGTTGCGAGCCTGCTCGAAGCTGCGCGACTCCACATTGAACCATGCGGGCAGACTCAGCCCGTAGCGAAAGGCCCCCAGTTCCAGAACCGGCAGGTCGTAACCGCGGCCATTGAACGAAACCAGCGTCGGCCTGCCATAGTGCATCCAACCCTGCCAGAAGCGGCGGACGATTTGCTCGGGACGGAATTCGGGTGGATCCAGAACACACAGTTCAGTGAGTCGGAAGTTGGCATCGACCTTTCCCACCGCGACGGAAACGGGGAGAACAAATGTGGGCGGCAAGACATCGCGCCCGGTCTGTTCGATCAGATCGGCCTGAAACCGCTCGATCGCCTGCCGCTCGCTCAGTTCTTCGTCCGGGTATTTGACTCGCTGAATCAGATCCCCGTCGCCAACAGCTTCCACGTCAAAAATCAGGTAACGGACGTCGCTCATCGATGATCCCTTTGCTCTGTGCCAGTCGTCCTCACGCCAGCATCATGCCGAAGCAGGGGACTTTTGGCCAGGCCGACGGCGGAATCCATGCACGATTCGACGATTCGACCATCCAGCGAGACGGCAGGTCTGCGACTCAGCATTCCGGCGATGCGAAATTCTCGCCGGCGCGTGACCGGACTGTGGCAGGGCCGCAGGCTACTCGATGCCGTTGACTTCACTGATGGACTTGTGGATTTCAGCGTGCTGTCCCGAATCAACGTGCGTCAACATCTCCGCCAGCCATTGGTCGGCCGCCCTGATGCTGCGAGCCCGATAGAACCAGTAGCGAATCAGCACCAGGCCGGCCTGTTCGCGCGGCCTGGCCGAATTCAGGACATCCGCGAAGCGAGCGTCACCGGTGCGGAGTTCGACGAACAGCTTCCGCAGGCCTCTGTTCGCTGATTCCAGAATCAACTGTTCGGCTTCAGCGGCGGCCGCTACGTCGCTGCCGCGGGTGTTCTTCAGTTGCAGCAGGTAGATGAACTTGGTCAGTTCAGCAAGCTTCATCGTCGCAGCCGCGCGATCAGGGCGTTCCGAATCAATGAGTTCGATGAGTTCAACGAGATAGTTGCTGTATGTCCGGACAGTGATGCTGTCCAGACGTCGGCCGTTGGCACCCTGTTCGCGCACCAGGCGGCTGTACCGCGCAAGCCGGTCATCGGCCACAAGTTGCTCATCGGGTGTCAGACTGCGCGGAATGTAGCCGAGCAGCGGCAGCGCCGGTTTTTCGCCGGCTTCGAAGTCCAGCTTGCGGCTGATTTGCTCCATTGAAGGAATCGTCGACTGGATATAGACCAGTCTGCTCTCGATTTCCGTGACTTTCGCCGACAGTTCAGCCGGGCTCAGCGTGTCCCGGCCTTCGATGGATTTCGCGTTAAACCGCGGAGGACTCGGCCCGCGAAGCATTTTGCTGGCGGACCAGCCCAGTGCGAAGATAGCGGTCAGCCCCATTCCGATCACCGCCCGTGTGACGTATTTGTGCCCGGCGAGCCTCGCGAAGGGGAGAGACTCGCTCGGACCGCTGCCGGCTTCATCTGTTCGCGCCGACTCCGGTTGTTTTCGGCTTCGCTGTGCTTTGTGACGACTGTTCCTGGCGGCGCGGTGCTGCTGATCGCCTGATTCGGGATACGTCGACAGCAGCATGCCCAGCGGACTCCACGTGTCGCCGTCGTCCGGAGTACACTTCGCGGCATCGTCAACGAGCCCGTCGGCCTTGCGCTTGCGCAGTTCATCAAGACTGTAATGTTTCGACAGTCCCTGCATCGTCTGGACGCGGTAGCTGGCTTCTGCCATGGCGGCTGACTTCACAAAAGTGTCCCGCGGCATTCGCCGATGTGTCTGCCGCAGTCATGTTTGATTGGCGGTCAGGCGTGACCTGACGTGATTTCCATAGGGCGGATGCTGCTCCGGGATGGGGCACGTTCCGATGGGTACGTGCGTCGCAATACCTGCAGAACGTTTAGAAAATGTTAAGATTTGCAGAAGCTGTGGTGCAGCCGCCGTGATTCCCAGTCGTCGTGGTCAGGCCTTCGTTGGCACGAAGTCACAGCGCAGCATGACATTGCGGAGCGACATTGCAGAGCCAGCCCATTGCGGGACCGTCCGACAGGGCTACACTCCCTGCGGCAGCCATCGAATCCTGTCACAATAAGCCGGTTCGAATGCTGGTACGAGCTGTGTCGGGCTCTGATCGACTCGCCGGCCGACAATTCACCAGCCGCTCAATATTGCTCAGGCGAACGCATGTCACAACCGCCGGAAAACTCTCATCGAGATTCAAAGCAACAGCCAGCGGCTGACCAACTGGAGGAACAGGCGATCCGCGGCCTGACCGCTGCGTACCAGCGGATGCGAAACGAAATCAGCAAGGTCATTATCGGGCAGGATGACGTCGTCAACGAACTGCTGATCGCGATGTTCTGTCGCGGCCACTGCCTGCTGGTGGGAGTCCCCGGGCTGGCGAAGACGCTTTTGTGCAGCACGATCGCCTCCATCCTGCAGCTTACGTTTCGCCGCATTCAGTTTACTCCGGACCTGATGCCCTCCGATATTACCGGGACGGACGTGCTGCAGGATGATCCCGACACCGGCCGTCGCCACTTTGAGTTCATCAAGGGGCCGCTGTTCACTAACGTGCTGCTGGCAGATGAGATTAACCGCACGCCGCCGAAAACTCAGGCCGCGCTGCTGGAAGCGATGCAGGAACGCCACGTCACCGTCGGGTCGAGCACTTACCAGCTTCCCGACCCGTTCTTCACTCTGGCGACTCAGAACCCAATCGAACAGGAAGGGACCTATCCGCTGCCCGAAGCACAGCTTGACCGGTTCATGTTCAACATCGTGGTCAACTATCCGACGGCGGCCGAAGAACTGCGCATCCTCAAACAGACGACGGGCAGCGAAAAGCCGGAGCTGTCTGTGGTGCTGACAGGGCGGCAGATTCAGGCACTGCAGGAAGTCGTTCGGAAGGTTCCCTGCGCCGAATACAACTTCGTTTACGCTCGCGATCTGGTCCGTGCGACGCGTCCCAACGAGCCGGAAGCGCCACCGTTCGTAAAGGAACTCATCAGTTGGGGGGCCGGTCCTCGAGCAGGGCAGTACCTGATTCTGGGAGCACGAGCACGAGCATTGCTGGAAGGCCGTTTTCATGTCACGACCGACGACATCAAGTATGTTGCCAAACCGGTGCTGCGACATCGTATCGTGACAACGTACCAGGCCGACAGTCAGGGCGTTACCACTGACGACGTGGTCGAACGACTGCTGAAATTCGTTCCCGTGGAGCTTCACGAACGCGCCCGCAAACGCACCGGAAAAACAGCGCCGGCGGAATAGCGGAGCCACTCGGTCGTGCAGGCAGACTGCAACCCATCGCCGGTGATCCTTCGGCGTGCGAATTGATTGCGTCTCATCTGCCGTACGCCACAAGACGCGTTCAGAGCCGGGGGCTGCAGCGAGCTTAATCAGAAATTAACGAGTGACACGTACCTTGCTGTACAAGGCTTCGCCACCGTTGTGCGAGACCGGAGCCACCATGTCGCAGCGGGAATCTGGTTCGTGTGCAGACCTCTACAGTTGTCATTCGTCATCGCCTGCTTCACGTTGAGCGTCGGGTGTCAGGAGCAGGTTGACTTCAGCAAGCCTCCGGAACGCGTTTCGGAGCTGAGGTCCAAAGCGTCCACTTCGCCTGCATCGCGTTCACCGGCATCCGGCGGAGCTGCCGGGGTTCCGGCTGACTCCACTGCCGCCGACAAAGCTGAGACTGCACGCACGACGCAGGACGATTCCCCCACATCCGAGAACGGTTCGTCCGCTACCGTGAGTGAGCCTGGCAGATCTGCTGCAGATGTCGCGGCGACCGAGCCTCCCGGAACTGCATCGAGTCCCGCAGCAGCTGCCCCGGATCGTCCGACCGCGATTGTGGCCAGCGGAAATGAAAACGACGACGGGCAGAGCCTGGGCGTTCTCGCCGCGAACGCTGCGGAAGCCACTGAAACCGCCAGGAACACGGATACGAATGAATCCCGGCAAGAGACCCCGGCTTCTGCAAGCGACCATTCCGGATTGACAGCACGTCAGAACCCGGTTGCCTCTGCGGAACGGGACGAACTGCTGACCGCCAGCGGCAGGACGGCCGCAGACGTAGAACGGCGCAGCGAGGAGTCGAAGAACGAGTCCGTGGGCTCGGCCGGCTTGTCTCTGCTGGAGAGCCTGCGACTGGATGACGATGACAGGAAGGTGCCAGCGACTCGGGCCGGGCGACTGGCGGCTCAGACACTGGCTCGCACCGGCCGCTTCGCGATTGCCGCAGAGACGTGGATTCGGCTGCAGAACGGCCTCGCTCGCCGCTTCCATGTGTCTGCAACCTCCAGCGGTTCTCGTATTGCAGCCAGCTCGGGTGAACGCAGCCTGGGCGTTCTCAGCACACACGTTGAAGTCCTCGGCGAGGAATCTTTCTGGACGGCGACTTCCGGCATCGCGCCGAAATCAGACGTCGTGATGGCAGTCAGGCGTGACAAAAAGGAAATCACGACTCAGCCCGTGATCGGACTGCCAGGCACGATCACGTGTATCGAACTGCTGGACGGCGGAGACGTTGTCGTCGTCGGGACAGCGGACGGAAGACTGATCGCACGCAGCAGCGCTAACCTGCAGAACTGGGACATCTACGCTCAGGATCTGTTTGCTTTTCTGGATGAACGCCGACCGATGTCAAAGCTGTCAGAATCCGCCGTCGTGGTGGCTCGCGCGATTGACGAAGATCATCTGCTGACCGTGACACAGGACGACCAATGTCAGATCTGGCTGACGCCGGATGTTGTGCATCAGCAGGGCTCGGTACTGGATCTGACCGAAGAGCAGGCCGCTACGCCGGAGGCTCCCGTGCTGACGGCTCAGCCGCTGCACACCGTGGCGCTGCAGGATTCGGTCATTCTAAACCTGTTCTTTTCGAAAAGCCGCAAGCTGGTCGCCATCGTGACGTCCGGCGAGACGATCACCGTGCTGAATACTCAGAACGGGTCCATCCTGGACGTCGTGACGTCCGCCCAGCTTGACGACACGCAGCCGGTGTCCGGGATTCTGGAAGAGGACCGCGGTCGTATCGTCGTCGGCCTGGCAGACGGTCGCATCATTCGACGGGCACTTGCCGGTGGTGAGCCTGTGACGGGGACGGATGTCAGTGGCAACACGGTCGACTACGAAACACTATTCGCGCCCGAACCGGGAGATAACTCCGGAGCCATCACCGCGATGGAAGCGAAGCATGACGGCACGGTCACCTACATCGGTCGCCTTGATGGCACGCTGTCGCAGTTCGACCTCGCTCGCAAGCAGATTATTCGAACGGACAGAAAGCATGACGGACCGATCATCGAGATTCGCAGTACGCCGGCGGGCGTGTTTACCATCGGAGAAGACCGCGTCGCAAAGTTGTCCGACACGCCCGGTGTCGAGAATCCGGCAACTGTCGCGGAAACATTCCCGCTGCCTCGCGATCAGTATCTGGCATCAAAGGAAGTGATCGAAACCGCCGCGACTCAGCGCAGGAACAAGAACACGATCAATCGAAATTTCGGCCGTGATATCACGGCTGCGTCAGGCAGTCTGGAGCTGACCGGAATTCGTTCCACCGATCCTGTGCTGGCGCTGTACGAACACCAGCTTCGTGTCGAACCTGCAGAAGAGAAGCGGCAGGCACTGCGAAAGAAGATCAACACGATCAGAAATTCTGCCGACGGACCGGGTGGCGAGACAGACCAAACTGGTTCGGAGTCCGACTCTGCTTCGGCAGCAGGTGCAGACTTACCGGCAAGGCTCTGCAGTATTCCGTCTGAGTTCGACTTCAAGTCGCGTCCCATCCGGCGCGTCGTGCTGTCACTCAGCGACGATGCGGGAACACTGGCTGCGGCACAGTACCTTGCAGGCCGCCTGATGCGCGGCGCGGCTCCGGATCAGCCGGTGATCGTGTGGGATACGCAAACGGGCTCGCGACTGCGTGCGTGGAAACGATCAACCGGTGTGTACGATCTGAACGTCGACCGAAATGCCGGCGTTGTGCTTCCGACTCCGGTGTCTGCCACGATGCACCTGCTGACAGGTGAGTTTCAGGCCGAAACGCGAACTGCACTCAGTTGGGAACGGGCGCGCGACGGCAACACGATCATCGTCGGCCTGACCGGAGTGCCCGGCATGGCTACGAATGTCATTGCCGCAAGGAATCTGCAGTCGGGGCAAAGCACTTATGCGCTGGAAGCATTTGAAGGTGCCGTGCCGGCGATTGCCAGTTCTTCCGGCGGATATTCGCTGTTCGTCTGTCTTCGCGAACGCACTCAGTTTCGACTTCTGGAAGTCAATCCGGACACGCTGCAGATCATTGCAGAAGTCTACAAGGAAGAGCTTTCAGGACCGTGGGATGTCAGCCGTGTCGCCGCGGAAACAGACGTGTTGGGGCCGACTCACATCCTTCCCTCGCCCAGCGGGAAACTGCTGGTGACTTACGGACGTCATGCCGACGGCGACTATCAGCTTCGCATCTGGAAGAAGTCCGGTGAGCGGTGGCCGGTTGACGACTGCGTCGTGATTCCCTCTCAGGATGCAATGCTCGAGACGAAGATGACGGATACTCAAATGGTATTCGTGGATCAGAAGGACTACGCCCTCGCACTGATCGGCGTGAAGGGGGCCGTCGTGATCGATACGCGCAAGGGAAAAGTGCTTTCCGAACTGCCTCTGCCCGATGTGGATGACCATCGCCCGGCAACCGTGCTGTCCGGCGACGGCAATCTGTTGCTGGCCGGCGACTGGGAAGGGCGAGTATGGAGTTGGAACCTGAGAAACCTCAACCGCAAGCCCACAGAATTTAAAGCCCACGCCGGGCCGATCATCGGCCTGGCCGTTTCTGCCAACAGCCGCTATCTGGCCACCGCCGGTGAAGAGAACCGACTGCGCGTCTGGGAACTTGGCGAGGAGTGACCGGAATTCCTGCGCGAGGCACTGGGTTCCCGCCTGCGCGGGAATGACGGAGATCCTTCCGCGGGCGGCTTGTGTCGTTCCGCCGGTTAGCTGGTCGGTGCGTCCGTGACCGATGCGTCGGCGGGAGCGGTTGTTGAAACGGCGTCTGCGGCAACCGGCTCTCCGGTGGCATCAGGAGGCGGTGCTGCCGATGCGGGGAACGCCTCTGCAGCAGCACTCGAGGTATCACTGTTTTCGGGGCGAGACGTGCCTTTGGCCAGCCGGTACAACGGAACGTTGCCGAGTTTACTGGAACACTTGGGGCACTTCGCTTTGGCAATGGATTTGCCGGCAGCTCCGCCCAGCTTTTGCTTCGCCCGGGATTCTTCAGAAATCGCGATACCGCAGGCCGAGCACTTGTAGCCGGTCAGTTCCAGTTCGAAACCGGGGTCGTTCTGGTACCAGGTCAGATTCTTCAGTGCTTCGACGCGCGACTGGTTGACGAAGCAGCTCAGCGTTTCGGACTCCTCCTTCGGTGGAACTCCGTTTTCTGTGGCCGGCAACTCCACTGAAAATGTCGTCTGAAGCTGCTGTGCGAACTGCCGAAACACACTGAGCGGGAACGACAAATAGGTCTGACGGCCCTCACCGGGATCAGCTGGCAGGTAAACGGCAATACGTCCTTCACCGAACACGGACACGCCGGCAAACATGGATTGGTGGGCGGCGGCGACGGGCTGCACCAACCTGATCAACTTTGCCTTGTCGGCATCGACCGTCAGCAGTTCGCCGTGTGGCAGCCCCGTGAAGCCGCCCGACTTGCTGATGTGCTCGCGGACCTGAGTTCTCGGTTCGTCGGCTGCCGAACTTCCACCGCCAGCGCGCCCAAACATGGACTTTTTCTTCGCCTTCGAGCCGGAACCCAGATTGATTATCTGCAGCCCGCTCTCGTGGAAACCCAGATCGACGGGTTCGAACGCTTTCTCCAGGCTCCCAGGTTTCAGGACCAGATCGGTAGGATTCAGGACATGCAGATGCACGTCGTCGATCCATTCGACGGAAATCTCCGGAGCGGCCTCCTTCTTACGTTGAGCGACCGGCTTATCCTTCTTTTTGATTTCCGGAATAAGCATGGGGTTCTTGCACTGACGACAGCGAACCGTGCGCCCGGACTGGTCAACAGTCACCCGCACCCATGCCCCGCAGGTGCAGGGGATCAGGATGCGCTTGCGTTTTGCTTCGGCCAGACGTTCACGGCGACGCTGTTGAGTTTCCCGCTGCTCCCTCATCGCGATGCCAAGGAGTTCGTCGGCACCAAGCTCCGGCTTCTTCGGACTATCCACATCCGTTTTTCCGTCGCCTGCGCCACCTGAACCGTCTTTACTGGTCGCGTCCTTATCGGCCTTGCCGGAACCGGCATCGGCAGCCTGGCCGTCGCCGGGCGTCTGTTTTCGGGGCTGGTCGGGGCCGTCCGTCCGCGCCACCGGGGCAGCGGCGGGCGCGGGGCTGACTGATGACTCCCGGGCCGGCCCTGCACTCACGTCCGCATCCAGTTCGAACTCGCCACCGGCCTGCGCCGCTTCTGAGTCCTGCAGAGTAAACTCATCGTCGACGCTGAATGAATCCTGATCGTCTTCTGCATCGAACACGTCGCGGCCGTAGCCGGCTCCGTGACGGTTTTCCAGCCGGGCGGGAATGAACTCAGTGCGTTTCTCTGCTGGAATGTCGCTGAAAATAATCGGCTGCGGGTTACTCGTCAGACTGCGATATCGCTGCGCGACGTCTTCCCGCATGAAGGAATTGCACTTCCAGCAGCGAACCAGTCCGGTGCGCACCATTTCGCCGCAGGTCGGACACGGATCGTGCAGCGCGCTGAACTTGCGCTGTTCGGCTTCGCGTGCCGCTTTGGCGGCGTTCGCAGCCGCGGCCTTGCCGGTGTCGAAAACATGCCCGCATTCCGGACACTCAAAGGTGTCCGACAGGATGAAACTGTCGCACCCCGGACAGGTTTGAATCGCGTTTGATGTTTTGGACGCCATAGACACAAACTGATGCAAACGGAGGAAAAAATTGGCCCGCCGACGTTCGGATTCGACTGGAATTGTCTGAATCCGGAATGTCAGCCTACAGAAAGATCGCGAATCATCGCAAATAGCTAGAGCGACTGTCCTTGAAAGTTTCGTCGCCCCCCCGTCCGCGAAACCGACTCGCATGGCTCCACAAACTACTCAGAAACACCACCCATCAACAGCGATACGTGAAACCGCGGGCTGCAGGTTGGACAATTCGATTCTGAAAAACTCTGGCTGGGTCAATCGCGAGGAATAAGGCCCTGCGGAGGTTTCGGTAATCCAGTTCCCCCGCCGCCGATTACTTCAGGATAGTGAATTGCCACGATGAACTTTACCATTTTCCTGGTGGAAACTGCCTGGTATTGTTGAATTGTCCGGAACAGTCGATCAGACCGACAAGCACGTCGCAACACGACGATCGAGCCGCGCGACTGATCGTCAGCACCCTGTAATTTGACCGTGCTTTCCAGCAACCGTAAGATGGGCTTCGGGTAAATGCCCGTTTTTCACGCCATGGAGCGACGCAGATGAACCGTGATAAACGCAGGAAAACACACTCTCGAACGATTGTGTTCGGACTTTTCATCCTCGCATTCGTTGCATTGTCGGAGTCGGCGATTGCTCAGCAGCGGACACTTGGTACCGGCGACGATCGAATTCTGACCGCACCCGACGGCTGGCCGATTCACATCACGTATTACGCATCGAAAACAAAGGAAGCGCCTGTCGTGATTCTGCTGCCGGGAGCGGAAGGCCGCGATTCCGGCAGTATGACTCGCCGTGTCTGGGACGACACGGCCGCGTTCCTGAATCGAAAGGGCATCGCGGTCGTCAGTGTCGATCTGCGAAAGCACGGCGACAGTGTTCCGGAAGGCAACGTCGTCCCGGAGTCACAACTGAACCGGCTGTCCGCCGCCGACTATCAGGCGATGGTGCTTGGAGATCTGGAAACCGTGAAGAATTTTCTGCTGCAGGAACACGAGCAGAAGAACGTGAACATCCGTAAGCTGGGGATCGCCGCTGCAGGTTCAAGTGCTCTCGTTGCCGCGACTTTCGCTGTCAACGACTGGGCGAAGAAGCCGTGGAATGATGCTCCGACTCTCGCGGCCAGCACACCTCGCGGGCAGGACGTGCGAGCTTTGCTGATGCTGAGTCCAAAATCCAGCGTGCGCGGGCTGAACGCAACGAAAACGATGCAGGCCATCGGTTCGATCACGCCACCGATCGCCGTGCATGTCTACTACTCCGGTGAAGACAAAGCTGAGAAAAAAGCGGCGGAACTGATCTATCGCTATGTTGAAGTCCGTGACGATGGCTACAAAGACGTTCGCCGCCTGGAGCCGGGACCGGCGTCGTCAGAGGGTTTTCTTAAGCTGCGGGGCAGTGGCGGAGAAAGCGTGATCGACAAGAGTATTGCCGATTTCTTTGATCACAATCTGACAAAGCTGCAGGATCCCTGGAGAACCCGTATCAGCAAGCTGCTGGAATAGCGCTGCCACGGACCAAATGAAACGCGGATTTGCGCCACAGCACGTTCGGGCCTGATCGATGGTACATGTGACTCTTTCTGTGCTCGAAGGTCTTGAGCGGGGCCGGATCTATGACGGGCTGACCGCGCCCGTGACGATCGGTCGTGAAGAAGACAACACGATTCAGTTGAATGATGAGCGAGTCAGTCGAGTTCATGCAAAGCTGCAGGAAGATCGCGGACGCATCATCCTGACTGATCTGAACAGCACCAACGGCAGTCGGGTCAACGGACATCCCGTGCAACTGCGCGTGCTGCAGGCGGGCGACCACCTGCAGATTGGCCGGTGTACGCTGCTGTTTGGCAGCGATGCGGAAATTTCCGCGCGAGCGGCCCGGCTGGGTGTCACGGTCACCGCACTGAACCCCCTGCAGTCTCTGGCGGATCGTTCCGTCGGCTCGAGCACCGATTCCAAGTCGGAGTTCAGCATTTCCGCGGAACTGTCTCCGGAGAATCTGCAGTTGCCGCTGTTTCCGGGCGG
>CAZHET010000023.1:0-8543 GCA_964531585.1 uncultured Planctomycetaceae bacterium | reverse complement strand
CCCGCCTCTGCCGGATCTTCTGGCAGCCGCGGACAGAGCCTGCCTGAGCGATGTGCTGAGCTACGTTCACGAACGTCTGCGCGAAGTTGCGTTTGAAGCGATCGATCCTGATGAATCCGCCGCCGTGCCTGTTGTGGACGTTCCGTGGGAACGCTGGCAGAACCTGTTGCTGCTGCAGCGTGACCTGGCCGAATATCTGCGGGAAATCGCCAATCCGGGCTACGACGACTGACGGTGGTCGGGATTCCGATTTTTTTTCCCTGGCAACTTGATTCCACTGCCTGCGCCAACGATGTTAGGTGCCCCGAGCCTGATGACTTCGTCGGGAAGTCCGTCAACCAGCCGCTGATCTCGCCGCTTGTCGTGTTCAGGCCCGGTCCCTTTCGCCCCCGTCTGCAGAGTCACTTATGCCCATCAAGGTTCGCTGCAAAGAATGCAGTACCGTCCTTGCTGTTTCCGACAAGGCAGCGGGGCGAGTTATTAAATGCAGAGAATGCAGCGCGCCGGTCCGGGTTCCCGCGGGCGGCGGCGCAGCCTCCGGCGGTACACCGCCTGCGCGGCGGCCCGGCAAGAAGCGAGCCCGATCGACGCGTCCCGCCGGGGCGACAAATCCGGATGACCTGTTCGGTGGCCTGAATCTGGACGAAGTCGCCGACACGAAGCGCCGTGTCTGTCCGAACTGCACAGCGGCAGTGGCCGCTGACGATATCGAATGCCCGAAGTGCGGCGTCAATATCGAAACCGGAATCCTCAGCGAGCGTGAGCGCCTGCGCCGGACTCGCAAAGGGCCGCCGCCGGAAGAGTTCTACGGCAAGCTGTGGAAAAATGGCTGGCGGTTCCTCAAGAAGCACTGGGGCTACGCCTTCCGCACGGGGCTGATCTGGGGCTTCACCGCGACGATGGCAATCGCCAGCGCTTTCACGTTGAACTGGTATCTGCAGGCTCGCGAAATCGAGCTGCGGGAATCTGCGGAAGGCGACATCGAGATCGACGATTTCTTCGGAAAAGTCATCATCACGATGAAGGACGGCAGCGGTGAGGCCTTCTACGACGGTAAACGCTACACCCAGGGCAATGTGCCGGGCGGAACTCTGATTCTTCCCGGTCCGCGAGTGGGGGCCTGGTTGTCACCGCCGACGTATTTCTGGGTGGCGATGCTGTGCGTCTTCATCCTGGGGTTCGGCGGCTGGGCATGGACGCTGTCCATTAAGATCGTCGAACTCACACTGGCCGGTGAAAAGAAGATCAAACGGTTTCAAACGGACCTGTTCGGCAGCATGGCGATGGGATTTCGTTCCGTTGTCTGGCCGCTGGTGATCCTGTATCCGTTCCTGTGGATTCCTGGCGTTGTGTTCGTCGCCACCGGCAACCAGGTGGCCACGGCTGCGCTGTGGGTCGTCGTTTTTCTGCTGCCGATCCTGGTGTTTCTGCCTGCCGCGCTGGTGCATATGACACAGCGCTACACGTATCGCGCGTGGCTGCTGAACTGGATGGTGCGAGATACGCTGAAGACCCTGGTACCGTCGCTGTACGTGGGATTTCTGCTGTTCCTGCTGGTGCTGGTGGTCCCCTGTGCGCTGGTCGGTATTGCTGCCGCTCAGTGGAATCAGGTCTCAAACTTTTATACGAACAGTATTGAGAATCCCGCGCTGGTGGCGATGTTCGGTTACAGCCCGGAGAACTTCCTCAATAGCTGGGAATTTATCGTCAACCGCTTTCCGCTGATGTTCGCGGTGTCGTTCGCCAGTTGCTTCGTGCTGTTCGGCCTGCTGGCATTTCCAGCCATCTTCATGATGCGCGTCTACGGTCTGTATGCGCTGTACTTCCGACCGGACCTGTCGCTGGTCAATGAACAGGTGGAGCTGGAACCGGCGGGCTTCGGTCCGCGGTTTCTGGCCTGGCTGGTCGACAGCATTCTGATGACGGTGCTGTTTGGAGTGGCTTTTGTTGGCGCGTTACTGCTGGGTGGACTTGTGGGCTTTCTGTACAACATGTCCGATCAGGTTGCGCTGTGGGTACGAATCGGCATCAACGTGTTGGGGGCGCTGTTGCTGTGGGGAATCTACTTCGCAAGCTGGGAGTCCGGCCAGAACCGCGCGACGCTCGGAAAATCCGCGCTGGGGCTGCTGGTACTGAATGACGATGATTCGCCGATCACGCTGAATCAGGGTCTCAATCGTGCTTTGTCGGCGTTGGTGACGGCACTGACGCTCTGCATTGGGTTCATCATGTGCTACTTCCGCAAGGATCATCGGGCCATGCATGATCTGATGACCAAAACAAAAGTCGTCTGGCGCGGCGAAGACGACCGGCAGTAGCCCGGCATTGCATTCGTGTGAACGACGGGTGTGTTGCCGTCGAGAAGTCCGCGAGGCTCGAAAGACGTTCGGCTGCAAAGCAGCAGATGACGCTTCCAATGCACGCCACTGATGCGGATTCTCCTTAGCTCGGATGATTCACGCGACTGGCGTGTTCTGACACAACACGTGTCCGCGACAGGTTTATGTCGAGTGACGAAAAAGCACACTTTACGACGGGACTCCGATCCCGTGGCGGCAATTCGACGGGATCGGAGTCCCGTCGCACGAAGTCGTGAATAATCCGGGTTAGGCAGGTCCGGCTTCCTGTGGGCCGCCACGGCCAAGGCATTTGCCAGGACACGGATCGTCCCCGTCCGTTTCATCGCAGCGCGCCGAGGGCGTCATCCAATTCGCGTTGCAGCAGGTCGAACGGTTCCAGTCCGACAGAAAGGCGAATCAGGCTGTCGGTGATGTTGATGGAGGCACGGACTTCCGGGCTCATGTAGCGGTGAGACGTTGATGCCGGATGAGACAGCGTTGTTCGTGCATCCGCCAGAGTCGGTGAGAACGGAATTTGCGCTGTCGCCTTCATGAATCGCGAAACCGCGTCGGCGTTTGTGTCCTGCAGTTCAAAGGAAATGATCCCGCCGGTTCCGTTCGGGTAAAGTCGCCTGGCTGTTGCATGACTGGAATGAGCCGGCAGCAGCGGATGATGGACCTTTCGAACACAGTCATGGCTGTTGAGAAACTCAGCCAGCCGCGATGTCGTTTCGCAGATCTGGCGCATTCGCAGGGGCAGCGTTCGCAGGCCGCGCTGAGTCAGCCAGCATTCGAACGGATTCGCATTTTGCCCGAGCATGCTGGCGGTTTCTGTTGCCGCGGCCATCAGCTCTTTCGAACCGGCGGCGACTCCCAGCATCACGTCGCCGTGGCCGTTCAGGTACTTCGACGCACTGTGTACGACGGCCGCTGCGCCGTGTTCCAGCGGCCGGATCAGTTCCGGTGTGGTGAACGTGCTGTCGACGATCAGCGGTACATCGCCGACAGCCCGGGCGATCGCTGCGACGTCAGCGACTTCCACCAGCGGATTCGAAATCGTCTCCACCAGGCACAGCTTCGTGTTCTCGCGGACAGCCGCCTGAACGGAGTTGATATCGGCGGCATCCACCATCGACACGGAAATGCCGAACTGAGTCTGCAGCCGCTGCAGCAGTTGCAGCGAGCGACCGTACAGTACCCGCGACGCAATGACATGGTCGCCGCTGTGCGCCAGAGTCAGTATGACGGCCGCGATTGCTCCCATGCCTGAGGCAAACACAGCCCCTGCCCCGGCACGTTCGAGCGCCGCGATCGAATCGGCCAGTGCTGCATGGTTGGGGTTGCTGTCGCGTGTGTAGATGTAGCCGGCGGCATTGCCGGCGTGCATCTGCGACAGAAATTCCGCATCGGGAATGTCGAATGCCGCTGTCAGATAAACCGGCGGCGTGCTCGGCGGCGTGCCGAATGGCGCTGCATGCCCGGATCGGGAAACGTGTCGGAAGTCTGTGTCTTTGTCAGGCATGGCGTTTAGCGTGGCGGTATCCATCGCCCGGCAAGATGGAACGAATCGTCTGCGGACAGAGAACGCAGCCCCGGCATTAGCACGGTTCCTTCGTCGCGAACGGACAGCGCCGCGGACAGCCCGAACGAGCGAATTCGGTCGGCCGCCCGCAGGCTCAGCGACGCTTCCGCGCACGGCTTGACGACTTCTTCACCTTCGTCTTCGTAGATAAAGACCGGCAGCGATTCGATCTCGTCGTTAAATCCGTGAGTCACGTCCCAGCCTGCCTGAGAAAACGCCTGGCCAAGCTGGCTGACTCGGGCGAATGCACTGTTCATCCACAGGTAGCTGTCGTGCTGAGTGCCATCGGGAATTTCTTCGAAGCGAAAGGACTCGACGGGATCGGATTCCTTTCCGTACGGCCGACGAGCCAGAATTCGCGGCAGGCACAAGCCGACGAATTTCGCCGCGGGCTGAGACCTCATCGCCGTCCAGCGTTCAGCCGCGTCGGCGTCGACTTTTGACCAGTCATCCGGGTCGGGCGACTTGTCGAAACCCGGACAGCCGACGATCTCAGGCGATGCTCCCGCCACAAAGGCGGCTCCTGCGGATGCATGGATGGCTGCGAGTCGTCCGATCAGCTCACAATCGCTTTCGCTGAGACCAAATTCGTAGTTGCCCATCACCAGAGTCCACGGTTCCGCACCAGGCACTGTGGCCGATTCGGCAATCAGCTTCCATGTCTGCGAACGACTCAGGTCATCGCTGGCGCAGACATCGTCGCAGAGTTCCTGTTTGGAAACGTTCAGGATGAACATCTGCAGCGAACGGTCCGTCTCCAGCCTGCGAATCAGAAAGTCGATACCGCGCCAGGCGGCTTCGAGCTGCTGAAACGCCGGGCTGTGCAGCAACCGTCGCATCGTCTCGGCGATGGCTGCGTCGACTCCCGCAACGAATTCGGCCTGCCGCGGATCTGCCTTCTGAACGACATACGGTTCGACCAGCTGACGAACGTAAGCATCCCAGTCCACACCGCCGTCAGCGATCTGCTGAAGCAGCGGCTTTTGGGCAGCCTGCGTCTGAGCGATCGCGCCGGCAAGCAGGTCAGCTGTGACATCTGCATTGCCGATCGCTTCGTCGGCAGTGCCTGGCACCGCTTCACCGACAGCGTCACCCTTCGCGGCGGTGCTGTCCGCATTCAGAATCAGCCCCGCCTCTTCCTGGAACGTTGCGGTGTCCTCAAGTCGCTGTCGGCGTGTTCGCAGGGACGAGAAGAGTTCCAGCCGGGAGTACAGCCGATCCGGATGGAAGTCTTCCCGGTCTGAAAATGACAGCTCAATCGGCGGCGAAGTCTCGCTGAGAGACGTTTTGCAGCGGACTGTCAATTTCGTGAACACGTCGTCGATGTTGTCGCGGTCGATGGCGATCGGTCTTCCCCACGACTGTTGCGCACCGAAGTCACCGATCAGCAGAATCCGAAACGGCGAATCGGGAGCGACGTCTGCCCGAGAGTGCTCGGGCGAGGGGATTCCGAAGGACACGGAGCTTTTCGTGATGGCCATGGCATGATCCTTACAGCAGCAGCAGTTCCGGCAGTGCTGCCGAACGAGTTTCAGGCAGCGGCAGATTGTCCATCGAGCGGAAGGTAAACACGGCCGAATACTTCGTTTCGCTGGAATAGTTCCGGGTTGCCGCGTGAAAACTGCGAGCGTGAAAGAACAACACGTCGCCCGCCTGTAGTTCAGCGACAACAGCCGACTGCAGCCAGCGCTGGTTCTCGTCGAGATCTTCCCGCAAAAACAAATCGTCGTCCAGTTGGTCGCGCCGCAGCGGTTGCGTGTGAGTTCCCGGCAGAAGCCGCAGACAGCCATTGTTCAGCGTTTCGTTTCCCAGCGCGATCCAGACATTGATCAGTTCCGGCGACATGAATGACCAGTACCGGGTGTCCTGATGCCAGCCGGTGTCGCTGCTGAACTGCGGGTGTTTGGTCATGATGCAGTTGTGATGCACCAGCGGCATGACGAGCTGCGGGCCAAGCAACTGCTTGAGCCGGTTGAGCAGAAACCGTTCTTTGACCAGTTCGGAAAACACCGGATCGCGGCTGAACGCCTGACGCAGCCGACGAATCGTGCGACCGCCGGCGGCATCGCGGGACGAGGGGGCTCCTGGATAGTTCAGATCCGCTTCGTACTCGATGTCGCCGTAGTGTGCCGCCGCATCGCGGTGTGTCACCGCCAGAATCCGCGTGCGATAGGATTCGGGAATCAGGTTCCGCACGATCACAAAGCCGTCCAGCTGAAATTCGCCCAGTTCGAACTCTGTAAACTGCTCTTCCTGAACTGAAGTTGCCGACATCGACGCTGCTGCTCCTGAATCTTCGTTTGTTCTGCGATCACAGGATTCTCCCGGCGGCTGGTGTTTGTTCAAGCGGCCAGACGAAAGATCCGGACCGGACCGGCAAACGGCCTGCGACGCGACTGGAACGCCGCCAGGTCTGCCGACGCGGGCAGCACCGGCCACGTGACGCGTGCAGCACCGGCCGCTGCCAGCGTCCGCAATGAGAGACTTCCCGCCTGCCGGTTGTTCTACGTTCGCCGTACGATCTGCGGAATCAGTTCCGACCGCAGAGTCAGGCCGTGCGGATATCCGTGCTGCACATCCAGCAGTTCCGCGAAGCAGGCCCGCAGGTCCGTCAGCAGTTGCTGCACTTCGATTCCCAGGAAACACGGCGCGAACGGTGACAGGTAGTTTTCACAACTACCATACATCTTTCGGGCACCGGTCAGATTGCTGCCTTCGAAATGAAACAGGCAGACCGCCGCGTGAATCAGTCCCTGAAAGAACGGCTTTTCCGGCCCGACCAGTTCGCTCCACAGATCTTCAAACACGTCATGGCAGGCGAAGAACTCCTGCTGGTTGAACAGCCGGATGCCGTCGTCAATGCGTGCGTCATGCGGATCGAAGTTCA
Organism: uncultured Planctomycetaceae bacterium; assembly: GCA_964531585.1. GTDB lineage: Bacteria > Planctomycetota > Planctomycetia > Planctomycetales > Planctomycetaceae > JAWKUA01. The sequence goes on along the minus strand of CAZHET010000023.1, from coordinate 1,735 downwards.
TGATAAGTGGCTTGCCTGAGCGGCGTGACATGTCACGCTACGGGACTTCGAGCCAGAGATACTCAAGACGGTTGAATCTTCGTGCGTGCAGATCTGGGAATTATCGACATTGTCGTGCTGTCGTCCATGTTGCTTGCGGCGGTCGTCGTGGGATTCTGGTCCGGCAGAAAAAGCACCAGTGTGGAATCCTATCTTCTGGGCGGTCGCGATCTGGCGTGGTGGGCGATTCTCGGGTCGATTGTCGCCACTGAAACCAGTACCGCCACGGTCCTTAGCATTCCCGGAGCCGCGTATGGCGAAACGGGAATGCGCTGGCTGCAGATCGCGATGGGCTACGTGCTGGGCCGCGCGTTCGTCGTGCAGGTGTTCCTGCCGCTGTACTTTCGGGGAAAACTGTTCACGGCTTATCAGGTGCTGGAAGAACGATTCGGAGGAGCCACCAGGCTGGTGGCGTCGCTGATCTTTCTGGTCACCAGAAACCTTGGGGACGGATTGCGGCTTTTTCTGGCGGGGCTGGTCGTGCATACGCTGCTGGGCTGGACGTTTGAGGCCAGTGTGATCGCAATGGGAGCAGTCACGATTGTCTACACCGTGTTCGGCGGCCTGCGTTCCGTGGTTTGGAACGACTGCATCCAGTTCGTCATTTACATGCTTGGCGGTGCGGCCGCCGTGGTGATTCTGGCCAACAACATTCCGGGCGGCTGGGATGAGCTGTGGTCCTATGCCCGGAGTTCCGGCAAATCGCAAATCTTTGAATGGAAGTTCCTGCTGGCGGACCCGTACAACATCTGGGCCGGGCTCATCGGCGGAGCGGTGCTGACAATCGGGACACATGGCACAGACCACATGATGGTGCAGCGCTATCTGAGTGCTCGCAGTGAGCGGGACGCGTGGCGAGCAGTGTTCCTCAGTTCGTTTGTGGTCTTGTTTCAGTTTGCCCTGTTCCTGTTCATTGGCGTGGAACTGGCATGTTTTTATTCACAACCAGGTAATGTCGCTCCCGCCGAAGCGGATCAGGTGTTTGCTCACTTTATCGTCCATTCGTTTCCTCACAACACGGGACTGATCGGCCTGATGCTGGCGGCAATTCTGTCCGCAGCGATGTCGACTTTGTCCAGTTCGCTGAACGCCTCCGCGTCGGCGCTGCTGAACGATTTCTGGCTGCCGTGCTGCAGGACTCAACCCGCGGCGAGCGCGCAATTACTGATGTCGCGGGCGCTCACGGTTTTGTTTGGCGTCCTGCAGATTGGTATTGGCATCTGGGCGAAGAACCTGGAAATGACGGTTGTTCGCGGAGCACTGACGATTGCCGGCTATTCGGCGGGGATCCTGCTGGGGATTTTTCTGCTGGGAGTCGTGTCGCGCCGAGTCCGTCAGGCGGCAGCATTGACGGGTGCAGTCTGCGGGCTTTTGGTGCTGCTGTTTGTGCAGTTCAAAGCGCCGGACTTTGGCTGGACAGTTGCCTGGCCCTGGCTGGCGGCAATAGGCTCGTCGACAGTGTTTATGTCAGGGCAGGTTGCGAACTTCCTGTTGTCAGCGATCGCAGTCCGTTCAGCGCGGTAGCATCCCGCCAGGACTGAACGCGAATTGGATGCAACCTGGATGTGGAATTGTCAACTTGCGGTGAAGTTTTCCGGAGTCGGTCTTTTCAAACGGGGTGAACGAAGCTATACGATCTGCCAATCGGCTGTCGTCGTTCGGCCGCAAATTGTCATCAGGGCAGGGAGCCTGACGA
>CAZHET010000022.1:0-25989 GCA_964531585.1 uncultured Planctomycetaceae bacterium | reverse complement strand
GAATTCGGTTGGGCATCTGCGGATCGACGGTCGCGTGAGGAACATACAGTTCGACGCTCAATGCATCGTGGTCCGGCAGCACTACGGCAGCCAGTGTTTCGAAGATGGCGTCGTCGTTGTAGTTGTCCGATTGCCAGCGGTCGTACAGCCGTCGGATGGAGTCATGGATTTCCGTGACAGGGTCAGCGGTCACCAGGCTGGCGACGAATGCTTCGGTGTCGATGCGCGCGGAACGATACTTCAGTTGTAATTCCGGCTGAATTGCATCGCGCGGCGGGCCGTGGCTGAGTGTTTCACGGACGGCTTTCAGCGAAAGCGCCTGCAGTCCCTGTTCGGCCGCCATTTCGGCCACCGACAGGGCCTGACGCATCTGACGATGCGTCGGCGGCGCTGCGGCTGGCAGCACTGATGTCAGTGAGAATACAGCCAGCAGACATCCACTGAGCACTGCACGAGGGAATAAACACTCAGTCGTCCGATGGCCGCCGTCGCTACACCAGTTCACGAATAGGCTCGCGGATGTCGACGAGGAACTGAGGCCGCCCCGTCGGATCGCTCAGCGTTGTATTCATCGGATCGATGCCCAGATTGCGGTAGGCCGTGGCCACGACTTCCTGCACGTCGACCGGCCGTTCAGCCGCGTATTCTCCCAGGCGGTTGGTAGCACCAATCGCCTGCCCGGTTTTCATGCCACCGCCAGCCATCAGAGCGCAACTGACCTGCGGCCAGTGATCTCGCCCGGCACCGTCGTTGATCCGTGGCGTGCGGCCGAATTCACCCCACACCAAAACTGTGACATTGTCCAGCATGCCGCGCTGGTCAAGGTCTTCCACCAAAGCACTGACTGCCTGGTCGAGCTTGCCGCCGTGATCGCGCACCATGTCGAAGTTCGCGCCGTGGCTGTCCCAGCGACCGTAGGACAACGTCACGCTCCGGACACCGGCTTCCACCAGACGGCGGGCCAGCAGAATGTGATCGTTGCACGTGGGTGCTCCGTCATACTGAAACTTGTACGGTTTGCCGTCGCCGTACCGTTCGCGGACCTCGACAGGTTCCTTCGAAATGTCCAGAGCATCGGCCAGCCCTTTCGACGTCAGCACACCGAATGCGGCCTGAGTGAACGAGTCCATACCTTCCATCATTCCCGTGGCGTCGGCGCTGCGTTTCAGGCCGTCCAGACTGGTCAGCAGCATGCGACGGTCGTGCAGACGGTCGAGCGTAATGCCGTTGAGTGTCAGGTCGTCCATCCCCGAGCCGTTCGGTCGGAATGGCTGGTAGGCGGCTCCCAGAAAACCGGGCGAACCAGGTTCTGACCACGGCACGTGCTGAGTCTTCGCGGCCAGTGCGACAGCCGCTGGAATTCCGGGATCCGTTGCACCGTGGATTTTCGCCAGAGCAGCACCGATTGCCGGACGTCCGCCGACGGAGGACAGACTGCGGCGATCCCAGCCGGAAAAACACTGATGCGCATCATGAGCACCGGAATTGCCAACGACTGACCGAATCACGACCAGCTTGTCCATCATCGCGGCGAGTCGCGGGAAACATTCACCGATCTGAATGCCGGGGACGCTGGTTTCGATCGGGCTGAACTCGCCGCGAATTTCTGCCGGTGCGTCAGTTTTGATTTCCCACATATCCTGGTGCGGAGGACCGCCGCCCAGAAAGATATTGATGATCGCCTTGTCGGATTTGTGAACGCCGGATGCCGCCTGCGCGTTCATGATGCTGGCCAGGCTGACTCCGCCGGCCGCCGCCATCGACAGGCCCCCGATCTTCAGGAAGCCGCGGCGACTGACTCCATCACAGAACTTTGATTTGCGACCGAGGATAGTGAGCATCAGAGACCTCGCGGTGGGAAAAGTGTGGATGGTCGACCGTTATTACTCAGGTAGTATCGACGGCAGGCGAATCAGGCGGGTGGGCAGGGGCAGGAAAATCTGATTTTTTGGGGTAACAGATCTGCAAACAGCTTAAGTCTCGGTTGGTGAATGGTCAAGAACATCCGGCCGCGGACTTATCCCGTCTTCTGGTCCGGGTACTGAATTCGTCCGTGATGAATGGCCAGCAGCGTCTTGACGAGCGATTCCTGGACAACTCGCAGTTCGCTCATTTTCAGACCGCACTCATCGAACTGGCCATCCAGCAGTCGCTTAAGCGTGATCTCCCGAACCAGTGACTGAATGCGTTTTGGTGTCGGTTCGCTCAGGCTGCGGCTGGCACTTTCGACGGCGTCCGCCAGCATCATCACACCCGTTTCGCGAGACTGCGGGCGCGGACCGGGATATCGGAACGTGGATTCGTCTGCGTCAGTGCGATGGTCCTGGTCCAGACGCATTGTCGCTTCGTGGAAGAAATACTGAACCAGTGTCGTGCCGTGATGCTGTTCAATGAAATCAATCAGCTTCTGCGGCAGGTTGTGTTGTTCGGCCATTTCGGAGCCGTCTTTCACGTGCCCGATGATGATCAGTGTGCTCATCGCGGGTGCCAGATTCCGGTGCTGATTTTCCTGTCCTTCCACCATGTTCTCGATGAAGTACTCGGGCTTCAGCATCTTGCCGATGTCGTGAAAGTAGGCACCAACACGTACCAGCAGTCCGTTGGCACCGATGGCGTCGGCGGCCGTTTCGCCGATCATGGCGACATTCATCGAATGGTTGTAGGTGCCGGGTGCGCGCTGAGCGAGTTCCTGCAGCAGCGGATGCGACCTTTCACCCAGTTCCAGCAGGCTGATATCCGTCACAATGTCGAAAGCCGACTCGATGAACGGCAGACTGCCGGCGAGCAGGTAGCAGGAGACCAGCGACCAGCCGGCAAACTTAAGGCCTTCAGAAAGCGTGGCTGCATCGTTCCAGACATCCGCGGCCTCGGGAGTCGCCACGATGCTGATCCCCCACACGGAAACGAACGCCACAGCGGCAATCAGAAATCCCGCCTTGATCAGCGTCAGCCGCGATGAGACGCGCCGCAGCGGCGTCACGGCGACCAGACAGATAATCATCATCACAACGAAGTGACTTAACTGGCCGACTGTCGACGTGGACACCAGCACGCACAAGGAAAACGCCGTCAGAATGGCCATCATCTGGTCGTAGACAATTGCCATGATCATGGTGGCCGCCATGATGGGAATGATCTCCGCCCGCCACGGATCGCGGCTCAGGATACAACTGATCCCGACGGCGAACGCGCAGATCAGCACGAACGCCGCCAGTTCCACGGTATTCTTCAGCAGGTGATCCGCCGAGCGTTTCAAATACGTTCCGAACAGCACGACCAGCAGTGTCAGCATCAGTCCGGCCGCGAAGACTCGCACCAGGCGTTCCGAGAAACTGACCTGTTCTTCGTACGTATCGTATTCGAGTCGCAGTAGCTGCCGCTGCTGATCGTTTTCGATGCGGGTTTCCGCGGGAACCAGAACCGTACCCGCGGGAAAAGCATCGAACACCGTTTCGACCATTTCCGCAGCTTCCTGCCGGCGGGTTTCGGTCATGGCGGCGTCATAGGAGACCTGCCCCTTGAAGTTTTTCGACAGCCAGACTTCGACATACGGCCGCAGGGGTTTGAGCGTCTGGTACGTGTTCCAGCTTCGTCCGAGCTGCCCCGTGTCCCGCAATTGATCGGCCAGCAGTATGTCGGCCAGAATGCCGGAATGTTTCAGTTCACCGACACTGTCGAGAATGCGAATGGGCTGCTGACGGTTGACCTGTCCGTCCGGCAGGTTCCACTGTGCCAGCGAGGAGGCTTCCAGAATTCCGACAAACCGCGTGGGCCCGAGAAACTGCTGGAATTCGATAAATAACTGCTCAATCTGATCGCCGACGGCGTTGCCGGATTCTGTCAGCAGCGCCTTGAGTGCCAGAAACTTCGCGCCGGCCTCCGGATCCGTTCCTGGCATCAGTCCGAAGCCGGCAGCCACGGCGGGCTGCAGTGCGTCGACCGTCGCTGCGTTTGCCACTTCGCTCAACTGGCTGCGAAAATTCGAAACGAGCGTCGCCAGCACTTCGTCCTTCTGAACGAAGTGCAGCGGCGAATCTTCCAGAGCTTCAGCGCGGGCACGCTGCGTTTCCAACGCGTTCTCGACACGAAACGCGACGCGAGCCAAAACACCGTCGGAAACAAACTGGCCGGTGCGGAAGGTAAACCGCGATTGCCACGACTGAGTCGCCAGCAGCAGCGCAACCACCGCCAGCAGACCCAGCAGCAACTGCGTCAGTATGCGGTAGTCCTGAACGGCGGCGTTGATTTTTTCCCAGACGGTCAGCGTGGGTCGAAAGACCCGAGTCTGGCGGGAGCGACGTGTCCCAAAGAATGACATGATGTTAATTGCCGACGGAGTTGCGTCCGCCGCGCTGGCTGGTCTCCGATTCGATGCGACCGGCGATCACATGGCTGCGACCGATGCACCATCGGCTTCGTACGCCGAAACGATTTCCCGGACCAGCCGGTGACGCACAATATCCTGTCCGGTCATTTTCACAATGGCAACCCCGTCGATGGCCGCAAGTCGCCGCATCCCGTCATCAAGACCACTGGCCGCTCCGGCGGGAAGGTCATTCTGCGTGGCATCGCCTGTCACGACAATGCGGGAATTTACTCCCATCCGTGTCAGGAACATCTTCATCTGAGTGACAGTCGTATTCTGGCCTTCGTCGAGAATCATGAATGTGTCATTCAGCGTGCGACCCCGCATAAACGCCAGCGGAGCGATCTCGATGACGTCGTTGCTCATGTAACGCCGCACCTGTTCGAATTCCAGCATGTCGTTCATCGCGTCCAGCAGCGGGCGCAGAAACGGATTGACTTTCGCAATCATGTCGCCGGGCAGAAACCCCAGTTTCTCACCGGCTTCAACCGCGGGACGTACCAGAACAATCTTGCGCACTTCTTCCTGACGCAATGCCTGCAGCGCCATGGCGACAGCCAGATAGGTCTTACCGCAACCGGCTGGTCCGTCGCAGAAGACCAGCGAATGATCCTGCATCGTCTGAACGTAGACTGCCTGCCCCTTGGTTTTGGGCCGGATGGTGCCGACCCTGTCGCGGCCGCCACGACCGTTGCGAGCTTCCGCGGCGCGAGCTTCCGCGGTGCGAGATTCGTTTTTGGGAACTGCCGGAGATGCCACGGCCGCGTCAACGTCGTAGCCGTTACCGTACAGAGTGTCTGTTGCCAATGCTGATGGCTCCACGTTCAGGTTAAGTGATTGTTCCACGTCGCTGGGACGCAGTTCTTCGCGCCGCTGAAGAATGCTTTGCCACTGGTGCAGGACGTCACGGCACTGGTCGACCTGAGTCGCGTCGCCGAGAATCCGAATCGAATCGCCGCGCAATACCACGCTGGCACCGGTCGCCTGCCTCAATTGTCGCAGGTGCAGATCCTGAGGCCCGAACAATTCCCGGGCTTCGTCGGGGTTTTGCAGCCGAATACTCGCTTCTGCCATCCGGGTTCTGTTTCGCTCGTGTCGAATGCTGACCGATCTGTCTGACCGCGCAGCGGTTGTCACGTGAGGGAGATGATAAGAAATCGTGTCAACGTGAACGCTGTGACCCGGACGATTGTCACCGTCAGTTCGGCTGTCGTCAAGAAGTCGAAGTGTCTGCAAAACAGACACCGATGTCTTCGTCATGTTCGCAGGCGAAGTCCCGGCAACGTTCGCCGGAACCCGGTGCAAAAACCGTGCTCAATTATACTCCGAAAACTCCGGACCGGCTCTGAATTCACTCGGGGCGACCGTTCTGACCGTCAGAAGCCCCCAAATCCGCGCTGCCTGCGCATTGTCTGCCACTACGACGTACCGCAGTGGCAGGATTTCCCGCGAACTCTGTCAGCAGTTTTGCCGCCAGTGACCGGGACGTGTGACGTAACCTTCTGTCACGACCACGATTCTCGTCCGGGCACTGCCTCTCGTTCGGACGACGGCCTGCGGAACAATTACGATGTCGGCGACACTTGAACGACCCCCTCAGCGACAACCGCCTTCCATGCAGGACGACGTGCCCGATTCTCGCGCAGATACACTGCCGGACGCCTCCGTTCTGGAAGACAAAACTCCGGACTGGATTCGCACGCCCGCGGTCTCCGCTGTGTTCGTCGTTGTGCTGGGAACGCTGCTGCTGGTCTTCGCCAATCGTCCCCTGTGGCACACGGACCTGTGGGACCACGTGCAGTACGGACAGCACATCCTGCAAAACGGATCCCTGCCCGGTACCGAGCCGCTGCTGACGCTGGCTGCCGGAATGCCGCTGGTCAATACGGCATGGCTGGCTCAGGTGGGAATGGCGTCGCTGTTCAACAGCCTTGGAATCGCGGGAATTCAGTTTGCCTGCGGGCTGACCATCGTGCTGGCGATCGGCTTCATCGCCTGGGCAGGTGCGCGTCGCAGTGGATCGGCCGTGTTCGGACTGCTGGCGGGCGGCATTTTTCTGTGGATGAACCTGCAGCAGTTTCTGGCGGTGCGACCGCAACTGATCGGCGTGCTGTTCTTCTGCATTTTGATCGCACATCTGACGACCGGCGGGCCGCGACAAAAGGTCGCGTGGTTCCTGTTGCCGCTGATGTTCGCCATCTGGGCCAATTGCCACGGGTCGTTTTCTGTCGGCCTGCTGGCAATGGCGGTGGCCGGAGCAGGCAGGTGGCTGGAAGTCCTGCTGCGAACCCGTTCGGTGAAGGTCGCGTTTCGCAGCCGCAGGTTTCTGAGGCTGGTGTTGACGACTCAACTGTGCGCCGCAGCGGCGTTGCTGAATCCCTATGGTTTGGACATCTACCACGCGGTGCTGCAGGTGGGCGGCAATCCCAACGTTCGCACGATGTTCGAGTGGGACGCGATGACGCTGAGAATGAAGCAGGGCCAGGTTGCCGCGACGATGGTGTGCCTGCTCTTTGTCGTCGTGAAGCTCAGCCCTCGCCGGCTGCGGGCCGACGAAGCGATGCTGCTGCTGATCACGGGAGCCATGGCGCTGTGGTCATCGCGAATGATTAACTGGTGGGCTCCGGTGATGGCTGTTTCGATCGCCACTCACGGTGCTGCTGCATGGCGTGCCGTCCTCAAGCGGCAACGGCCGACGCAGGCTCGGGTTCGCACCGGACTGTGGACGGTCGTGAACGTCGGGTTGTGCTGGGTGTTCTTCGCTCTGACGACCCTGGGAGTTCAGGCCGTGCATGGCAAAGTTCCAGCGCCGGAACGAGCCCTGTCGCGGCAAACGCCGTTGAACACGATCGCGTTTTTGAATTCCGCCGAATCGCTGCCGCCGGGAATCGCCTTCGTACCGGCCGAGTGGGCCGGGGCAATCATGCAGTTCGGTCCGGCAGACGTTCGGCCGATGGTGAACCTGCACGTTCACGTGATCCCCGAAGAAGTCTGGAACGACTACATGCGGCTGCTGAGCGCACCGTCCGACTGGAACGGCCTCCTGGACCGCTACGGAATCAATCTGCTGATCGTCGAGAAGGGGCGCAACGACAGGCTGATCACGCTGGCCACCGACAGCGGCGACTGGCAGCAGCTTTACGCAGACGCTCAGGCCGTGGTGCTGCAGCGCAGGAAACTCATCGAGTAAGCACGATCGAAAATGAACAACTCGCAGAAAATCACAACCCGGACCGCGCTGGCCGTTCAGGCGGTCTTCGCGGTCGCCTTCATCGCCGCATGGCTGCTGCTGCCCGAACACCGCCGACAGGTCATTCAGGCCGAAATTCAGGCGAAGCGCCCGCTGACGGATGTTGTCCTGACGAACAACACTCCCGTCAAAGTTCAGCCGTTTTACGATGACTCGACGGTTGTGTCCGATGACGAACTGGCCGCGGTCCTGCAGAAGATCGTGCCTCGCTTTGACCGCCACAAACTGCGGCCAAACTTCGTCGAACACGCGCTGCGAGTCTGGGGGGCAGAGATCCAGTTCCACGACCCCGATCTGATCTCCGGGCCAGCGATGCGCGACTACCTGCTGGACAGCGGGCAGTATGTTCGGTCGTGGGGAGACGATGCCGAACCGATTCTCGAACCGAACGACGAAGGCGTTCACGTGCGCTGGGGGAAAGATTCCAGCACGTCTGTTCATCACGATCACATGCTGGCATCGCTGTCCGAAGGCGGTGTGACACTGGACGCTCCCGTGTTTACTGCCGCTCGCCGCACGACGGTGCAGCAGATGTTGTCGGAAGCTCTGCGAGACTTCCGGCTGGACGAACGCGAAACCGAATGGTCGGCAATGGCCTTCGCTTCCTTCTTAATTCCGCAGCACACGACGCGCTGGCACAACGGACAGGGGCGAGAAGTCTCCTTCGACCTGATCGCTCGTCGACTCATGCGAAATCACAAGCGGCACGGAGTCTGCCTGGGAACTCACCGAGTGTTCTCGCTGATGATGCTGGTGCGGCTTGACGAGGAATTCGGCGACGACGTCCTGTCCGACGAAGTCGAAGCGGAGGTGCTGGCCTATCTGACCGACGTGCGCGATCTGATCATCGCCGCTCAGTCGCCCGACGGTTCCTGGCCGCCAAACTGGGTGGACGGTGCCGACGCGACGGCCAATGCTGACCCCGAGGAACAAATCTACCGCCGGGTAATCTCGACCGGTCATCATCTGGAATGGCTGGCGATCGCTCCGCAGGAACTGCATCCGCCGCACGAATGCATCGTGGCCGCCGCGGACTGGATCATTGCGAATACTCTGGAAACACCGCAGGAAACCATTGCCAGCAACTACACGTATTACTCACACGTCGGCAACGCTCTGGCGCTGTGGCGAAAGACGTCCGCCCCCGAGTTCTGGACGTCCTGGCAGAAGTCGCAGTCTCGGTAACCTGGAGGCAGGAGCCCGACGCCAGGAGCCAGGAGTTCCGAACACGTCCCGTCAGAGCCGGCGATCAGTGCGATGGCGCTCCGAGCCAGCAGTTGCCGAGCATAGACGTTCACCCGCCGATGCCGGTAGCACCGGTCACGTAGCGGCCACGGCCAGCGTTTGAGTCTGCGTCAGTGAGATTTCACGCGCCTCAGGTCTCAACCGTCGTCAACCACTTCGATGTCGGGATCGTGCTGCAAAAATTCCGCGACCTGGGGGTCGAGTTCTTCCACGACGGCGTATTTGCCTCCGAACCAGCGAAACAGGTCGACCTGGCGGCAACGGTCACTGCAGAACGGAAAGAACGTGTCGACCGCCGCGTCCGGTTGCTGAAACGGCTTGTCGCAGATTGGGCAGTGGTGTTGTCGAATCATCTTCATGGCCTGCCGGTTACTCGCCCAGCTTCAGAATCGTCTGTCGCTGCATGAAGACGATCATCTGCTTTGAGTTGTCGGGATCGGGATTGACGCTCACAATCTTCCAGCCGCGATCGCCGAGATCTCCCAGGCTGCTGCCCAGAAACAGGTGCTTCTTCGGATCCTGTTCCAGGTAGACCGTGCGATACTCCATCTGCGGCGGCAGCAGCATATCGAACAGCAGCCGGGTACAAAGTTCAGCCGACCAGATTGTCAGTATCAGCAGAAAAAGCTGTTTGTACGTCATTGTCGCAGATCCTTGCGCGGGAACTTCAGGAGGTGATGGCGTGCCTCTACGTCGCGTTCTACGAGAAATCCGTGGTCAGGGAAATGTCTTCCCTGAAAGACTGCTCTTCACTTTCTGACTAAGGAAATCCGATGGCTGGAATTCGATCGGCAATCTGCTGCCTGTGTGGAATCGTCGCACTGGTACTGGCGTGTCGCTCCGGTTTTGTCGGCGCATCCGCGCAGGAGTCAGCGGAGGTTGCTGACAGCGCGACGAAAACCGCGACGCATCCGCTGCCGGCTGCAGAACGTCAGCAGCTGCGTGAGTCGCTGGAACAACAACTGGCGGCTCTTCCCGTTCCCAACGACACCGATGCGAACGCGGTGCAGGTGCATGCTCGCCGCGGCGACGCGTACTTCTTTCTCGGCCGTTTCAATGAGGCTGTCGCTGAGTACCGGCAGATGGTGACGCTTCAGCCGGAACTCGATGCATCGCACTGGCGGCTTGGCATCGCACTGTTCTTCGCCGATCAGCCGCAGGCCGCCGCGGAACAATTTGAAAAATACCACAGCTTCGACGACGTCGATCGGGAAAACGGCATCTGGAGATACCTGTCTCAGTACAAGGCGTCGGGAGCAGAGAACGCGGCGAAGGAACTGATTCGCTACGACAAGGATGATCGCGAACCGTTTCCTGCGGTGTATCGCATATTCGACGGAAGCCTGACGGCCGACGACGCGTTGCAGGCGATTCCTGCTGACCTGCCGGCCGCTGAACGCGACAAGCGCCTGTTCTACACGGAACTGTACATCGGCATGCATCTGGCCGTTCAGCCGGACGAGGCGAACATTGCTGCCGACACGCAGCCCCGGCAGCGCGCTATCGGATTTCTAAGCAGCGCGACGGCTCACCAGTGGCCGCGCCGCAACGGCTTCGGCCCGAACTTCATGTGGCACGTCGCCAGGCTGCAGTACGAACTGCTGACGAAATGACCGCAAAATGCCGCCGGCATTGGTCGAGCGCCCCGCGCTGCATTGCTATTCTTCGTCGCTCGGTATCCCGCGAATCCCCAATCAAGCATCGAAAATCGAAAAATCAGAAATGGCCCAACTCAACAAATTCAGCAGCCGAATCACTCAACCTCGCAGTCAGGGAGCGTCTCAGGCGATGCTCTACGCCACCGGCCTGACCGCCGAAGACATGAACAAGCCGCAGGTCGGCATCGCCAGCGTCTGGTACGAAGGCAACAGTTGTAACATGCACCTGCTGGGCCTGGCCGCGAAGGTCAAGGAAGGCGTCGACGCGGCCGGCATGGTCGGCATGAGATTCAATACCATCGGAGTCAGCGACGGGATTTCCATGGGCACGGAGGGCATGAGCTTCTCGCTGCAGTCGCGCGATCTGATTGCCGATTCCATCGAAACCGTCATGGGTGCCCAGTGGTACGACGCGAATATTTCCCTTCCCGGCTGCGACAAGAACATGCCCGGCTGCGTGATGGCCATGGGACGCCTCAACCGTCCGTCGATCATGATCTACGGCGGCACCATCCGAGCCGGCTGCGGAGCAAAAGGCGAGAAGCTCGACATCGTTTCTGCCTTTCAGTCCTACGGCGAGTATCTTGCGAAATCCATCAGCGACGAAGAACGGCAGCAGATTGTTCGTAAGAGCTGCCCCGGTGCCGGAGCCTGCGGAGGCATGTACACGGCCAACACAATGGCGTCGGCCATCGAGGCCATGGGAATGAGCCTGCCGTACAGTTCGTCGATCCCCGCCGAAGATCCGGCCAAGCTGGAAGAATGTCTCAACGCCGGCAAAGCCATCCGAATTCTTCTGGAACGTGACATTAAGCCGCGAGACATCATGACCCGCGACGCCTTCGAGAACGCGATGGTCACGGTGATGGCTCTGGGAGGTTCCACCAACGCGGTCCTGCATCTGATCGCAATGGCTCGCGCGGTGGACGTTGACCTGACGATCGATGACTTTCAGCGTGTCAGCGACCGTGTTCCCTTCATCGCCGATCTGAAGCCCAGCGGCAAGTACGTGATGGAAGATCTGCACACCGTCGGCGGTACTCCGGCCGTGCTGAAGTATCTGCTGGAAAAAGGCTTTCTCAAGGGCGACTGTATGACGGTCACAGGCAGGACGCTGGCCGAGAATCTCGCCGATCTGCCCGGCCTGACAGATGGCCAGGAAATTATTCAGCCCGTCGAGAAACCAATCAAGAAAACCGGCCACCTGCGCATTCTGCGAGGCAACGTAGCTCCGGAAGGTTCGGTGGCCAAAATCACCGGCAAGGAAGGCCTGAAGTTCTCCGGCACCGCGCGAGTCTACGATTCCGAAGAAGACATGCTGAAGGGGCTGGAAAATAACGAGATCAAGAAAGGCGACGTCGTCATCATCCGCTATGAAGGTCCGCAGGGGGGACCCGGAATGCCGGAAATGCTGACGCCGACTTCCGCAATCATGGGTGCCGGCCTCGGCAGTGACGTGGCGTTAATGACAGACGGTCGCTTCAGCGGCGGCTCCCACGGTTTCATCGTCGGCCATATCACGCCGGAAGCCCAGGTCGGCGGCCCGATCGCCCTGATTCAGAATGGCGACACGATCACCGTCGACGCGGAAGCGAACGAGATCAACGTTGATGTGTCCGAGGCAGAAATGCAAAAACGCCGAGCCGCCTGGACCGCTCCGCCGTTCAAGGCCACACGCGGCACACTGTTCAAGTACATCAAGACCGTGAAGTCGGCGTCCGAGGGCTGCGTGACGGATGAATAGCCCGGGCGGTTGATTCGCAACCGCGTGCCCCGAGGGCCGCAAGTTTCGCCCGGCACAACGCGCGGCCCGTGGGCGGCACGCGGTTAAACAATTTCGAAAATCGTCGACGCCGTTATGACGTTAGGCGAGCGGCAGAACAGGATCTACCTGAGCCGAACGCGTTAGCGTCGGGTCATTGCGGATCGGCGCGGGACGCCAACACCCGCTAAAGTGAGTGACATTGGGCTAGCACCGACGGCTCACCTGCGAACGTGACCGGTAAATCCTCATCTGCCGCTCGCCTAATGCATGGCGCGTGGAATCCGAATCGCCTTGCCGACCTGCAGACGATCGGCACTGGGTAGTCGGTCGCGGTTGGCGTCGTACAGTTCGCGATACTTCTGCGGGGAACCCAGGAAGCGGTCGGCGATTCCGGACAACGTGTCACCGTACTGCACGGTGTACTCGTCGAACGTGCCTGCTGCCGGAACATTCGCCGATTCCACGGTCGATGTGGCATTCGCCGACGTTTCCGGGAACGTGTCGAAAGCACCTGCCGGCGCGACGGTTTCCGACGACGGCTCTGCGGCGGACGGGGTTGCCACCACGAGGGAATCATCCTTCTTGTCGTCTGAGACCTGCGCGTGGCTGTGACCCGGAACAGCAAAGCGGGACGCAGAATCGAGTGGCACCGTGGCTTGCCGGACAGACTCCGACTTTGACAAGTCAGGCTGACGGCCAACGGGTGCCGGAACTCCGCTGTTGCGCTGCTGCAATTCGCTGAAGAATTCGCGCAGCGTCCACGCATGACCTCCCTCCGGATGCGGTGCCGGTATACCGGCCCCGGAATCAGCGGACGTCTCATCATTCAGGTAGACGGCGACGTCGCGTTCGCGAAGTCGCTCGTTGAGTTCTCGCTCGCGGTTCACAGAAGGCATGTCTTCCGGCAGCAGCCGTTCGTTCCGAAAGAACAAGGCAGCCACAACGCCAATCAGAAGAATGCCCATCGCAAATCCGACTTTGCGATCCGGGTGCATGCGAAACCAGTTCGAAGGAAGGAGGAGGTTCTGCGCGGAGTGCCATCGCTGCTCCTGCAGAATCTGCCGAACAATGCCGCCCTATCGACTTCGGCCGCCCGCCTGGTTTTCGTGACTGAAAACGCGGCTGGCCATGAGAATCGCCGTTGGACGGCGCAGCCATGCGTGTTGGGAACAGTTTTCCGCCACGGCGATGTCAGAACTGCGGAAACATGTTGGCATCCAGAAGCTGCTGAGTGCGGTTCTGCAGGCCTTCCATCAGCTCGTCCATTTGTTGCAGTTCTGACTTTGGATCGGGCCGAACCTTGTCAGCGGCCAGTCCCGAGCCGCTGAGCCGCGGCCTCTGGCTTTCCAGTTGCGAGTTTCCCAGGGAATGCGATTCCGTCGGCGACGAATCATGTTCTTCCGCGGGCGGCGGAGATTCGACGACGGACTGCGGAGACGACGGAAATCCCAGCAACATCAGCAGCGCCAGGCAGCAGACGGCAGCGGCTGACAGCGTGACTCGCTGCCGGAATTCCCTTCGCGTGATCCGCACAGTGGCCTGGCATTCGGTCAGTACCCGGTCGCGGAATCCGGCGGACAGACGCGGATTTGGTGCCGCATCACGAATCAGTGCGTGTTCAGGGAAACGTGGTTCCGGCAGGTTGCGGTCAATGTTGGTCATGTTACACGAGATTCTTCGGGCTGGGCCTGGCGAGCAGGTGAGGGTGGCTGGTGGTCGTTGATCACAGGTTCAAGGCTGCGCTGAAGCTTCTCCATCGCATACCGATAGCGGCTGGCGACCGTGTTCTGAGATTTTCCCAGAACGTCCGCAATCTCAGCGAAAGTCAGCTCTTCCCAGTGTTTCAGGATGACGACGTCGTATTGTGGTTTCGGCAGAGTTTCCAGAATCCGCCGCACTCGTTCGGCGGTTTCTTCGCGATCAAGAATCGATTCCGCGGTGGGTTGCGGACCGGCCGAGTCGATTTCCCCCAGCCGCGCCGTTCGACGTTTCTGCACGATCCTGAGAGACTCGTTGCGAACCGTCCGAATCAGATACGGCCACGGGGTGTCTGCCCTGGCCAGAAGTCTGGGTTTGCGTGCAATGCGTGAAAACGCTCCCTGCACGGCATCTTCAGCATCCGGCTGATTCCTGGTGACTGTCATGGCCAATCGAACCAGACGCTGTGCCGTCAGGTCGAACAGCCTTGCCAGTGCCTGGTTCGTGTCGCTGGTCAGAATCAGCACACACGCCTGAAACTCCGCGTGGAACTCTGTTCTTGTTTCCGCCGACACGGCTGACCCTTAGGAACGTTTCTCAGAGAATCTTTGTCTGAGAAAATTGAAGTCCGGGAGAAATTGCAGAAAACAGCCCGAACGGTATTTTCCCGCCCGGAGTCTGATGCATGATGTCCGCTCACTTTGCCTGATTGTCCGGCCTCGGGCGGCAAATTTCCCATGCTGTGGCGCAGTGTACACGTTTCGGTTCGCGGATTGCCACAAAAACCAGGCCGCCACTGCGCACGCCGGCGCTCGTTGCTTCGTTTTGGTTCAATAATCTCACTTCAGGAACTGCCGTGTTTGAAACTGTCGCTGTCGTAGGTGCCACTGGTGCCGTTGGAACGATCATTCGTGAACTGCTGGAACAGCGCCGGTTTCCGGCAAAGACGTGGCGGTTCCTCGCATCCGCTCGAAGTGCCGGCCAGCAGATTGCATTCGCGGGACAATCGATCACGGTCGAAGAACTGACGCATGAGTGCTTCGCCGGTGTCGATCTGGTGATTTCCAGCACACCGGATGACACCGCAGCAGAATTCCTGCCGTCTGCGGTCAAGGCTGGAGCCACCGTGATCGACGAATCCGGCTATTGGCGAATGAAGCCGGACGTCGCGCTGGTTGTCCCCGAAATCAATCCGCAGGCGGCCCTGAACGCGAAGGGCATCATCGCCAGCCCCAACTGTTCAACGACTCAAATGGTCGTGGCAATGAAGCCGCTGCACGACGCGGCCCGCATTCGTCGCGTTATCGTCAGCACGTATCAGGCGACGAGTGGTGCCGGGCTGCAGGGCAATACCGATCTGCAGGAAGGGACGCGCGCCGCGCTTGCCAACACGGATTATCAGTACCAGATCTTCGCACATCCCATCGCCTTCAACGCGATTCCGCAGATCGGCAGCCTGAAGGAAGACGGCTACACCAGCGAGGAGCTGAAGATGCTGTACGAGACCCGCAAGATCTTCGGCGACGATTCGATCATGGTGTGCCCGACCTGTGTCCGCATTCCGGTGGCCAACTGCCACAGCGAAAGCATCACGGTAGAGACCGAGCGGCCCGTCAGCGTCGACGAAGCCCGCGAGCTGTTTGCCGCAGCGGCTGGAATCACAGTGATCGACGACACGGCGAACGGGCGCTACCCGATGCCGTCAACGTGCAGTGGCAGCGATGACGTCTTCATCGGTCGAATCCGTCGCGATCTGTCGCACCCGAACGGGCTGTCGTTCTGGTGCGTATCCGACAACCTGCGCAAGGGAGCCGCGACGAACGCCGTGCAGATTGCAGAATTGCTCGCCGCGAATCGGTGAGTCCCCTGCGCTCAAGCGTCATCAGTCGTTCTCAAGGACGGTGCCGTGACGAGGCACAGAAAACAGTCTGCCGCAGCGCCAGCAGCGGATGCACCGGCGATGGATTAGCGCATAAAGCGTTTGCAGCAGTCGCGATTTTGCCTCGAAAAGCTCAAAACGTTCCTGACAACGAGGGCAGCGATTCACACGCATGGGGACGTTCCGTTCCGAAGTTTCCCTACTGAATTCCTGTCGACCAAACGTCGTGACATCCCCGGTCACGAGCGTGTTTCCATACTAATCTGAACTCTCCCAATCCGTGTTAACATTCCGCCAGGATTCCGGGTAGCGGGAGAATGGCAATCTGTCGAGCGGGCACAGCTCTTCGCAGACATCGCAATTTCACAGTTCGCTCCACAGATCACGACAACCGGTTGACACCGTGATTCTCCGACTGGTGCAACACGACGGGCCAGCCGGGAAACTGGTTGTTGGCGTCGCCGTCTGTGGCGTCCACCAGAAAGCGAAACGCTTCCACACGATAGGTCTTTGCCTGCGGATCGATCGTCACCAGCCCGAACCCGCTGCCCTTCTGATGGGCCAGCTCGTAGCGATTCTTCTTCGTGCCGACTTCCGGATTTCCAACGGCATAGACGTAAACCGCATTCCCGAAACTGTCAACGTATTCGCCGGTGTTGGCCAGTCCGTGCGACGGACGATTCTGATGAGAAATCCCCAGTTCATCCGCCCGCCACCATCTCGGGTAGCCTGCGGAAATCGCCGGCACGCAAAAGCTCCAGTTGCTGTCGCGCTGCTGTTCGGTTCCGTATTGAACGAGTGACGTCATGTGCTGGTCGCCGTTGATGTGCAGCGGCATTCCTCGGCGGATGATTCGAATGGCGTTGTTGCGAGCCGTCGGTGGCCAGCCACCGGAATCCAGATCGGCTTTGAGATATCCGTCGTAGCTGCCGTGATGGGTCGCCACGGCAGCAAACACAGTCTGACTGAGCAGCACCTTCATGCGGTGAGCCCTCCAGTCTTCGACCCAGTGCTTCAGAAACTGCTCCTGACGGTCACCCAGCAGGATCAATCCGGGTTTGTCCAGGACGGACGTGTCAAAGTTGGGATCTGTCACATGATCGGCACGACCGCCGCCAGTGTCGACGTGTTCCGGCCCGGACTTCCACTGGCGATCCGCGATGACTGCAAAGCTGACGTCGCCAAAAACCATGTCGCCGTAGTAGACGCTGATGTCCTGCAGCACCGGAGTCGGGTCGAAAAAGTCTGGATGGTGAGCAGCGTTGGTCTTGTGGACGACATTCACCATCCGCGCCGGTTCTCTGTACCCGCCCAGTGACGACGCTCCCTGATCGGTGTGTTTCATCGGGGCTCCGCCTTCCCCCCAGATGTTGCCCTGAAAAACATCGTGGTCGTCCGGAATGCACAGCGTCGGGCGATCCTTCATCATGCCGCGGAAAGCCCAGCCGAACATGTAGTACTTGCGGAGGTAGTTCAGAATCGCACGGTCAGCCGGTTCGCGAATCAGGCCGAAGCCGCCGTGATCTTCGTAAAGCTGATCACCCGAAAAATACAGCAGGTCAGGATCCAGTTTTCGCAGGTTGTCGACGACCGGTTCGTAGGGAAATCCGTAATCCTTCTGGCACGTCAACGCTGCCAGGCGGACCGGGCGTCCGCCCGGACTGGGCCTGATGACTCCCTGCCAGACGGATTCCCGCGCCGGACCGTTGCGACGGCGTTCACGGTAAACCAGGCGATAGTCCGCAGAAGCCGTTGCGTCCCACTGAATGACCCGGAAAGTCGCCGTCCATGCGTCAGGATCCAGCCGAGCGTGGCCCAGCGACTTCCAAACACCATCGCGGCTGACCTGCAGCTCGACGGAATCGTCATCGTCCCGGCCAAGCGGCGGAGTCAACGCCGAAATCTTCAGCACAAACCCGTCCGGTGAACGGGAATCGCTGAGCGAATACATCGACCACAGGATCGGGCCGAAGCGGTTGTCCGGTGTCACCGTGAACGCATCACCGTTGGCCCTCCAGTCGGTGAATCGGTAACGTGTTTCGCATTCCTGCGCGGGCTTTGCCGTAAGGTTGCTGACGATGGCCACGTTGCCGCGAACCGCCTCCTGAGGAACCGAAGTGGTTATCGTTCCAGGTTCCCGGCCGGTCGTGTCGGTGACCGCAAGCGTGAGCCGACAGCGGTCGCCCTCCGGTTCCCCTGTCAGCGAGAGGATCAGGCCGCGTTCGGCAAGCTGTTCTGCGGGGAAGTTGTCAATCGCCTGAGTCTGCCCGTGTAGCAAGAGCCGTCCCCTGACAATTCCCGCGCAGATGCCGCCTCCCGCAAAGCAACTGCTGCGGTGTTCGCCGATATCACTGCGAATTCCAATGCGAAAACCAGCCCCTGCGTCACCAGCCCCGGCCTGAAGCTGCCGGACATGCACTGACATGCGAAACCGGTCCGCGGGGTTTGTAACCTGATGAGTCAGCAGGTGTACGTTTCGGCCTCCGCGCGTGCTGCTGCACTCCGCGCCTCCGTCGACGATGCTCCAGTCTTCCATCGGGTTGGCCCAGAAGGCGGCACCCAGCCAGAGTCGATCGTGAGTGGTGTGCCAGTCGCTGACAACTGGTGAGCCGGCCGCGGGCTGCACATGCGGTTGCCCTGCTGCGGGTCTGGCCGTGGCCAGACCGACTCCGGCAACTCCGGTCCTGATGGCTTCGCGACGCGATATGGACCTTGATGGCATGGCGGGCACTCCGGGGCGGTGACTGGCGATTTGCGACCGATTATCGCCATCAGCGATCGTCATTCAACCAGGCGTGAAGCCAGCCGACGGTGGGTTCCATTCGCATGAGCAGTTACTACGGAGCCGCTTCCTGCTGAATCAACCCCGATAACACGACGGGCAGATCCCCCTGCTGACCGAACCGAAATTCGCGCTCGGACAGGTGGCCGTCACCCGCGATGTCAAGCATCCATTCAGCGGCACCGCCGTCCATCACTCGGAACACGCCGACCTCATCGACGCCGTCGCCATCCCAGTCGCCGACGATTGGGATGTCGCCCTCGATACCAAACGAGTACTCGGCAAGCAGTTGCGACTCGTGCTTTCGCTGGATCAGCCAGTTGCGAGGCCCGCCGTTGACGGGTGGCAGGACCGAGGCCAGATCGCTGGAGCCGTCTCCGTCCCAGTCCCCCACGACGGGTGTGCCGTGTGCGGGCAGTTGGAAGACTTCACTTTCGTCTCCCGATGGAGTGCGGAACAGCCACCGCAACTGATCCTTCTCGGCCGATTTGCAGGCAACAACGGCGCTGCTGATGCGGCTGCCGCTTTGACGGACTGACAATGGCAGGCCTCCGTTCGAGCCGAATGAAAACTCCTGGAAGATCTGCGGTTCGACGCCGGCGTCTGCGTTCCGGCTTCGCAGACACAGCTTCCAGATCATCATGCCGCGTTCCCCTGCACGGCAGATGCCAACGTCCCCGATACCATCGCCGTTCCAGTCGCCGGTCACCGGAGTGTCGCCGGGCAGTCCGAAGTGGAACTGCTCGTCGGGTTCCGAATCAAAATTGCTGTCGAACATCCACAGCCCGTCGCGGAAGACACCTGGCGTACTGAAGCTGGTTGAACTGACCACGCTGGCAGCCAGCGGCAACTCGGTCAACGTCCGGGCCGGGTCGTCTGAATGAATCTGAAGCACGCCGGCCTTGTCGCCGACAACGTCCGTATCGACGACTACCGTGATGTGGCCAAAACCGTGGCTGTCGATCTTCCCTGGTGACTTCCCGACCAGCCGAAAGCCCGCGGGCAGTACAACATTTCGAACGTTCAGTGGACGATTACCGTTGTTGACCACTGCGAACGTATGACGGATGACGGTTCCTCGCGGGACCGCACCGAATGAGAAAATTCCGTCTGCGCCCAGATGGTCTCGTTCCATGAGCACAGCTGCCGCGCCATTGATACAGCCGTTTACGTCGAGTCTGACACTCCGAGTCTCATGTGGATCACTCACTTCGACAATAAGGCTCGTTGAGCGGTAGCCGATGTGCGTGTCGTCGAGCCTGATCGAGAACGCCCAGGTATTGCCCGGAGCCACGGTCGCTGGCGACGCAGATTCCAACTGGATTCCCTGGCCGACGGCATGTGGTCGCAACGTAATGCCCTGATCGCTGTTATTGCGGATACGGAACCACCGTGCCGGGACAGAGCCTCGATCCCATGAACCCAGCGTCACAGCGTCCTGAAACTCCAACGCCTCAAAGGCGGTTTCGTCCGGCACGGTCGCCGGATCACTCAGGTCCGCTGGCGGTCCAGCCAGCAGGTCGTACGGCTCATCCTGCCGGGGCACACTGACAATCGTCCGAGCAACGCGAAAGCCAGCTCGATCGTTCGTGTAGCCCAGATCGTAGTGGTATCGCGCCGCGGATCGCAGTCCGGACGGCGGCGTCCAGACCGAACCGCCTCGCAGTCGCCTTGCCACACGACCGGCATCCTTCTGAATCGTGTCGTGAGCCCACTCTGAGATGTTCCCAAGCATGTCGAACAGCCCAAGCTCGTTGGGCTTCAGTTGAGCGGGAAGCTGCAGATCTCCCTTCGCCTGGTCGTCACCGAACGCGTAATGAGCAAGCATGGTGCGATCCCGGCCGAACGGCTGCGCTGTCAGTGTTCCGGCACGGCAAGCCAGTTCCCACTCCGAGTCTGTCGGCAACCGGTAACCCGCCAGATTCAGCGCGTTGGGGCGTTCCTGCATCAGCTTTTCGTCGCCGTCCGGCACGAATTCGTAGCACCACTGATCTTCAGGAATTCCTTCCCGTTCGCTGAGACGGTTACAGTACCAGGCCGCGGCGTCCCAGGTGCAGTTGTTGTGCGGCAGGTGCGGTCGAGACGGTGCCGGCCGTTTCCAGTAGTCCGGCCGACACTCAAAGAACTGCTGACGAGTCACTTCTTTGGTCGCAATGGCAAACGTCCGCGGGATCGTTTCCGTGTGGCGTGTTTCGTCCTGCAGCGGCTTGTCGGAAATGCGATCGGCTTCGTCTTCAGGCGATCCCATCGTGAACGTTGCCGGCCCGGGAATTACGACCATTGTGTCTCCCTGCAGCGTGGCATACCAGCCGCCGTGACGAGGAAGCGGGCGCTGCTGCAGGACGGGCATGGCCGCTTCGATCTCATTCACGCAGCCCCATCGTCGCAGCAACCATTCCGCTGCAGAATGCAGACCGGGATCGTCTTTCGTTCGAAACCACTCCAACAACACCGGCATCAACGGGCGACGGACCTCATCCAGCGCCGCAGAGTCCTGATAGTCCCCCAGCGCGAGCAGCAGCGCCGCCTGAACTGAAGGTCGCTGTTCGTTCTCAAGTCGTTCCGCCAGTCGCAGCGGATCAACTCCGGCCGCGGCTGCCTGGTGGATGATAGACGTGCGAATCGTCGGATCAGCGCTGGCTTCCAGCAGGTCCCAGATGTCGTGAAGGTCATTGGACGTGGCTGTCGCCGACCGCAGGCGTTCAACGGCTTCGCCAGCGATCCGGCTGGCGGGTTTCGAGGGATGCCCCCGCTCTGCCTCAGCAACCACAGGTGACGCTGCGGTGGCGTCTGGCGGAATCAGCGAACTGCCGTCAGATGCCGGCTGACCGGAGCCAGCGCCGACGGACGTAGAGTTTCCAGCGGGAACCTCTGCGGCGGTTTGACCAGCCTGCCACTGCGAATCAATGCGGTCCCGGTTCATGAGCGGCGTCCACGCCAGCAGGCCGATCAGCAACACCAACAGCGCTGCCGCAGCGATGTGCCGCCATGCTCTACGTGGCGGCAATATCGGTGCAACACCGTGCGTTCCGTGCAGCGAGGTAACACCGTCAATTCCGTGCAGCGAGGTAATACCGTCAGTCCGGGGCAGCGAGGCAGCACCGCCCGCGACAACCGCCGCGCGAGGCTGCCGATCTGTGGCTGACACGGCCCGCAGTGAGACCGTGGGAACAGACATGCCGAACGGATGATCGATCGTCGGCGCATCGGGACGCAGCAGTGACGAAGATTCTTCCATGCTGAGCGACGACGAACCTGCCACGAAACGGGGCGATTCCACAGCCTCCCGAAACCGCGCGGCCAAATCCGCTCCGGGGCAGAACGGCAGCAGATGCTCAATCATTTCCTGAGGCGTCGCGACTCGCTGTCCAACATCGTGAGCCAGCATTTTCGCCACGATGTCCGCCAGATCACGCGGAACGTCGGCCCGGAAACTCTGCAGCGAAGGTGCCGTCTGAGTCGCCAGCGCGGCAATTTTGCGAAACTGCGATTTGTACTTCACGCCACCAAACGGCGCGTGACCAACCAGCAGCGCGAACAGAGTGGCTCCCAGGCTGTAGATGTCCGATCGGATATCGACAGCGTGAGTGTTGTCGGCCTGTTCGGGCGACATGTAGTCGATCGTCCCCATCAACTGACCGGTCGCAGTCAGCTCGGTGCCATCCGCGGATGCCGAATAGAACAGGGCCAGTCCCAGATCCAGCAGCTTCA
This sequence comes from uncultured Planctomycetaceae bacterium, assembly GCA_964531585.1. Taxonomy (GTDB): domain Bacteria; phylum Planctomycetota; class Planctomycetia; order Planctomycetales; family Planctomycetaceae; genus JAWKUA01. The sequence goes on along the minus strand of CAZHET010000022.1, from coordinate 3,635 downwards.
CAAGCCCGGCCGGTGTCAGCATCAGATTCCCGGGCTTCAGGTCGCGATGGACCATGTTGTTTTCGTAAACGTGCTGCAGGCCCACAGCAGCCTGACGAACAAGCTCGCACGCGTCCGGAACCGGCAGCGGTCCGCGTCTCTTGACGAGTGCTGACAAGTCGATGCCGTCGACGAATTCCATCACCATGAAGTGGATGTTGTCGATCTCGTCGGCATCGAACGCGCGAACGATGTGAGGCTGGTCAAGGCGAGCAACGGCCTGCATTTCCCGCTCGAACCGCCGGAGCGTTTCTGTATTCTGCACGATGTTCGGCGACAAAACTTTGATCGCCACGACGCGATCCAGTTTGACGTGCCTTGCCTTCAGCACCACACCCATGCCGCCGCGTCCAAGCACCGCCAGCAGCTCATACTGCCCGAGTCGCTGACCTGGTTCGACGTGCTCCGCAACCCGCTGGCGAAACCGGGTCACCGCGGCGGCGGGGGAATTTTCAACGCCACCTGACAACAGCGCCCATTCCGGAAGTGTTTCGGCTGCCGGTGGGTCATGCGGTACAGGCCGGTTCGGAGCACCGCCCGGCGATGTCAGGCCGTTCAGCGACTGAGTGCAGGCATCGCACGTCTCCAGGTGCTGCCGCAAAGTGCCAGCCTCGACATCGCGCAATGTGCCCGTGACATACTGGATCAGGACTTTGCGAGGTGGGCATCCGGAGGTGTTCACGGGAGGAGTATCGCTGCAGAACTGAGGGACGCGTCAAACTCACGGTGCCGCTTCCGCTGTCGATCCAATTGAAAACTCAGATCTTCGATGCGGAAACACTCGTGCTTTGTCAGACCTTCAATTTGGGGTTGACCGTCATTCCCGCGGGGGCGGGAATCCGGTTTTCGACGCTCGGGATTCCCGCCCCCCGCCTTCGCGAGGACAGGACTCTGCGGGAATCAAAAACCCCTGTTCTTAGCTCTGACGGAGAACCAGCCGCGGCCCGCGGTTAAATATGTCCTTCCGAATGATGCTCGCAGAATCGCTTGCCTGCCAGTCTCCCGCAGCCAGGAGGCTCTCGGCATAGCAACACGCGCCGCCGACGAGCATTACTCATCGCAAAATCCGAAAAATTTCGCTGAAAAGCCACTAAGGACCGCCCCGGCCCGGTCGTGACACCCACGGACCGCTCGCCAGACGACTGCGGAGAGCAAGTTCTGAGTTAATGTGGTTAAAAATGACGATTGTGCGGGGACCGTTCATTTGAAGTGTGCGGGTAAATCCTATCAAACTCCGCCACACTATTGAATTCGCACCACTGCTGAAACGGTATTTCGCTGCGGGCCGCTAGCGTTAAGTCCTCCCGTTTTCTCCGATAACGAGGCTTTTTCATGCTGCTGAGTCAATGGCTGTCCGTGTTTTCGCGCCGTGTTTTGAGTGCTGGTCGGAGTGCGAATCGTCTGCGGAGCCGACGCCAGCGGCCGCCCGCAAAGGCCGCGACAAGTTCTGGTCAGATTGAGCATCTCGAAGACCGTCTGCTGCTGACGTTTCAGCCAGCTCAGCCTTTCGGGGCGCTGGTCTACACGGACGCAGTCTCAGCCGATTTCGGTGCCGTCAGCGAGACGGATCAGTTCACGTTTGATCTCGACAGCGGTCAGGTTCTGACGGCCGCGCTGCAACCGTCCAGTGCGACACTGCAGTCACGAATCGAGATTTTCGATCCGTCGAATGTCCTGCTGGGGACGTTCGATGCACCTGCGGCCGGCGACTCCGCATTCCTCCAGAGCGTTCCAGTCGGCACCGCCGGAACGTACCGGATCGAAGTCACGAGCCTGGCGGGTTTCGGAAACTATGACCTCGACGTCGTACTCAACGCGGCTCGCGATGAAGAACTGCTGACTGGCGTGGCGAACAATACGATCGCAACCGGTCAGGATATCGACGGCAGTTCCGTTAACGTCGCTGCGACAGCGTCACGACTGGCAGTTCTGGGTGACGTCACCGCAGGAGACGCCGATTTCTTCAGCTTTACACTTGCCGCCGGCCAGTCCTCCGACGTGGTCCTCAGCAGTGACGGCGGAACGGCGACTCTGGAACTCTTCGATGCTGCCGGAAACCAGTTGGCCGCCGGCATCGCAGGGCCGGCTAATGCAAACGAAGCCGTGACCGGGTTCGTGGCCCCCGCAACCGCGACCTACTTCGCGCGAGTTGACGTGGCATCCGGCACGGAAAGTTACGGACTGCTCGTCACGCGGGACATCAGCTTCGATCTGGAACCAAATAGCGCTGCCAGCGAGGCCCAGGACATCAACGCCACTCACTCGGTTCTGGGAGACCTTGGCCAGGGCGTCGGCGGCGGGTCTCAGATCTTCTCCGACAGCCAGACACTGACGAATGTGTATTCTCCAAATACGCTGAACTTCACCTTCGCCGGTTTGCCGAACGCAGGAGGCGACGCCACTCTGACGATCCAGGTGAATGCCGACCTGGACCTTACGTCGGAATTCCTTGCATTCAATGCGGAAGGCCTGCTGGCCCAGAACCTGTTTGTGACGGGTGGACTTCAGAATGTGACCATTCAGACGCAGCTGACGATTCCGTTCGACATTCTGAGCCAACTGCTCAGCGATGCGTCCGCGACATTCACGTTCACACCATCGTCGTCGGTGAACAATTTGTCGTCAGCACACTTCCTGACCGTCACACTGGAATACCCGCTCGGCGATGATCACTTCGTGTTCGACGCAGTCGCCGGTGATGCTCTGACGCTTTCCACAACCACCCCCGGCGGCGGCCCGAACGAGCCGGTCAACACGCTTGACCCGGCGGTGACGCTGTTCTTCGAAGACGGCATGAACCCGCCGGTGGAAGTGGCGTTCGATGACAACAGTGGCGGCGATGGGCGCAATGCACTGATCGGCTACACCGTTCCGGCAGGCCAGGGCGGACGCTACCGCGCGCTGGTCAACGGAGCTGGCCAGGGCAGCTACACTCTGAGCGTTGTTGGTGCGACCACGCCAGCCACGCAACCGCTGACGGCAACTCTCGTCAGCCCGCCGGATGGTTCGTCCATACCGGCGTTTCCGTCAACGGCCCGATTTGATTTTTCAGAAGCCGTGCTGCTGTCGTCACTGTCAACGGGAGACGTTGTGGTCACCGATCCGCTGAGCAACACCGCCAGCCCGGTCAGCTTCACCGTGATTGACGGCGACACAATTGAGTTCGACATCTCCGCACTGGACGTCGGCGACGGCGTATATTCACTCGACATAGCCGCTGGTGCGGTGGCTGCTGTCACAGGAGAACTGAATTCAGCAGTCTCCGCCACATTCCAGTTCGACACTGTCGCCCCCACTGTCACGTCCGTTACGGCGAACGGCTCCGGCCTGCCAGCCGGCTCGCCGATCGGAACGGGAGCCAGCACCTTCGTCATCACGTTCTCCGAACCAATGGCGGATTCGGATATCGGGCCGGAAGACGTCCTGCTGGATAATCTGTCATTCGGCACCAGCTTCTTCCCGTCGTCCGGCGTGCTGGACGCCAGCGGCACAACGCTGACACTGACTTACGACGACCTGACCGAAGGTCTGTACGATTTCGTGATCTTCAGTGCCTCGGATGCAGCTCGCGACCGGGCGGGCAATCTGCTGGACGG
>CAZHET010000021.1:12674-26683 GCA_964531585.1 uncultured Planctomycetaceae bacterium | reverse complement strand
TGCCCGACGGCGGTTGATGACAGAGACGGCCTGCAGCGCAGCGCGGGTTGACCGGCTGCACACTTGCCGCGTACGCTGCCGCGGCAACGGAGCGGTCTCAGGATTCAGGCGTTTCACGGATGACAGCCATGCGAATCTTCTTCTCGGCAGGCGAACCCAGCGGCGACCAGCACGCTGCACACTTGATTCACGAACTGCAGTCGCGGCGCAGCGATTTCAAGGCCGAGGGTTTCGGCGGACCGGAAATGCGGCGGCACGGCTGCTCGCTGCACTTCGAACTGACGCAGCTTGCCGTCATGGGTTTTCTGCGAGTCGTCCCGCTCATCGCAAAGTTCCGCCGACTTGTGAAACAGGCAGAGGCGCACTTCGCAACTTCGCCGCCCGATGCGGTTGTGTTGATCGACTTTCCCGGGTTCAACTGGTGGATTGCCCGAGCGGCCAGACGACGCGGTATCCCGGTTTACTACTATCTGCCGCCACAGTTGTGGGCGTGGGCCGGCTGGCGAATTCGCCGCGTTCGCAAATGGGTCGACCACGTAATCTGCACGCTGCCGTTTGAATACGACTGGTACAAATCTCGCGGCGTGAAGACAACGTGGGTTGGTCATCCGTTTTTTGACGAAGTCGCCGCACGCACGCTGGACGAATCACTGATCCAACGTTTGCGTGACGGCGCTGCCGGTCACGCGCCGACGAACGTGATTGCACTGCTTCCGGGATCCCGCAACCACGAAGTCGACCGCAACTTTCCCCTGATGCTGGAAGTTGTCCGTCAGGTTTCCCAGGCAGTCCGCGGCATCCGCTGGGTCGTTGCGAACTATCGCGCCGAACACACCGCCACCTGTGAAGACATGCAGCACGCAGCCCGGCTGCCGGACAACATCGACATACAATTCGTGGCCGGCAGGACTCCGGAAGCCATTGAAGCAGCCGACTGCTGTCTGATGGTCAGCGGGTCGGTCAGTCTGGAATTGCTCGCACGCCGAAAACCCGGAGTCGTTCTGTATCGCGGCCACCGCATCGGTCTCATCGCGTCCTACTTTCTGATGAAGTGCCGCTTTATCACTCTGGTCAATCTGATTGCCGATGACGAAATCATGCCGGAATTCATTTCCGTGGGCGATCCGGCCGAACACATCCGCGGCATGGCCGGACAGTTGGTGGAATGGTGCTGTAACCGCCATGTGCTGGAACGCAAAGTCGCGGAAATGTCAGCACTGGCGGATCAGGCGGCGATCACGGGAGCAACCGGCCGAGTGGCGGATCTGCTGGAACGTGAACTGACGGCGGCTGGCGGCGCCACGCCGCAGCAAACGGCCGAGGCGGCGTAGTTGTCGATGAGCCCGACGGTCGCCTTGCCGTGAATGCGGGTGTGACAGCCGACGTGTTCCCGGACGTGGCCTGAACGTTGCTTCTGTCTCGCCAAGACTGAGCTACGATCCGTCTCATGCACCAACTCATTCGAGCCTCCGCAGGCAGCGGCAAGACTTTTCGACTGTCGAATCATTTTCTGCGGCAGTTGTTTCTGGGACACGCGCCGGAAACGATCCTGGCCACAACGTTTACGCGCAAGGCGGCTGATGAGATTCTGGGCCGCGTCCTGATGAGACTGGCGACGGCCGCACAGGACGAAACTGCGTGTCAGGAACTGGCCCGTCAGCTTGAACTTCCCGATATCAGCGCCGCAGACGCGCGCACGCTGCTTGCCGAAGTCACCGGCCAGCTCCATCGGATGCGAGTCTGCACGCTCGACAGTTTTTTTCAGCAGGTGGCTCGCAGTCTGACGCTCGAACTGGGCCTGCCGCCGGGCTGGAGCATCATCGACGATCACACGGACGCCAACCTGCGGCAACAGGCCATCGATGCCGTGCTGGCTCAGCAACTGCCGAAGGACTCTCAGCGGCTGATGCAGATGCTGGCAAAGGGCCGCAGCAAGCGCAGCGTCCGAGATCTCATTGACGAAACCGTCAGCAACTTCCACGAACTGTTCCTGCTGACCGACCGGCCGGCATGGCAGCGCATCCCGGAACCCAGGCGGCTTACGAATGAAGCCATCGAGCAGGCTCTGTCTGCGGCCTGCGAATGCGACCTGCCGACACGGAAGAACGCGGCCGACACACGCATCGCGGATATCGAACGTTTTCGCGCCGCAGACTGGGAGACATTTCTGACCAAAGGATTCGCGAAACCCGTTTTTGACGGCAGCGGCACGTGGTACGGCAAACCCCTTCCCGCGGATCTGGCGGCTGCTTACGAACAACTGGTCGCTCACGCAAAAGCCGAAATTCTGGACGCTGTCCGCAGGCAGACAGACGCTACTTACCACCTGATTGAACGATTCGATCGCGAATACACGCGGCTGCGGTCCGAACACGGCTGGATGCGATTCAACGATGTCACGCGGACGCTCGCGCGGTCACGAGGTGCTGCCGACGGCCACCGCATGAACTTCCGGCTGGACAGTTCCATTCGCCATCTGCTGCTGGACGAGTTTCAGGACACGTCGCCCGATCAGTGGGCTGTGCTGAAACGGCTTGCCCTGAACATTACCGGCCAGAAGGACGGCAGCACGTTCTTCTGCGTGGGTGACCCGAAGCAGGCGATCTATGGCTGGCGGGGCGGTGTTGCTGAGATTCTGGATGCGGTCGAAGATGCCGTGGCCGACATTCAGCCTGTGTCGCTGGATGAAAGCCGCCGCTCGGCACCGGCGGTCATTGAAACCGTCAACCGCGTCTTCCGGCATGTCGTCGATCACACAAATCTCGACGATTGCGGTGTGCCGATTCAGCAGTGGTCGAACGCGTTTCCGGATCACACCACGGCAAAAGGTGACGCCCCCGGATTTGCTCAGCTGCGAACCTCACCCGCCTTCGGAAGCGAACCGGCGGAAGACGCGGGCGACACGTTTTGTCAGTGGGCGGCGAAGCAGATTCAGCACCTTCACGAGCAGGTTCCCGCGGCAGGTATCGGCGTGCTGACACGCCGCAGATCGACCGTGGCGCGGCTGGTCCATGAACTGACTTTGCTGGGCGTCGCGGCCAGCGAAGAAGGCGGCACGGCTCCGACAGACAGCCCGGCAGTTCTGGCGATTATGTCGCTGCTGAAACTGGCCAGTCATCCGGGTTGCGAAGTGTCCCGTTTTCACGTGGCGACATCGCCGCTGGCCGACGTCGCCGGACTGCATTCGTGGGACGATGATGCTGCCGCGGCGGACGCCGCCGCGGTGATTCGCGCGCGCCTGACAGACGACGGCTACGGTCGTACGCTGCAGTGGCTGACAGAAGCGGTACGGCCATTCTGCAGTCAGCGAGACGTGCTGAGACTGCGGCAGATCGTTATCGAAGGCTGGCGCTTCGATCAGTCGCCTTCGCTGAACCCTGCCGAGTTCATTCGTTATCTGGAAAGCAGTCGGCTCAGCAAGTCCGAAGCAGCGTCCGTGCGAGTCATGACTGTGCATCAAAGCAAGGGGCTGGAGTTCGACATCGTCGTTCTGCCGGAACTGCAGGGAACTCTGTTTCGACCTCGTGCCGCCGCCGTGGGTGGTCCCGGTGGCGATCAGCCCGTCGACAGCGTCTGTCTGTGGCGTTCCAAAGATCTGCGACCGCTGCTGCCTTTTCCTCTGCAGCAGGCGTTCGACCAGACGATCCGTCGAGACGTCAGCGAATCCCTGTGTCTGCTGTATGTGGCGCTCACTCGGGCGAGACATGCTCTGCATATGCTTGTCGAACCGCATAATAAAGGTAAGCCGCCCAGAACCTTCTCGGGGCTGCTGATGGCGGCTCTGTCACACGACCAGCAGAGCGGCCAGAACGAAGTCCTCTACGAAACGGGCGACGAGTACTGGTTCAACAGCGTCCCGGAACTGCAGCGCGCTGCACGAACGGCGGTGAAGCACACCATGCCGGCGGTTCAGGCAGTGCGCATGAAGCCGATGCCGGAAGGCCGCGTCCGCGGTCTGCGTCGGGAGGCCCCGTCCCGGCATGAACCGCACCGGTTGTACCTGCCGATCGCCCCACTCACGGCCGACGAACAGAAGTCGGACGATCAGCAACAGGCGACGGTCGTCCCGACACGCGTGGATCCGCGAATCCGGGGAACGCTGATCCACGCGTGGTTCGAATGCGTGCAGTGGCTGGACGAACAGCCTCCGCCGGCCGAACTCAGGCTGCGGGAAATCGCGGCAGGACTTGCCGTGCCCGAACCGGTCGTGGACGAGTTGCTGCCGCAGTTCGATCATATGCTGCAGTTGCCGAATGTGCGCACCGCACTCAGTCGCTCGAACGCTTTGAGATCCGCGACGTTTGTCCGACACGCGTCTGGCAGTGATGCCGAACTGCGCGTCGAAAACGAACGCCCGTTCGTCCTGCGGCGTGAGGGCGCGATCGTGCAGGGAACGATCGATCGCCTGGTGCTGCTTGTGAGGAAGGGCAGGCCGGTTGCTGCGGAGATTCTGGACTTCAAGACCGATCGGCTGACCGGCGACGCAGCTTCGTGGACGAACGACCGGCTGGAGTACTATCGACCTCAACTGGCCGCATACCGTGAAGCGGTCAGTCAGTGCTTCCGCGCCGATGAACACTCGATCGCAACGCGTCTGATCCTGCTGGAAGCGGATGCGGTGGTGACGGTTGATGTCGCACACTCGCGGTCCTGACAATCGGCATACCGTCGCGCGGCCGGTGCATCGGTGAAGATCGGGCGATGGAGACGCAACGGTGCTTACCGGGCACTGCCGCGGTCGTTCGCAGTCCGACTGCGGAACGCGGCGATCGCCGCGTTTTCACCGTCGGTTGCGGCGGCTTCGATCACGGAAGCGATCTGATCGAACGGGAAACCGGGCAGTTCGCGGCTGGTCTTCACGGAGGTCAGTCTTCCGTCCTGACCGGAGGCAAAAATCTTCGTCTCGTGGCCGTCGAAAATCCAGACTTCCGGGACTTTCAAATGCTCATAGATCGCCAGCTTGTTCATCGCAGACCGGCTGATGTCGATCTCAACAACAACGTCGGGTGGCGGATGGATGTCGGAATTGAATTCGCGGACTCCGCGCATCTGCTTCTCGTGAGAAACGTAGTAGCTGTTGTCGCCTTCGAATCCGCGTTCCTCGGATTCACGCCGGCACGTCATCGAACGCGTTCCTTTGACTTCGATGCCGACGGCTTCTGTCCATGCATTGATCATCAACGCCATTATGTGAGCGGCCTCTTTGTGACGCTGTCCTGGTGACATGATCTCAAGAATGCCTCTGTCGTAGTTCATGCGGACGTGGCGGGAAGGTTCATCACACAGCGCGACATAGGTTTTCCAGGCAACGTGGTCGAGAATCACGCACTGCTCGGCTGGCATGAGATCGGGTGTGTGTGATGACTTTGGAACGGCCGGCGGGGAAACGGTCGTGCTCATCGCGAGACTCCTGAGATATCGTTGCTTTGCACTGTATCGGCACTGGTGCCCAGGGGCACGATCTGCAAGGCGTCATTCAGGCTTCCGGAGCGGAAGCCTTCCAGGTCAATCGTGACGCGGCGGAAACCGATCGCTCGAAAGGTGTCGGCGACCTGTTGACGATTGGGCTCGTCGACGAGTCGCGGCAACTCATCGAGCGGCACCTCGATCCGCGCGAGTTCATCGGCTTCGTGGCGAACGCGCAGCTCACGCAGACCCGTGAGCTGCTTAAGAAACGCTTCGGCCTGTTCAACACGGCGGACTCGTTCTTCGGTGACTTCGACGCCGTAGGCAATACGGCTGGACAGACACGGCGACGCGGGTTTCTGGGCGACGCTGAGGTTCCAGAAGTGAGCCAGGTCGCGGACGGTCGCCTTGTCAATGCCGACGTCAATCAGCGGGCTGACGACGCTGTGTTCCGCAGCGGCCTGCATGCCCGGACGGTGGTCGCCAAGGTCGTCCGTGTTGGCTCCGTTGAGGATGTATTCAACGCCCAGTTCCCGCAGCTTTGACGCCGTCAGAGAATACAGCGTGTCTTTACAGAAAAAGCAGCGGTCGCCGGCGTTGGCCCGGTATTCGGGCCGAGCAAATTCTGTCGTGCTGATTTCGACGTGCCGTATGCCGATCGCGGCGGCTTCCTCGCGGGCGATTTGTAGTTCACCTGTCGCGAGACTCGGACTGACGGCCGTCACGGCGACAGCGTTGCTGCCCACCGCCTCGACCGCGGCCTTCGCCACGACAGCACTGTCCACTCCGCCGGAAAAAGCCACGGCAACACTGCCCAGCGATCGAATGCGTTCGATCAGCCGCGTTCGAACGTCTGACAGACGGCGGCTGGTGTCGACGCTGTTGCGGGAAGTCGTAGAGGGCATAGGACGGTGCCGGCGTTGAAATCGGACAGGAAAGGTGCTCCGTCATTCTACCGACTGCGGGCGGTCGTTGAACCTCTGCTCGCAGACCAGGTGGCCATCAACCGCTGACCGGACGAACGGCCTGACCGCGCACCACGAGTCCCGCGAGATTTCCTGAACGAATGACGCAGCCTAATCACTACATCTTCCACGCCGCGTGCTGCCGACAGGCCATCGACGAAGTACACTTCGCTACAACGGGTCGTGTCGATAACGCAGCGAGATCGCACAATTTGTAAATTCGGCGCAATCTGAACGACGCTGGTATCGAGTGCGGGCCAGGCCCCGTTGCAGAATTGAATCACACAACCCTGCCGGGCTTGCCCCGGTGATCTCACGATAAGACAAGGGTCGATGGCATGCCGTCACCGAACAGGTCGCTTTTCTACCGGTCTCTGGCGCTTGTGCTCGCCTTCGCTGCAGCGACGAATCCTGCATTTTCGCAGGAACCAGCCACGGACGAACCAGCCGTTTCGCAGACCGAATCTCCCGAAGACGCCTCGCCTGACGATGGCGAAGCGGCTGTCGAACAGTGGGATCGACTGATCTACGTCCCGTTTAAGGAACTGCAGAAGGTCTTCGACAACCAGACTTCGTCCGCAGTGATTCCGTACGCTCAGTACGTCGAACTGCTGCAGACGTATCTGAACCGGCACGCGACCGACGTCAACGGTCCCGACGCTGTGATCACGCAATCCGCGTTCACCAGCACTGTCGAAAAAGACGTCGTCCGCATTCAGGCCGAGTTCCGCATCAACGTGTTGAAGGAAAAAGGCTGGGCGAGACTGCCGATGGCATTCGGCAACGCGGCTGTCGGCAAAGTGACGGCTGGTGACGAAACCCGAGCCATCCTGCAGGGAATCGGCACCGGCCGCTATTCCCTGCTGCTCAACGGACAGGGTGAGCAGAGCGTCACGATCGAGCTGCTGGCTGCCGTGACCACATCGCCGGAAGCGAGGTCATTTCAGTTCAGCACACCTCCGGTCGGCATCAGTGAGTTGACATTGACCATCCCCGAGCCAGATCAGACCGTGACCATCAACCCGGTGCAGGTCCTTCTGCCCGTTGAAGGCAGCGATAACGAAAAGACTGTCGTGAAGGCCAGCCTGGGAGCCACCGAACACGTTGAAGTGCAGTGGAATCCGAAAGCCGGCACGAAACCGGTGATGGATCTGCTGACCAGCGTCACCAACGTCAGCGATGTGCGAATCGAAGCGGGACTGATTCAGACAACAACATCACTGAACCACGAAATCCTGCGAGGCGAACTGCGCGAAGTCACAGTCAACGTTCCTCCGGACGCTCGCATTATCGACGTTGTTTCGGGCAACGGCCGCATTCGCTCCTGGAACGCCGAAGCAGTCGGTGAGACTCATCAGCAGATTCGCATTGAACTGCTGACTCCCGCCACCGGCAGTTTTCAGGTCGATATTCAGACAGAACGAGTCCCCGACGGTGACACATTCCAACTGGTCGGCAAAACGGCAGACGGTGGCGTCTTCAGGGGAGTTCACGCAGATTCTGTTGTCCGCGAATCCGGCCGCGTTGTCGTCAACACGGATTCGTCGCTGACACTGCTGGTTCAGGAACAGTCCGGAATGAAACGCATTGACGCGGGCGTCGTGTCGAAGTCAGGCTCCGGGCAGACGCAGCAGGCCTGGGAATTCAGCGGCACAACGGGACGCCTGATCGTGCAGACGAAACCCGTCGAACCGCGGTTGCTGGTGGAACAGAGCACGCGGCTGACCTTCGCCGACGATGAGCTGCGGCTGGTGTCTCAACTGATCTACACAGTCGAACGAGCAGGTGTCTTTCAGCTTCAGCTCGAATTTCCTGAAACGCTGACGATCGATACCGTTCGAGCTGACGGGATGAGTGAATTTAACGTCGACAAAGATGCCGGCAGGCTGACGCTGTCGCTGACTCAGAAACGCACCGGCAGCGTCACCGTGGACATCACGGCTCACCAGCCGTTCGATTCCACAGCCGACGACGTCGAGACAGAACTCCCGACGATCACACCGGTCGGTGTGGAACGGGAAACCGGTCGAGTCGCCGTATTCTCGCCGCAGTATCTCGACGCGATTACCGTCGACGAAAAGACGACGGGACTCTTCGCCGCACCGGCCGGAAATGACGAACGCATCGGCCGGGCCGTCCGGGTTTCGTCGTGGCAGTACACTCAGCGGCCAATTTCGCTGGTTGTGAAAACGTCGCCGCGGCCGGCTCAGCTTTCCGCGAGCGTCGCGACAACGGCGACCATTGATCCGGACCTGATGAAGATCAGCAGCGTCATTCGCTTCAACGTTCAGAACGCCGGCATCGACACGTATCGCATTGCGGTTCCCGAAGCCGTTGCCGATGACGTGCGGTTCCGATCGCTGGATTCCAGTCACGTCATTCAGCAGCGAAACAAGGCCGCCGAGGCCGCCGATGGACTTGTGACGTGGACGCTGGTTCTGCAGGACGAAGTCACCGGCCCCGTGGCTCTCGCGGCCGAATGGGAAGTGCCGATTGAGGGCATGGACGACGCCGATGCAGAAGAGGTTCTGACGCTGCAACCGCCGAACGTGCTGACTCCGTTCACCGACGAGCAGGCCGAAAAGCGTCGCGTCACGCTGACTCAGGCGAAAGGCGAACTGCGGCTGCTGCGGCACGAATCCCTGTCGATCTCAGCCGAGGCCGAAGGCGACACCGTCGAAAAGATCGACGTCCGCGAACTGGAACTTCTGGCTCAGGAAGGTTACCTGGCATTCCGGTATTTCTCCCAGCCGGCGTCGGCGAAGGTGACGATTCGCAAACATGAAATCCACGAAGTCGTTGCGACCGTGGTTTCGAAAGCGGCTGTGGAAGTCGTGACAGAAAAGCAACAGCTCGCCAGTTACCGAGTCCGCTTTCGCATCACCACCAGTGAACGCCAGCGGCTGCGAATTGACCTGCCTGCAGAAGCGGACCTGCAGGCCCCGCTGATCAACGGCCAGCGCACAACGTTTGAAGCCGCCGCGGATGTCACGGCGGAACGATTCTGGGAACCGTATTACATCAACATCAGCCGCGAAGGCACGTCCGACGAAAGCTTCCTGCTGTCGTTTCAGTTTCGCTGCCCCATCACGAACGCCGATCAATTTCCCTACGACGGTCGCGGCGGCATCCAGACTCTGAAACTGCCGGTTCTCGGCGACGGCACCGGCGAAACGGTCGTGCAGGAAACTCGCGTCGCCGTGTGGACCCCCGACGACGTCTCACAGTTCGGCGAACCGGATGACTGGTCTCTGCTCGGCCGGTTGACGTGGTCCTGGAATCCGCTGCGATCGCCGTCAACGCCGCGCGAAGCGGAAGAACTTAACCGCTGGCTGGGCGATTCCAACTCGTCGGCATCCGACTTTGCGAGGCAGGGGAACGTTGCCGTGTATCGAGCACTGGGACGTCAGCAGGCAATCGAGGTTTCCTGGTGGCATCGGCCGTTTCTGGTCGGCGTCATTTGCGGAGGCCTGATTCTCGTCGGATTCGTCCTGCGGCGAACGTCATGGGAAAACCGTATCACGCTGGTGATTCTGACGTGCGTCGCGTTGTGCGTATGGGCGTTGCAGGACAGCCACGCTGCGATGCAGATCGTGACCGCGAGTTCGCTGGGACTGCTGGCCGTCGCGGGAATCTGGCTGACGGGCCTGGTGCTGGGAAATCACCATCACAACCATTCGCCACCGGCGACCAACCGCCCCTCGCCGCGGAGCAATCCACCGCGGAGCAATCCACCGTCACCGCCGCCGTCACCGCCGCAAACACCGCCATCGCCACCTGCATCTTCGCCGATGCCGCCCGGCACGGTGACGCCTTCGCCGGAAGTCCGCAAGACGATGGATGATTTGATGGGAGGCAAGTGATGAGCATCCGGATCAACGGGTACCACATCCTGCCGTTCCGGCAAGTTGTGCCGCGCAGCGGTCGGAAAGCGTTCTTGCGGAAACGAATTACACAACGGACACAAATGCCGGAATGCATTCATCACAGGCACGGCAACGGGATGTCGGCTATTGGAAACAGCCAGCACATGACAGGTTCCCGACGGCTGCGCCGCACAACTTGCCGGACGCAGGATGTGGTACCCGGCTGCGCCGGTCGAGGAGTGTGGCGTCGTCTTGTGAGCAACCTTGCGAGCGTCGCCGCGCTCGTCATTTTCCTGCTCTTCACCGCCACTGCCGCTCGCGCTCAGGAAACTCAACTGGCTCGCGAACGCTACGTTCCGGCCGACGAACTTGACGTGATCTTCGACCGCACTCCCAACGGAGTCATGCTGCCGCGAGCCGAGTTTGAGGAGCTGCTGCAGAAGGCTCGGGCCGCGAAATCCCGAAACGCAGATCTTCCCACCGATGTCGCTGTCACGGCAGCCAGCTATGAAGTCAAACAGGTCGACAGTCATGCTGTTGTCGCTCTGCAAATCGATGTCGAACAGTTCCTCGACGGTTGGGTGATGCTGAGCTTTCCGGTCAGTCACCTGGATCTTGAAGAAGCCACGATCGACGGTCAGCCGGCGGCTGTCGGCAGGCATCCGGCACAGCCGGACACCATCACGCTGCTGCATCGCGAGCCAGGAAAGTTCAGACTGAGCCTGCAACTGTCCACGCCGCTGGGCACCGTGGGCAGTGACCGAGTCGCGGTTTTCGGAGTCCTGCCCAACGCCGCGGCGGACCTGCGGATTGCCTGCGACGCGAAACAGTCCGTCGAAGTTAACGACCGCAAGCTCGAACGTCCGGCTCCGGTCGACGAAGCCACGACGTACCACGTTCCTGTCGGTTCGAGCAATGACGTCCGCATCCGCTGGACTTCCGGAAGTCAGAAATCCGACACGGAAACGCTTGTGTTCGCGCGGACCGCGGCCGTTGTGAATATGTCTGTCGACACGCTGCGATGGGTTTCGAACACTCGGCTTTCCGTCTATGGAAGTCCGGTCAATCGGCTCATCGGCAGCGTTCCGGCGACGCTGGAAATCACTGCCGTCGAAAGCACCGGACTGGAGTCCTGGAAACTGGAAGACGATCCGGACCGAGCCGGGTTTACTCGCGTCGTGCTGACGTACCGCCAGCCGTTTTCCGACGATCGTCTGGTAGAGATCCGGGGAGTCGCATCGCTGGCAGGCGACAGACCGGCGGAAATTCCGACGCTGCAGTTCGTCAACGTGACTGCTCACACGGGCCGTCTCAACGTGCTTCACGAGGATCAGCTTCGGCTGCGAGCGGAAACCGGCACGGGCATTCGACAACTGAGCGTCAACGAAGTTCCCGACGAGTTCGCCGATACGTCCGTGTTTGATTTCTGGCTGCAGGACTTCAGGTTGTCCGTCGCCGTGCGACCGCGCGACCGCGAGTTGTTCAGCCAGGTGAATTCTCATCTGAACTTCGCCGACACGCTGGCAAACCTGCAGGTTGCTCTGACGGTCGAAACTCTGAATGAGCCACTGTTTGAAATTGAACTGAGTCTGCCCGAAGACTGGCAGGTGCAGGAACTGGTTGGCTCCGATGGACAGGCAATGACCTGGCGTTCGATCCGGCAAGGCGACAACGGCAGTTTGTCGAGCATTGTTGTTGAGCCGATGGTTCCCGTGGCACCCGGCGATTTGTTGTCGTTCACACTGAAGCTGCGGCGGTCGGTCGCGGATCCCGCGACACCGCAGTCGCTGCCGCTGCCGGTCGTGACGGCTGCAGCAACGACGCTGGTCGCGGGCAGTTATCGCGTTTCGTCCGCGGCGGACCTGGAAGTCGCTCCCGTGGAAATTCAGGGACTGGTCCCGGTAGCGGGTGACGGTGAGTCGCTGGTGTTTGAAACTCAGGGCACAACTTTCTCCGGTCAGCTTTCCGTCGCACGCAAACCGGTGCGAATTTCCGCGCGAGCCGAACTGCGAACGTGGGCGGACGCTCGACAGAAAACAACCGTTGCCACGATTACTGCCGACGTGACCAACGGCACAACTCGCACGCTGCGACTGCTGGTGCCGGAAGACGCCGGAGCCGATCTGAGATTCGATGTTGTGTCCGTCGGAGCGGTCGCGGGAATGCACGACGGGACTCCGATCCCGTCGAATCCGTTCGCGCCGCCGTCCGAATCCGGCAGCCGAGGCGGAGCAGGACTGTTTTCCGTGCCGCTCGGGTTCTTGCAAGACGCGACGGGATCGGAGTCCCGTCGTATGGCAGATCCGACGGCCGTGGAAGGCCATCGTACAGTGGCTGCTCCGCCGACGGGCCTGACCATCGTCGAACAGTCGCCCGCCGAACCCGCGGACGGCATGCGCGCCTACAATCTGACGTTCAACCGCCGGTTCGCCGGGTCGGTCACGCTGCGAACACTGATTCAGAACGACCATACCGCCGGTGATCCGATTATTGCTCCGTTCGTGCGAGTTCCCGACGCGGTGCGTCAGCATGGCTTGCTGGTGCTGGAAGCGTCACCCGAACAGGAACTGGCCGTGCCGGACAACGCGATGACCGGACTCAAACAGGCCGACGCGGGACTCGTGGATGCACCGGCGGAAGGCAGCGGTCGGCGAGTCGCTCTGGTATTCCGCTACGTTCAGCCCGAGTATTCGCTAACGGTCAACGAAACGCGTTTTGGCACTCAGGCCGTGCCGACAGCCGTGTGCGAGAAAATCGAAAACGTCAGCCTGCTCAGCGACACCGGTTCCATTCAGCGAGCCAGCCGGGTGCATGTGCGCTGTGTGGGAATTCAGACGTTGAGATTCTCGCTGCCCGATGCCGGCAACACGTTTCTGTGGTCGACAGTGCTGAACGGCGAAGCCATCGAAGTTCGCCGCGACGAGGCGGATTACCTGGTCGCGATCCCGACCGATTCGGATCAGAACCAGCACACACTGGAGATCCTGTTCGAAAGCTCGGGCGATGAAGTCAGCGGTTTCGGAACGACTCGGCAGGAATCGGTTTCTCTGTCGATCGACACGGAACAGGGCACGGCTCAGCCGATCGAGATTCTGGAACAGACGTGGGACGTCAGATACCCGCACGATTCGCTGCTGCTGGACCACGATGGCGGCTTCCATCCGCTGAACGACATGGACCAACCCGGCTGGCTGCAGGCGCTGGGCTCGGGTTTCCAACTGCCAGCAGGACTGACGCTGTGGCAAAAGCTGGTGCCGCTCGCGATGTTTGTGTTGGTGTTGTTCGTAGCAACGGCGCTTGTCATGCGACGCCGTTGGGCGGCGCTGGCATGCGTCGTTCTTGCGCTGGTCTTGCTCGCACTTCTTCTGCCGACAGTTTCGTCCGTACAAAAAAGCGCGCGAACAGCGATGCCGATGTCTGCGGATTCGGCACCGACATCGGCCATGCAAGCCGGAGACGGTGGATACGAAGAAGAACAGACTGGGGTCGATTTCGACTTCAACGTGCAGGATCGGTTCGACGACGACTCCCCTGTCGCGGCGAACGGGATGTCGAGTTTCGGCAGTCGGCAGCTTCGACTCGGCCGACAGGGCGGTGGTCAACAGTTTGGCGGGCAGCCAGGTGACGACGGCGCGATGATGGGTGCCGGCGGTGCCATGATGGGTGATGGCACAAACGGTTACGGTGCCACAATGGGCGGTGCAGGAATGGGTGGCGGTGGCTTCGGCGGCGGCATGGGCGGAGGCGGCTTTGGCGGAGGCGGCATCGGCGG
>CAZHET010000021.1:0-12664 GCA_964531585.1 uncultured Planctomycetaceae bacterium | reverse complement strand
ACCAGTGATGGTGCCGGGTTTTCATTTCGTGATGAGTGGGGTTGTAGCGAACACACGCTTGCAGACGTCGGGTTCGGGGAACCAGACGTCTGGGGAACCCGGCGTGCGGGGTACCCGGCCTATGCGCTAGTGTCCGTCGTCGTCGGCTTCATCGGCGGAGGTGGTCTGGGTGAGGGGTCGCGGGGAACAGCACAGCCGATTCCTCAAGCGGCCGAACCGGCTGCTCAGCCAGTGACACAGCCTTCTGCGGGTGAAGAGGCACCACGTCGAAAATCCGGTTCCGCGCGGCTGTCCGTGCGAGTCGACCTGCAGACACCGGACGATTATCGGTCCACCGGGTTTCGCACCGTCGGCACAACAAATGGAGCCGGGCAGCTTGATGTGGTGATTCAAAACCGCAACGAACTGATGGCCTTCCGGCTGCTGACCGCGTTCGTGGTGGTTCTGATCTGCTGGTGGCTGGGGCGCGAGTCCTGGGCGTTCCGCCTGACGATGATCGCTGTGCTCAGTCTGCTGGCCATCGCCGTGGTACCTCTCCTGCCGAACCAATGGCAGGCCGTTGCCGATGGTGTCGTTCTGGGTGCTGCATCCTCGCTCGGATTGTGGCTCGTGTTTGCAACGTGCCGGTGTTGTGAATCATGCGTGGAACGCTTCAGAACGAAATTCGGGGCCTCGCAAGCGGAGGCGATGTGATGTCCGCATCCAGGTTCGAATCGACCAATTCCGTACGGGCTCAACGGGCCGACAAGTCGACTGGCTGCGTTCAGGCCCGTTGGGCCGCCAATTCATCCAGCCTGGGGCAACGCCCCAGGAATCCGGCCCCAACACAGAGGAGGCCCAACGGGCCGGCAGTTCGTCGGACAGCACCTCGACAACGGTTCATCGTGCGGCGGAGGCTGTCCGCAGATTGCCGTCAATCAATCGTCAACAGCAAATGTCCCGAACTGTCGGCCCTTCGGGCCTGGTTCACGTCGCGAACACGATTCCTGGGGCGGTGCCCCAGGCTGGACGAACGGCTGGCCCGTTGGGCCGCAGGACAAAATTGGAAACCGCGTTCCTTGCGGCGACTCCCCAGGCTATGCGAATGACCGGCCGTTTGGGCCTGAATAATCACCACAACACGTGGATGAAACGATGACCGACATATCCCAGCAAATCGCACCGACGACGACGCCGATACTGATCCTCGCGCTGACCATCGCAATCTGCGCAAGCGCCTCCGCTCAAAACGGCCTGGACATCGTGCGACCGTACTCCGTCGGTGAACCAGCGCTGTCAGCGGATCGGGTTTATCTTTCGCAGGACGAATTCCTGAAACTGTACGAAGCGGCCCATCCGGGCGAACTGCGGGCTGCCACGGCTCCCGGCAGCGCCAGCGTTGCCGCGGCCATCTACAACAGCGAAGAACTGCAGCAGGTCAATGGCAAATCGTGGACCCAGCGTTTCCGGGCACGCTTCGTGATCCGCAGCTTCAGCGACGGTGCGGTGAACGTCTCGCTGCCACTCGGCTCGGTGGCAATTCGTTCGGCGACGCTTGACGGTGAGAACGCAATTCTGGTGCCGGCGAAACCACGGCCGTGGGAGGGCGAAGCTCCTGCTGAGCCGCGTGTGCCACAGGACGCCCTTCGCGGCAGCGGCTCGGCGGGAGCCTCGCCCTCCCAAAATGCGGCATTGCAACAACAGGCCAATGCGCTGGCGATGATCGCTCCGCCGGAAAATTCACCGGCCTACGCGGTTCGAGTTTCCAAACAGGGCCTACACGTTCTGGACATCGTCTTCGATGTGCCGACGACCGTTGAAGAGTCGGTCGGACGCCTGGAGATTCCGCTGTTGCCCGTTCCCGCGGGAACACTGACGCTGCAGCTTCCAGGTTCTGGTGACGATTCTCGGGAGGGCGAGGATCCCGCCGAGCCGCGTGAGCCAATGGACGCCGATCCTGGCAGCGGCTCGGCAGGAGCCTCGCCCTCCCAAAACGCGACACGGCTGGCCGTGACCGTTAACGGACGTACGAACACGTTCCGTCGTGACAGAAACGCCATCGTGGTTCCTGTTTCGTCGGGCGGTATTCTCCGAATTCAGTGGCAGCCGGAGACTTCCAGAACATCAGCCGACGCCGTGTTTCATTCCGTGGTGCATTCGGCGCTGGTGATCGACGACAGCGGGCTTGTCGTGCGGGCCACGCTGTCGACCACCGTGCGGCAGGGACAGATTTCGGAACTGAATGTTGCTTTGCCCGCTGACTATTCCGTCCGACAGGTCACAGGCAGCGAACTGGCCGGGTGGAGCATTGAGCAGCAGGATGGCTCACCGTCACTCAAGCTGTTGTTCAAACAGCCGATCGACGGGTCAGTTGACGTCGACGTGCAGTTGTTTTCCAGACAGGTGTTTTCGACAGATCGGACCACGGTCTCGGTGCCGGTGCTGGCGGTTGCCGGAGCCTCGCGCGACAGCGGCAACGTCAGCGTACTGGCCGGAGGAGAACTTCAGATTCGAACCGAAGCGATTTCGGGAGTCAGCCAGATCAATCCAATCGAAGCGATCATCCCAAACGGCATCGACGGCTCGCCGCGGCCCGTGCTCGCGTGGAGGTACACGCGGCACCCGGTCAGCATTTCCATTCGAGTCGCCCGCGAAGTCGACAAGCTGGAAGTCACGGCACTGCACGGCGTGCAACTGGAAGCTCAGCGGCAACTGTGGACCAGCCATTTCCGGGCGATCATCTCCGGCGCGCCCCGACGACGACTGGACATCGAAGTGCCTTCCAGCTTTCTGGCTTTGGATGTCAACGCCAACGATCTTGCTGACTGGTACATTACCGAACCCGACGACGAAGACGCCGCCACAAAGACGCTCAGCGTGCAGTTTTCCGTTGCACGCACCGGGCCGGTCGACGTCGTGATTCAGGGGCAGACCAACCGCGCGGCCGACCGGTTTCAGCCGACGATTTCGGTTCCGAGAATTCCCGCTGCGACGATGGCCGAAACGAAGCTCAGCGTCTGGCTGGACGCCGCTTCGGAGATCGCCGGCTTCACCGCCGCTGGCTGGAACACCGTCGCGCCCGGCCAGGTTGACGAACGCATTCTGGCACTGCAGGCGGACGCTCCGGAGATTTCGTTTGTGACACAGTCAGTCTCTCCCGCGATGGTGTCCCTGAATCTGCGGGAAGCGAAAGCGTCGCTGCTGGCGGAATCGGTTTCTGTCACCAACGTCACCGACACCTCGCTGGAACTGACGCTGGCACTGAACTGGCAGATTTCTCGAGCGGCCACCAGCAGCCTGTCGTTTGAACTGCCGGCTTCGCTGGCGGACGTCTTCGACTTTACCGTGCCCGAACTGCGTCAGCTTCAGAAGACACCTGTCGACGACGATCGAGTGCGACTTACGATTCACCTGCAGCAGCCGGTCAGCGAAAGTTTCTTTGTGCTTGGCGTCGGCACGCTGCCACTGCCGGATGATCGCCAGGTGGCCGCAGCGCCGCCAACGTTCGTCACGAACGGCGACAGCGACACGTCAACGACAATTGCGAATCAGTCACACTTCTGGGTCGTGGTGAATCAGTCAAGCGGCGTGATGGAAGCAGTCGCGCCGGACACTGACGGCGATGACGTGGCGGCCGATCAGATTCGCACCGAGATACCCGAAGGTTTCCTGCAGCAGTCGGTGGCGATTCGTCGGCTGAGTTCCGGTCGGCCGCAGTCGGCGTGGCGGCTGAGCTTTCCGGAACAGCAGCAGGTGGCTCCGGCCGTGATCGCTCTGGCCGAACACGTGACGATTCTTTCTGAAGACGCAAGCTGGCGGTCTCGTCACCGTCTTCAGGTCCGCAATGAGTCGCGTCAGTTTCTGCCGGTGTTCGTGCCCGACGACAGCCGGTTTCTGTACTGTCTCGTGAAGGGACAGCCAACGCGGGTTGTCAGCCGGATTGAAGGCGACCGTACGCTGTACCTGATTCCCGTGCCGCAGTCGGGGGCTGTGGCGGCTCCGTTCGACGTCGAGTTCGCTCTGGCTGGCCTGGTCGATCAGTCGGCGATGAATCTGGATGAAGCATGGCGGCAGCGAGCGTTCGATGTTCCTGTGCCGACATTTCCCGAGTACCGCGATTTTCCGGACTACGGCGTGACGGTCAGCCGCAACACGTGGAGCGTGTACGTTCCCGAATCATGGCAGGCCACGATCGACGATGACCCGCGTCGGACAAACGTCGTCCCGGCCGACGAAGGGGATTTCATCGATGCAGAAGTCTACCTGTCGACGGAAAACGTGAATGCTCTGTTGGCAGTGGTCGGCAGGCCATCGAGTGCATCGGAATCGGTCAGACGTGAAGCTGAACTCCTGCGCCAGCGCGAACAGCTCGCTCGCCAGCGCGGAGCCGATGCGATGGTCGAGGCCGAACGGGCGAAATCACTGCAGCAGATCAATGAGTACTTTGTGCAGCAACAACAGTCCGGACAGACCCGGCAGGCCGAGCAGCTTCAACTGGAAGCCGACAGCGGCGGGGTATTCTCCGATGGATCGACGGCGTTCGACGTCATCACGGGCAACAGCTTTCTGTACGAACAGGACGCGAAGCAGAATCTTTTCAACGATCTCAACAATGGTCGGTTCCTGATGGAGAATTCTGCCCGAAGATCCGGTGAGCAGAAGAATGACGGGATCGATGTCGGCGAGGAACAAAGATTCAATTTCGATCTGCCGGAAGAGTGGAAATTGGAGCTGGCAACGACGCTACAGCCGCCAACGGACAAGGAGGCGAAACCGGCACGGGGCCGCGAGTCGGTGAAAGAATCGCTCGGCATGGATTCATCGGGAGCCGTTCGAAATCGGTCGCAGTTGATCGAACAAAATCAAACGCAGATGGGACGGAAGTCAGGCGTCGGCGAAGGTCGCGTGAACGAGAAATTCATGGCGGATCCCTTCCCGCCCGAACCGACACGAGAAGAGGCAATCGACTCCCCGGGAGAT
The DNA here is from genome assembly GCA_964531585.1 of uncultured Planctomycetaceae bacterium. Lineage (GTDB taxonomy): Bacteria > Planctomycetota > Planctomycetia > Planctomycetales > Planctomycetaceae > JAWKUA01. Next base: position 7,705 of record CAZHET010000021.1, on the reverse strand, counting down.
GTTGCGGTTCAAAGTCTGGACGATCTCGGCCTCGTCATAATCGGGGGCGACCAGGTCGAGGCAGATCGCGTCGCGGACATCATCGAGGCACAAGACGCCTTGCAGCGTTCCGGCACCGGACTTCTGTCACTCGAATTCGCAATTCCGACGGACGGACGGCGGCACGATTTCGTTCGCACAGGAGGCAACCCGGAATTGACTCTTGAAGTGCGCGGCAGCGAAGCCGTCGACAAGGGACTGGGAGCATTGTGGGCGGCGGCGTGCGTGGTGGCACTTCTGTTCGTACTGCGATCGGTAAAGGCCGGAGATTCCCGAACGCTGATTCGTCGGCTGCTGCTGCTGGCCGCGATCATCGGGCTGTGCGGCTGGCTGTTCCTGCCGCCTCCGGCGAATTCGTGGAGCGTAACGCTGTGCATCGCTGCAGCAATCGGGTTCTGCATCTGCCTCGTGATCGAGAGCTTTCGCAACATCCATCGGGCAGGCCGGGCAACGTGAGTCCACAGGGAATGCCTGAGAGCTGGTGGGTCGTGCAGCCAGCAACGCTGCGGCTCCTATGGCAGCACTTCCCGTTGCTGGGTTATCATTCGCCACGCGAAAGCAAATCACCACCACGGCATGGATGCATTCATGGCCACCTCGCTGCATCAGCAGTTGAAGCTGCACTACGTTGACGACACATCGCGGCACGAAGTCGACATCGCCGGTTACCGCATTGACGCCGTCGACAAGCGGCGGCGGCTGATCGAAATTCAGTGCGCGTCGCTCGGAGCGATCCGTGACAAGATTCGCGAACTGGTGAAGACTCACAAAGTCATTGTCGCTAAACCTCTGGCGCTCAATAAGCGGATCCTCAAGAAGGCTCGTCGCAACGGGCAGGTCATCAGCAGCCGGTTAAGTCCCGCGCATCAGACGCTGCCGCACGTGTTCCTGGATCTGGTGCATTTCAGCACTGTGTTTCCTCACCCGAACCTGCGGCTGGACATTCTGCTGACCGAACAGGAAGAGGTCCGCGTTCCTTCAAAACGGCCTTCCTGGCGGCGCAAGTTCAGCGTGCAGGAACGTCGCCTGGTCGCGGTGACCGACGCCGTTTCGGTGAAGACGCCGGCGCAGTTGTGGAAGCACCTGAATTTTGAACTTCCGGGCGTCTTCACGACGGCCGACATGGCCAGGGCAGGCGGAATGCCTCGCTGGCTGGCTCAGAAGGCCACGTATTGTTTTCGGCAGATGTCGCACATCGAAGTCTGCGGCAAACAGGGCAACGCGATGGAGTACCGGCTGGTGAACTGCGTTCGAGCGAAGTCCGCGGCGTAGTTCAATCCTGCCGAGACGGAAGCAGGGGTATGAATTGTCTGTCATGCCGTACTTCAGAAGTAAACGTCTCGAACCCGAATAACGGATGCACGACATCGTGCCGCGTCTCGGCGAGACGCGACGACGAGAAATTCCAACCGCGCACCCCGGGGGCGGACGCCTGCGAACAGAGACACCGTTCCGTGTGTCAGGTATGCTCCGCGTCAACCATTGCACCTGCCACAAGCGATCAATTGAAAGCCATTCTGTGAGCGAACGCTGGATTTCTGACCGGATGCACCGGATTGATGCATCCGGCATCCGCAAAGTCTTCGACCTTGCAGCCACGATGAAGAATCCGATCAATCTGAGTATCGGGCAGCCGCATTTCGAAACGCCTCAACCCGTCAAAGACGCGCTCTGTCGGGCTGTTCAGGACGGCTTGAATGCCTACAGCCAGACTCAGGGAATCCTGCCGCTTCTGGAAGTCCTGCAGGCCGACATCGACCAGCGGTACGGTCACGAGGACCGCAAAGTCTTTGTCACGTCCGGCACCAGCGGAGCATTGATGCTTGCTCTGTGTACGCTGGTGAATCCCGGCGATGAAGTGATCGTATTCGATCCGTGGTTCGTGATGTACAAACATCTGACGACGCTTGCCGGCGGAAACGTCGTACAGGTGTCGACTTACCCGGATTTCCGAATCGACCCGCAGGCCGTTAAAGCTGCGATTACGGATCGCACAAAAGTGATCCTGTTCAACAGCCCGGCCAATCCCACGGGAGCCGTTGCGTCCGCGGAGGAAGTTCGGGCACTGGCGGAGATCGCCACCGAATACGATATCGCACTGATCAGCGACGAAATCTATAAAGCGTTCTGTTTCGATGGCGAGTTTCACAGCCCGGCAGAATGGAATGCCCAGACGATCGTGATCGACGGATTCAGCAAGTCTCATTCGATGACCGGCCTGCGACTCGGCTATGTTCACGGGCCGCAACACATCATTCAGCAGATGCTGAAGCTGCAGCAGTTCACCTTCGTGTGTGCACCGCATCCTGTGCAGTGGGCCGGGCTGACAGCGTGGGAACTTGACCTGACCGAACAGCTGGATGACTACCGCCGCAAACGCGACCTGATGGTGGCGGAACTGCGAGACGACTTCGAGATCCACGGCGGGCAGGGAGCGTTCTATCTGTTTTTGAAGGCACCGTGGGGAACCGGATCGGAATTCGTGGCTGAGGCAATTCGGCAAAACCTGCTGATTATCCCCGGCAACGTGTTCAGCCAGCGGGACACGCACTTCCGCCTGTCGTTTGCGGCTGAGGACGAAACACTGCTGCAGGGTGCGCAGGTCCTTCGGGAACTGGCGAGGCAGTAGTCAGAAAACCCGCAATTTTGCAGGGTGGGACGGATTTTGGCCGAAAGAAATATGAAATCGTGCCGGAATTCTGAACAATAGACGTGTCGCGCGCAACTCGTGGTTTTTCAGACTGCTGCTGCGAAATTGTCTTGTTTCGGGTATTCTTTCAAATCGACGTTTCAACACCACTCCAGGAAAGGGAAGTTGCCATGCGTAGAACAATGCGCGGTTCCCGAGGCTTCACGCTGATCGAACTGCTTGTCGTGATCGCGATCATCGCTGTACTGATCGCACTGCTGCTGCCGGCGATTCAGCAGGCTCGCGAAACTGCCCGGCGGACTCAGTGCCTGAACCATCTGAAGCAGATGGGACTGGCACTGCACAATTACCACGATGTTCACAAAGTGATGCCTCCGGGTCAGGTCGCGAGCATTTTCGAGACTGTGAATCAGTTCAACAACCTGCAGATGAACATTACAGACCCCGAAGAGCCGGTTTCGAACCTGTTCTTCCAGGGCCTGCAGGGGACGAGCTGGATGTTTCACATTCTGCCGTACGTCGATCAGGCGAATGTCTACCAACTGTGGGAACAGAACTTTAACGTCTGGGGCAACTCCGATATCGCTCAGAAGCCAATTCTTTGGTGGGAAGTCGGAAACGCGCCGACTCAGGTTGACCTGCCGTTCTTCTATTGTCCGTCACGCCGGTCAGATATGCAGGTTGCAGGAAAACTGTCGAGCGCTTTTCGAATCGACAAGGATTTCGCCCTCACCGCGATCAACGGCGCTATTCCGCGGGTCACCAAAGGTGGCAATGACTATGCCGCGTGTGCTGGCTCCGGTCTGCTGTTCTGGCAGGACCCGAACGAAATCGACCGCGTTGGCACGTATTCTCTGACGCCGAATCAGCTGCGCGATCTGAACCTGCTGGAAGAGAATGTGAATGTCATTGCTCCCGCCATTTACCAGCGAGCCGACCTGATCGGCATGTTTTATCCGAACAGTTCCGTTGGGCTCAGTGACGTCTCTGACGGCACAACCAATACGATCATGATCGCCGAAGCGGAACGATTCGTCGCGCTGCGTCTGCCGGCCACTGTGCAGCGTCGGGCAGAACAGTTTGCCAGTGACGGCTGGGCCTGGGGCGGTTCGGCGACTCTGTGTTCCACGTTCTTCGCCCCCAACAAGCAGGAAAACTTTTCGTATCCGGGCGGGCCTCACACCGGCGTTGTACAGGTCGCTCTGGCGGACGGTTCAGCTCGCGAGGTCAGTGAGAATATTGATCTGCGGACATGGCGACGCCTTGGAAGCATTGCCGAAGGGCTGCCGGTGACAGATTTCTGAGACGCCTCTCGTGTCACGCTCAGTAACGGTTGACGCTGCCTGCCGAACTAAGAATCAATCGAGCAAAGCACGTCATGGGCAAGTGGTCGCCGGGCAAGTGGTCGCCGGCGATTGCTGCCAGTAATCTTCAGCGTCAGTGCTGACGGCATTATCGCCAGCTCTGACGCTTTTTCTTTGGTTCCGCCTGTTATGGCGGCAGGATGAAGGCGGCGACGGTTTCCGGAAGTTATGGTGCTCTGAGGTTCTGTATGACAATCCGTTACAAGTGCTCAGAATGCGGATCGGTTCTCAAGATCAGGGACGAACTAGCCGGAACTGATGGAAAGTGCCCCAGGTGCAAGACGCACTTCAGGATTCCAGATTCCGAGGACGACACGCCGGGCATCGAAGTTGAAGAATCGCCAGAGGAGCGCGAGCCGCCTGCAATCGCGCCGCAGCCGAGCCGAGCAGCCAAATCGCTTGTGACTGTCGCTGACGACTCTGAATCGGAGGACGAACCTGAATCGGAGGACGAACCGCTGGCACTGGGCAGCTCCGATGACGAGGAGGAACCCCTGTCGCTCGGAGATTCTGAAGACGACGACGAACCGCTTTCACTGGAGGATTCCGAGGAACCGGATATCGATGACACCGAACCGCCGCCAGTGATCACCGCCGAGTCAGGCCGTGCCCCACTGCCTCTGCATGATTCCGCAACTGACGACGTTTCCGCAGCCGACAACGCCGCCGATGAAGACTTCGCCGACGAAGTGGATCTGGTGGACCTGCCGATCGACCTGACTCCCGACGTCGACACTCCGGACGACCTGACACCTGCGGCACACGGCGCCAGCTTCGATCCGATGGACGTGCTGGCCGGAGGTGGCGGCCCGAAAGTCGACAGGTCATCCGGCAGTGCCGCCACGGCAGAACGCAAACCGTCCGTCGCGGAACTGATGCGCGACTTCGAAAAAACCAAAAAGAAGAAGGCGGCCAGGCAGGCACGAGCCCTGCGCCACGATACAGACTCGTCGGCCGTTGCTGTGGCGACGTCGGGCTCCGCTGCAGACACGCTCAGCAGAAACTACGAAAGGAAGCGCGGGAAAGCCCCGGAACCTCCACCACTCAGCCGGGAACAGCAGCGTGCTGCGGAAGAAAAAGCCGCGATGAAGCGATTTGCCATGCAGGCGGCAGCCGGCATGGCAGGCGTTTTCGTCGTGGGTTATTTCTTCATGGCGTGGCGGATGAGTGAACCGCTGCCGGACCTCGTCGACGTTTCCGGTGTCGTGACACTTCAGGGCAGACCCGTCAGCGGCGCGGTGGTGATGTTTGCACCTCGCAGAGAGCTAAGCGGGCCGCAAGTGGTCGCGGGATCATCGAATGGTCGCACTGATGACGAGGGTCGTTATGTCCTGATGTACGACACGGTGCATGAGGGAGCCGCCGTCGGAACGCATGACGTGGAACTGACAACTGCGGATGGCCTCGGACTGCGACTGCCGGACCATCTGCAGCAGGTACAGGTCAACGCGGACGGCGACAACATAATCGACTTCAATCTGTGACCGCTCGATGAACACCATCACTATTGTTGACTACGGAATGGGTAACCTGCGCAGCGTTCAAAAGGCCATTGAGAAGGCCGGTCACGCGGCAGAAATCAGCGACGACCCGGACAGAATCGCACATGCCGACAGGCTGATTCTGCCCGGTGTCGGGGCATTCCGCGATGCAGTTCAGGCACTGCGAGAAGGCCACCTGGTCGACTGCGTCTGCAACCATATTCGCGCTGGCCGCCCGTTCCTGGGAATCTGTCTGGGGCTGCAGTTGTTGTTCGACGTTTCTTACGAAGATGGTGAGCACACCGGGCTGGGAATCATCCCCGGTGCCGTACGACGCTTTGAGCTGCCGCAGGATCTGAAAATTCCTCACATGGGCTGGAACCAGTTGCAGCCGGTGTCGAACAACAGTCCGCTGCTGAAACACGTACCGGCGGACGCGTGGTTCTACTTCGTTCACAGCTATTTCGTGGATCCCGCGGACGATACCTGGACCGCCGCGACAACGGACTACGGGAAGCCTTTCGTCTCAATGATCGCCCGCGACAACGTCTTTGCCACGCAGTTCCATCCGGAAAAAAGTCAGTCCGCCGGACTGGAACTGCTTAAGAACTTCGTCAACCTGTGAGTCCTTCATGCAGCTCTACCCGGCCATTGACATCCGCGGCGGCAAATGCGTCCGCCTGCGACAGGGCAACTACAACGACGAAACGGTGTTTGGTGACGACCCGGTGCAGATGGCTCTGAAATGGAAGGAGCAGGGGGCCGAGTGGCTGCATCTGGTCGACCTGGACGGCGCGAAGGCCGGACGACCGGTCAATCTGCATGTCGTCCGAAACATCGTTCGCGAAGCCGGCATCCCCTGCGAAATGGGAGGCGGCATTCGCAGCGAAGACAGCATCCAACTGGCGATTGAAGAACTGGGCCTGGCACGAGTCATCATCGGGACGCGCGCACTTCGTGAACCGGCTTGGTTCACCGATGTCTGTCACAGGTTCCCCGGCAAACTGGCGCTGGGCCTGGATGCTCACAATTCCAAAGTCGCAACCGATGGCTGGCTGAAGGTCTCCGAAGTGTCGGCGATGCATCTTGCCGGAAAATTCGTCGACGTACCGCTGGCCGCCGTGATCTACACCAATATCGCCAATGACGGCATGATGCAGGGAATCGACACCGCGACGCTGTCGGACCTGCGGACACTCGCAGAAATGGGCCTGCCGGTGATCGCCTCCGGTGGCGTCACCACGATGAAGGACATTCAAGCGCTGCAGGCGATTGCCGCAGACGTGCCCACTTTGATCGGTGCAATCGTCGGCCGCGCGATCTACGAAGGCACCATCGACGTCCGCGAAGCGTGCGAGTATCTTGCCGCAAAATGACGATGGATTGGGTTGTATTCAGCTGTGAATCCGGCCCGGGCATCCGTCGCGTTTGGACTGTCGCGTTTGGACTTGTGGCTGCTTGTTGCCTGTGTCAGCTCGCCACGTGCGAATGAAAATTCAGGGCCGAAACGCTCACCGGATTTCGCAGGCGACCAGCGCTTTCACTGTCTGCAGGAACTGATCGGAGATCGACGATGCAATCCTCAATCCTCCCGGCCGACGCGCGTGACCGCTTCGACAACGACGGCTACATCATCGTCCCCGGTTTGCTCTCGTCCGAAGAAACCGACCTGCTTGGTCGGGTAGCCCGCATGGATCGCGAACTCGCCGCGTCACGAACCGGTCGAGCTGACGGGGAAGGTGGTTCCGTCGATCTGGTCGTTCGGAATGATCTGTCGGCAGACAACATCTATGGTGCCATCGTGCGGGCCGACCCGCTGGTCCGCGCCATGGAACAGCTCTTCGACGACGAAGTCTATCATTACCACCACAAGATGATTCTGAAGGAACCTCGCGTCGGCGGAGCATGGACGTGGCATCAGGATTACGGCTACTGGTACAACAACGGCTGCCTGTTTCCCGATATGGGAAGCTGCATGATCGCCGTCGACCACGCGACAAAGGACAACGGCTGCCTGCAGGTCATTCGCGGGTCGCACAAACTGGGCCGAGTCGACCATGTACAGCGCGGCGATCAGACGGGAGCTGATCCGGAACGAGTCGATGCGGCTCTGAGAACGCTGGAAAAGGTTCACGTGGAGCTTGATCCGGGCGCGGCGGTCATCTTCCACG
>CAZHET010000020.1:0-26850 GCA_964531585.1 uncultured Planctomycetaceae bacterium | reverse complement strand
CGGCTTCCAAAACGTGGACACGTAGCCTCCGATCAATCCGGATGCAAAGACTAAGACAACCCAGCCACACACGGCGCTGAAGGTGAGACGATTTGCCATGACCGCAGCTCACAACTCGAGAATCCTTGACATCGACTCATCCGGGACGGCCAGGCTCAATCGTCGGCGATCCTACACAGGCCCTTAATATCCGCATAGCCGCATAGCCGAATATCCGGTTACCTGTAGTGCGGCAGAATCAGGACAGTAATCACATTCGAACTAGTATTCAAATGATTTGTCGGAAAATCTTTTTAGATTTCTCAAGTCCCTTGCAACCGGCGAAAAGCCTGCTTCAACCCATCCACACGCCAGCATGTGTGTCGGCTTGCTGAAGACGCCACACCACAGGCTGACCGCAGAACTGGATCCGGGTGTCCGCGGGCTGTTTGGACGGACAGTGCAGACGGAACCCGTTCGATGCGCCACCGCCGCATCGTCACGTCCGCACGCGTCACTTCCGCACTCGCTGTCGCGCAGTCCCGCCGAGCACCACCATCGGCAACCGAGTAACTGAACCGCAGTCTGTTCGATGATCGGAAGCACGCAATCAGGCCAGCGGCAGCGGAGAAGTGACCGATGCGGACGCTGGCAGCGTCCGCCACGTGGCCGGTACTGTCAGCATCGACGGGGATCTTCTCAACCGCCGCTCGCCTCAACCCAGCCGCCAGGCTGATCTTTGCCGTACCCGGCATCCGGCTCACCGACCCAGGTGAACCCCCAGCCTCCGGTGGGAAAGTGCCCGTGGATGTTCTCATGCAACTGAGCGGCGAAGGCGAGTTGTCGCAACTGATTCTGACACTGCGTCCGCCGAGCCGCCTCCCGAGCCATCTGCACCCCCGGCACCAACAACGCCAGCAACACCCCAATAATCGCGATCACTACGGTCAATTCGATCAGGTTGAACACACGATGACACGGCAGGCAATCGCGACTCATGAATTCCAACCAACCTGTCCGCAATCGCGCACATCCGACTCTCGTTTCATCGAGTCAGCGAGAGCATATCGCCGAGATCCTATTTTCGACCTTGCAATCCTGGTGCGCACACGAGTTCAGACGACGTGCGTCGGCGTGAGGCGAAACGGGCGATTGGTGTACGAAACGTGCAAGGATGGCTCCGTGTCACAACGGGGCCAGGACGAACTTGTGCGGCCTGTTCGTGGGTCGCGGCACAGGTTAGCCGGATTGCATCATGAAAGCGCCGTTCTGCGCACCGAACGTCAGCGCCAGTTGGATTCCCTGCGCAAATGACGAAACAATCGGCGTCGCGAGAGAAGTGCAGGGGGGAGATGTCTGCTGCGGGCGTATGGTCAATGGCAGGTTTCGTTGGTCGCTTGCAGACTTGTTGTGGTGCTTGCGACTGATGGTGGCCGTCATAGAGGCTCTGACACAACCCGGACAGGCACCCTTGCGCCCCAATAATTCAATGCGCATTGTTGCTTCGTCCGGGTGTCAGTCCCGGTCTTGTTCGGCTTAGCATTTTGCCAGTGCGGTGAGGTTCACGGGACCGGAGGCAGGTCGTCTGCTCCATCTGGCGATCCTGGTTGCGTGTTCCGTGGCGAATCGGGTTCGGAGAAGTTTCCTGTCGGCTGATCAAGCACGGGCAATTCGCGAGTTTTACGACTGCGTCGATCTGCGGACGTCGGCGATTCGCTGTGACGAGCGGTCAGGCGTGCGGCAAAATCGTCGTCCAGCAGCAGATTCAGCAGGGCGTCGCCGCAGGTCGTCCAAAGGTGCTCGTGCGGTGTCTCCGCCGGGATCGCAATCGTCACGATCTCGCAGATGCCGCGACTTGAAATGCAGCGTTCCAGAGTTCCCTGTGCAGATTGTCCCGGAAGTTCGACGAGAGCGAACTGCAGCCAGTCGGCGAGTTCCCGGGCCGGGTTGATTGCGGCGGAGTCTGCGGCGACCAGTCCGCGCGAGCCAGCAATTGTTCGCACGTGAATGATCCGGTGGGGCTGCCGCGTCTGCACCTGCTCGAGCACGAAGCGGACTTCCGGTGCGAGACCTTCGACGTCGTCGAGTCTTCTGCCATCAGCCGGAAAGCCACGGTGCGGAGTTGCTCCATCGGCATTCAGGTGTGTCTGAGCGGTCTCGCCATCGGGATTGGCGTTGCGGATCACGGTGACAGACACACCGCCGACGACAAGCTCGTTGTGATGGAGGTAGCGGGCAAGCTGTTCGGTCAGGCGGATGGCCACCGGGTCGTGTCCGGCCAGGCTGCCGATGACGAGCGTCTGCCGTTCGCCGTTTCCGACGGTGACCGTCTGAATGGCGAGGTCACCGGCGCTGCGAGCTGCAGAAGTCCATGAAAACGGCGGCGGGGCAGAAATCAGCGCGCGCCCGGAGGATCGTCCACTGGCGACGCGCGGCGCATCGGCTGGCGTGAACGCAGGGTCGTCGGCTTCGAAGTCGGGCGGTGGAATCTCGGCCGTGGCTGTGGCTTCACGGGGCGAAGCCGATTGTTCGAACGGAGCCAGTGTTCCGCAGCCGCACAGTGCAGGCACGCTCAGCACTGCCGTGGACAGCAACAGTGCCGCGCGCGCAGTGGCGAGAGATCGACCGTCAAAGATGGGAGGGGATTTCCGCATCTGCATGTTTCGGGTTGAAGTCGCGGATGCGTCCTGCATCCGCTGTGAGAACGAGCGGTTTCGGTTGGGCATCCGTTCGACGGTCAGTCGTCAATGCCCAGGTGATAGCAGAGTTGTTCGAAGCGTTCGTGGAATTCGTCGGTCGAAGAATGGATGTGTTCGGATTCCGTGATGAACCGCATTTCTTCGCGGCAGTGCAGTCCGTTCTGTTCCAGAGCCTGCCGGTAGTCCTGATTCTCCTGTCCGTAGACGAACAGCAGCTTGTGTTCGTCAAGCTGCACTTCCATCGGGCGGCGCGGGTTCAGGACGGCGATACCGCAGCAGCCGTCGTCCAGCAGCAGGTCTTCGAAGTCGTACAGAATGCTTTGCAGCACAGGCAGATCGATCTGTTCGCGGTAGAGATCCGTGTGCTCGCCGTTGTTCCTGTCGTGACTGGTTTCGAGGACGACGTCGACGGATTCTCCGAGCGGGTCGAGCAGCGAAAGAAACGTGTCGAACAGGTGTTCGCGGCTGACGGATGCCATCAGCACGGGAATTCGCGTCCCGGAATCCGGGTCGACGTACCACTCGTGGCGGTAGCCGGCCTGAGGCACAACGTCCAGCTTGTAGGAAGGGCGCACCGCGTCGGTCAGCGTGAAATCGCCGTACCGGGCGACGTTCATGTGCGCTTCCAGTTCATCTTCAGACAAATGCTGGAAGCTGCTGGTGCCGTGTGGCATTTCGTCGTCACGGTAGGTTGATTTCAGGAACTTCTTCAGGAAACCCATCAGAACCTCGCGGCTGTTCGGAGCGGAAAGTTCATCGAGATGTGCAGTACGGCTCCCGACATTCGGACAACGGCATTGCACCCGCGACGGAAACCTAGCACGCAATTGGCAGGGAACTCGTGGGATTTAGTCCCATCGCCGATTTACCGGCACACAACCACCGACGGCGTTCGAACACGCCGTTCTGAAAAACTCTGACGGTCCGGCGAAAATCGACGTCTGCGGGAAGGAAGTCGCATTTACCCGCAGTCGGAAACCGTGAAGAATGACTCAACCGACACCGACGTTTCATTCCTCACAAACAGAACGGCTGCATCAGGTGCTGACAGCTCTCACACGACAACTGCAGGCGGAATATTCACCTGCAGCACAGTGCAGGAAAGGGCGATGCGTGCGAGCGACGTCGGACGAACACGGCCCCGCCAACAGGTTCGTGTGCGCGCGTGAATTCTCTCTCGCGCCCGAGATTGTTGAGGAAAGTGTGCGGTGCCTCACGCAGTGCGGGCCTGTGAGTGTCGTGTGGTGGTTGTCGGTCTGCGTGGCCGCGGTGTTCGGCGCGACTGCTTCTCGTGCGGCTGACGACGCGATCGTTCCGGTCGACGACTGGTGCGCGATTCGTTTTGACGACGAGCCGGTCGGCTACGAACGCGTGACGACGCGACCTGCCACCGAACTGGAACGAGCCGGGCGCGAACTGGCGGCGGTTCATCGTCACCGCGAAACGCGGCTGAATCTGAAACGGTTCGGCACCGATCTGTCGGTGACGGCTTCGCTGGAAACGACCGAAACAATCGACGGGCGGCTGCTGAGCTTCTCTCTGAGTCGCACGGACGCGTCTGGTGCCACGATCGAACGTTCCGGCCTGCGTGACGCCGAAAGCGGAGCATTTGTGATTGAGGAAAAAGTTCAGGCAACCCGACGACGGTACAGCCTGTCGGCACCTCTTCATGTCTGGTCCCCGATCATGTCGGGCTGGGTGGGCGAACCGCTGCTGGCGAATGCCGCACGCAGCACGCGCCCAGTTCTGTTTCCTGAAACTGCGGCCGTGGCCGATGTCGTTTTGGAAGGCGGCCGGACGCGCACTGTGAATCTGTCAGGCAATTTGAGAGTCAAGCTGTTGTCAGCGAGCTTCCATCCGTCGTCTGATCCGGCACAGCGGACCGCGGTGTTCGTCGATGACGCCGGCAAGGTCGTTGTTCAGGAAAACACGGTTCTGGGCGGTACGCTTAGACTCGAACGAACGACGGCTGAAGAAGCGCTCACAAGTGCGGCCGGCAAGTCGCTGGACCTGGATACGATTGCCGTTATTCCAATCGACCGGGCACTGAACATTCCAGCCGCCGGTGGATCGCACGTTCTGGAACTGCGCGCCGAGGGGCCGTTGCGGATCGATATTCCGGAAGGCACATTCCAGCGTGTGGAACGCACCAGCGACTCTTCGGTGAAGATCACACTGCTGCCGATGGAGCGCAAGCGTGGAACCTCCCGGTTCCTATCTGCGCGCCGCGAGCCGCTGGCTGGCACACGGTGGATGCCGACGCACGATCCTCGCGTGCAGCAGCTCGCGCTGGCCGGTGCTGTTGGCGAAGTGGATTCGATGCAGTTGTGTCTGCGTCTGGAGCGATATCTGCATTCGAAAATGCGCCACTCGCCGTTTTCAACGGCAACGATTCCGGCAGATCAGGTTGCTCAGTCGCTGCGGGGTGACTGCACCGAGCACGCCGTTCTGCTGGCCGCACTGATACGCGTGCATGGCATACCGTCGCGAGTCGTCTCCGGGCTGGTGGCAGCAGACCACGGAGCGGGATTCGTCGGTCACATGTGGGTAGAAGCGAAAGTCGGAGACGACTGGATCCCCTTCGATTCGACACTCAAGTCGACCGACTTCTCGGTGCCGCACATTCGTCTTGCGGATTCTGAAATGCCGGACGACATGAGCAGCAGCGTCACACTGTTCGTTCCGGTGCTGGACCTGACCGGCCGCACGACGATCCACGTTCGCAACTAATATCCGCGGCCGGAACGGAATTTCAGTCGTCGCGCGGCAGTGGTTGTCCCGGCCGGTCGCAGCTTCCGCGTCGGCCGATTGGTTCCGCTGAGTTGTGCTGCAACTGGTGAACGTGGCGGCTGATTCCGTATGCTGTGCAGCATGAGCTACACCATCGTCGGAGTTATCGGACACATCGACCACGGCAAGACGTCGCTCGTTCGTGCGCTGACCGGAACCGACACCGACACTCATCCCGAAGAAAAGCGCCGCGGGATCACCATCGACCTGGGATTCGCCTCACTTCGTGACGGGGACCGCGAATTTGCATTCATTGATGCTCCCGGACATCAGAAGTACATCGGCAACCTGCTGGCCGGAGTTTCCGCCGTTGATGTTGGACTGCTGGTGGTGGCCTGCGATCAGGGCATTCAGGAGCAGACGCTGGAACACGCGTCGATTCTGCAGATGCTGGGAGTCTCGAAGCTGATCGTGGCCGTGTCACGAATTGATCTGGCTTCCGCAGACGCTCTGGCAGAACTCACGGAAGAACTGGAGGTCTTTTTGGCGGACTTCGGCTTCCGTGACTTTCCCGTCATTCCGCTGTCATCGGTGACCGGGGAAGGCATGGATGACCTGCGCGAGTCGCTCCGCCAGGCAGCTCGCACAACGCTGCGGAATGCGGACGGCTTCTTTCGGATGCCGATCGATCGAGTCTTCAGCGTTCCCGGTCGAGGCTGCGTGGTGGCGGGAACGATCTGGAGCGGCACGGTTCGCGTCGGCGACACGGTCGAATGGCGAACGGCCGGACACGGAGCAAACGCGTCCGCGATGGTTCGAGTCCGGGAACTGGAGGTTCACGGAGCAAGCGTGACGGAATCGCAGGTCGGCCGTCGCACGGCGATGAACATCACGGGTATCGAAACGAATGCCGTCCGCCGCGGTGACGAATTGTTGGTTCCGGGCGTCTTCCCGACATCGCGGCATTTGATCGCGCAGGTGAGAACATTCGCCGATGCTCCAAAGCTGCGGTGTCCTGCCACCGTTCAGCTCCACACGGCCACGACCGCCGATGCGGCAAAGATCAGCGGGGTAAAACGGCTGGAACCCGGTCAGCAGACCGTGGTCTTTGTTGAGACTGCGCATCCGGTGGTGGCATCGTTCGGGCAGAAGCTGCTGTTGCGTCTGCCCTATCCGATCGGATCGTTTGGCGGCGGACGCGTTCTGGCAGTTCCTGACATCAGTATTCGCCAGAAGCGACGCGTACTGCAGGCGGCAGCACGGCTGGCCGACGATGACGGAGCCGAACGTCTGGCAGCGTGGGTTGATCTGCAGAACGAAGTCAGCGTCGATGCGGACGCCTTCGAGCTGCAGCTCGGAATTCCCCGCGAGCGGTGCGACGACATCGTTAAGCGGGTGCTGGCTGCCGGGCATGTGGCGTCACCGGTCACCGGACTGTTGATTTCCCAGGACGCGCTGGGCCGCATTCGCAGCCGAGTGCTGTCGCTGCTGGCACGGCAGGCGGAAACGAGTCCGAACGCGTGGTGCGTCGAAGCGTCACTGATTCAGCAACTTCGCCTGCTGGGCTCTGAAGGCACGGTGCGATGGGTGATGCGGCAGCTTCAGGACGAAAACCTGATCGTCCGGCTGGGAAGTCTGCTGGCGCTGCCGACGGGGGACAATGCTCTTTCGAAACGGCAGCGGTCGCGGCTGGATCAGATCGTCGAGATGTTTCGCGGCAACCGGGCCTCACCGACGACGAAGGAAATCGCCGCGAAGCTGGAAATCTCCACCGACGCCGTTGCGTCACTGATCCGCTTCGCCGTAGAACAGAAGATTGTGATTGACGTTGGCGGCGGTTTTCAGATCTCCGCGGACACGTTTCGTGAACTCTGCGGAGAACTGCGGTTGCTCTTCGACGAACAGCCGGAACGATCCGTTGCGGAAATCCGTGACTGCTGGCAGGTGACTCGCAAGCATGCAATCCCGTTTCTGGAATACTGTGATCGGATCGGCGTGACAGAACGATCCGGAGACTACCGAATGGCCGGCCCGCACCTGAATCAGTTCGTGACGGAGCATCCCGTTGAGCAGCGCTGAGCGACTCAGACAGCTTCCGTCGGTCGACGGAATTCTGCGAAGCGAGGAGCTGGCCGACCTGCGCGCGACGTGCGCTCATTCGCAGCTTCTGGGCTGGGTGAGATCGGCCGTGACCGAATGTCGCACGAGAATCCGCCTTGGAGCCGAACCGGCCATCGACGATGCGCGGCGTTTCATCCTGCAGCGCGTCATTCGACTGGCGGTCTCGGATGAAGGGCAGGTGCAGCGGCACGTCATCAATGCCACGGGAATTCTGCTGCACACGAATCTCGGCCGAGCACCGCTGGCTGACCGCGCGATCACGCGGATGAACGACGCGGTCGGATACGCCAGCGTCGAACTCAATCTGGAGTCCGGTCGTCGCAGCCGACGCGGTGAGCGGGTTTCGCGACTGCTGGCCACGCTGACGGGAGCCGACGATGCACTGGTCGTCAACAACTGTGCAGCGGCAACAATGCTGGTTCTGCAGGGGCTGGCAGCCGGACGCGAAGTCGTGATTTCGCGAGGTCAGCTTGTCGAAATCGGCGGCGGATTTCGCCTGCCCGAAGTTTTCCTGGCTGCGGGTGTGACTCTGAAGGAAGTCGGTACAACCAACCGCACATATCTGCACGACTACGAACGGGCGATCTGCGAAAACACGGGAGCCGTCATTCGTGTTCATCGCAGCAATTTTCGGCAGACAGGATTCGTCACCGAACCGTCGATCCAGGAACTTGTGACAATGCAGCGGCCTGAGTCGCTGCCCGTTATCGATGATCTGGGAAGCGGGTGTCTCTACAACCTGCGAGATTTCGGCATTCAGGAACCCACAGTCGGTGAAAGCATTCAGGCCGGTGCCGATGTCGCGCTGTTCAGCGGGGACAAGTTGTTCGGCGGGCCTCAGGCCGGCATCATTGTCGGACGGCAAGCGTGGATCGACCGGCTGCGCGTCAGTCCCCTGATGCGGGCCATGCGAGTCGACAAACTGACGCTGGCAGCGCTGGAGGCAACTACGGAGATCCATCTCGGCGGCACAGCGTTCGCCGAACTGCCACTGCTGATGATGCTGACAAAAGATGTCGCGACTCTGCAGCGGGACTGTGACGACGTGATCCGCCAACTGGCGTCGCACTGTGGCACGGATGTCTCGATCCAGACGGTGAATTGTGAGGCGGAGATCGGTGGTGGTTCGGTGCCGGGTGTCGCCATTCCAGGTTGTGCAGTCAGAATCTGCGGTGGCGCGAGTTTTGACGTGGACCGGCTGGCGAAACGACTTCGCAGCGGAACTCCGGCGGTTGTGGCCCGTATCTGCAACGATGGGCTGATGCTCGATCTGCGAACGGTTGCTGACGCGGAACGCCCGATGCTGGTCGACAAGCTGCGTCGCTCGCTGAGTGAAAACGAAACATGAAGGAGACACTCAGCAGTCGGCACATCGTCCTGGTCGGCGTCGGCCACACGAATGCTCACGTCGTGCGCATGTGGGGAATGCATCCGATTCCCGACACCGACCTGACATGCGTTTCGGATTTTCCGGTCGCCACATATTCGGGAATGCTGCCGGCGGTGCTTGCCCGGCAGAAGACAAGGCCCGAGATGGAAATCGACCTCGTGCGGCTGTGTCATTCAGTAAATGCGCGGCTGATCATCGGGAAACTTGCCGGTCTGGATCACATCCGCCGCGAAGTGCTGTTCGACGATCGTCCTGCGGTGCCGTTCGATGTGCTGTCGGTGGGAATCGGTTCGGTACCCACGACGGAAGGAGTCTCCGTCAGCGGCAATTCGCTGGTCACGATTAAACCGATGCAGACGTTTCAGGATCGACTGGCAGCGTTGGTTCGCAGTGTCGCTGGTCCTGATTCCAGCGTCGCGCTGCGAGTCGTGATCGTCGGCAGCGGAGTGGCCGGCGTTGAGATTGCGTTTTGCCTTCCGGCGTTTCTGCGAACCGTGACGGCCCGAAAACTGCAACTGCAGATGGTGACTCGCAGCGAGGAAATCATGCCGGGAGTTGCCTCGGGCACTCGTCAGCGGGCACTTCGTGAAATGCGGCGGCGCGACATAGGAGTCACCTGTGGTCGAGCGGTGTCGGACGTTCAGCGGCAACATGTGGTGCTGGACAACGGCTCGAAGGTTGATGCTGATGTGGTGATCTGGGCCACGGGTGCAGCCGCGCCGCCGACATTGGCGCTTTTAAATCTGCCGACCAGCGAACGCGGGTTCCTGCTGACGGATGCCACGCTGCGGTGCATTGATTCCAACGATGTTTTTGCCGTCGGCGATACGGGCACCATCGATGGCCAGGATGTTCCGAAAGCCGGAGTCTACGCAGTTCGTCAGGGGCCGATTCTGTGGGAGAACATTCGACGAACACTGACGAGCCGAACGTCGAAGGGGGGAACGCTGACGGGCCAGCCGCTGCAAACTTATCAACCCCAGCGGTCGTTCCTGAAGCTGCTCAACACCGGTGACGGCAGGGCCATCGGTCAGTGGAAAGGACTGTCGTTTTTCGGACGCTGGGCCTGGAAGCTGAAGGACTCGATCGACAGCCGGTTCATGGAGAAATTTCGCCCGCAGTCGATGATGACGTATGGCGGCGCGCCGATGCAGTGCAAAGGCTGCGGCTGCAAACTCAGTTCGCAGACACTCGACGCGGCGCTGGCGGACTCCGTAGCGCTGGACGACGCGGCCGATATCGGCGGCGACGACACGGGACGATTGCTGGCATCGACGGATTTCTTTTCCAGCCCGTTCGACGACGCCTTTCTGTTCGGCCGCATCGCCGCGCTGCACTCGGCCAGTGATCTGGTGGCGTCCGGAGCGGTCGTGACTCATGCGCTGGCGAACGTCGTCGTGCCGGAAGGCAATGCAATCGACCAACAGCGGCTGCTGCGAGACTTCCTCGCCGGTGCTCGACTGGAATTCGCCGAAACGCGCGCAGACGTGGTCGGCGGGCACACGATCGTCGGCCCTCGCTTCGAAGCAGGCTTCACCGTCTTCGGGCGAACCACCGGTTCTGCGCCACTTCGCAAAGGCGGACTCAAGCCGGGCGACCGTCTGCTGCTGACAAAGCCACTTGGAATCGGCATCCTGCTGGCTGCTCACATGCGCAGTCTGTGTTCTGCAGCCGACTACGAAGCCGTGGTGCAAACGATGCTGCAGCGGCAGCATGACGTGGCCGGCATCGCCGCCGGTTGCGGTATTGTCGCGGCGACTGATGTCACGGGCTTCGGCCTGGCGGGACACCTGCTGGAGATGCTGCGAGCAAGCCGGGCCTGCGCCACACTGCAACTGACACAGATTCCAATCCTTCCCGGTGTGGCATCTCAGGTCAGAGCCGGCGTGGAAAGCAGCCTGGCACCGGGCAATCGCAATTGCGAATCTCAGATGACCGCGCCGCCCGCCGTCCGGACCGACGAGCGCTATGCGGCACTGTTCGATCCGCAAACGTGTGGCGGTCTGTTGCTGGGCGTTCCCGGCGATCAGTGCGAGCAGCTTGTCCGCGCGATGACCTGCGCGGGGCACGACCAGCCCGCATGTATCGGCGAAGTCACCGAATCCGCCGACGCCGCCAGCGGGTCGTTCCCGCTGACAGTCGTCTGATCCTGCGTTTCGCAACAGTCCCGAACTGCCGTCGCGACAAGGACATTGTCCCGTACGGCCGACGACCCCGGACGGAAATCGAACGGCAGGGTTTTCGGGCATTTCCCGTGAGAAAATCGACACAGCGCGGGTTGCAGTTTCGGCGACCTACGGCATTGACTCCAGCCGGGAAATGATTTCGGCCGCTTCACGAAAACTGGTCAGGCCGCCGATCGGTTGACCGTTTCTGAAGAACCGCAGATCGGGAATGCTGCTGACGCGAAAAAAGTCCGACACCTCCCGGTGCCTGTCGACGTCCAGCTTCACGATCATTACACGATCACCCATTTCGCGGGCCACGGTTTCCAGTTCCGGAGCAAGCATGCGGCATGGTGCGCACCATTCGGCCCAGAAATCGATGATTACGATCCGGTCTGACACATTCAGTGCCGCGGACAGCGTCGTCAGGTCGTGCTGGATACTGCCATCCTCAGCCACATAAAGTCGATCAACGCCCGCATCCGGAGACGTATTCGTCTGAATCAACGGGACCGGTTGCTCGGCGCAGCCCGTGAGCAGGAGGAAAGCCATCGTGACAACAGCAGTTGCGGCTGCCCGCGGTCGAATTGAACCGCGGGAGGCGCTGCCTGGCAGGGGGCAGGTGGAGTTCATCAGGACGCCTTTAGAAGAAGCACTGCTCGTCGCAGCAATCTGGTCGCACGAAACGATCTGGTCGCACGAAACGATCTGGTCGCACTGAGAATGTGCCGGAAAGTAACAGCTCGCCTGGCCGCGCGGGTTGCCCTCCGCGTACTCTAGCAGAAACACATTCTTGACAGCGACCGCACGCGTGCGAATAAAATGCCGCCGAAAAGCCGAGGAATCCGCTTTTTTTTGCGGATTCGGTTTCCGTTTCGATCACGCTCGCCAAACTGATGGTTTGGAAAGCAGCGCGGGCAGCTATAATCCCGGCCGGTCAACCTTCCCCCTACAGAAAAATCAGGAGAAATATTTCGATGAGCATTAACCTGACCGAAGCCGCCGCCAGCGAGATCAAGCGAGTGATGGACGAACAGAATCGTCCGGAACTGAAGTACGTCCGCGTCGGCGTGGTTGGCGGCGGATGTAGTGGCTTTCAGTATGCCTTCGACTTCACGAACGGCTACGACGAAGCAGTTGATCTGATCTGCGAACAACACGGTGTCGGTGTTGTGGTCGACAAGAAGAGCGATCTGTTCCTCGACGGAACGACGATTGACTTCTACACCGGCCTGGAGAAACGCGGCTTCACGTTCAACAATCCGAACGCCGTCAAGAGCTGCGGGTGTGGCAGCAGTTTCTCAGCGTAGGTTTACTCGCCGCAGGGGCCGCAGCCGCAGTGCGGCGCGGCTCCGCAGCAGGACTTGCAGGTCGGCAGCGCGCAGGTGTGGACTGTCCATTCCACAACCTGCTTTTCCTTTTCCGACGACACCGCCTTCAGCCTGCTGACCTTGCGAATCCGGCACCCGCACAGCTTGTTCTTCATGCGGCCGAAGAAGCTGCTGTTGTTTTGAAAGCAAGCGCCACCTGTCATCTGACAGCACCGGGCACAGTCCGCCGCGCCGCAGCCTCCACATGACGGTGTGAGGCTGCAGGTATCCGGACAGTCGGAACTGCACTCGCGAAGGCCGCAAAGCCGGCCAAGGCAACCGCCGCACTTCGGAAGCGTCACGGGGGGAATGCAGACGTATTCGCATTCCACGTCAAAGCACGTCACCTTATATTTTCGAGATAGTACGCTCCGTAGCGCCAGTGAAACATCTCGTCATCGGTGTAGCCATACATGCAGACGCCGGGCCGGCGAGCGTCCTCGTTGAACACTTCCACAACGAGCGGACGTTCCAGAAAAACGTTGTACCGGCTGCTGTTCAGGTGATCGAGACCCAGCGGGCGCTTCTGATCGCCGATCAGCAACACCTGATTGTTGGGCAGGTTCTGGAAGCCCGGATAGACGTCTTTGAACTCCGGCGTCTGCGGATTGTTGAAGTCAATCTGAATCCGCCACAACATGGTTTCCAGAATATCGCCACCCGTTTCCAGCCGAACACGACGGAACGCAAAGCGGTCTTCCGGGTCGGCCCCGAAGGCCGGGTCGGCCGGATTGGAATTTTCCAGAAACCCAATACCAGGATCCTGATCCACGAAGTCCCAGAAGTCGGCGTGGATTCGGCCGTTGATCTTGAACGTGGGCTTTTTCGCCGCGTCGTCCTTTTTCTTCTTCTCGGCGTCGTTGAACTTC
Source organism: uncultured Planctomycetaceae bacterium (assembly GCA_964531585.1). GTDB lineage: Bacteria > Planctomycetota > Planctomycetia > Planctomycetales > Planctomycetaceae > JAWKUA01. The sequence goes on along the minus strand of CAZHET010000020.1, from coordinate 13,527 downwards.
GTCCACGCTTCGTCGAGCGTCTACCAGCCTTCTTCCAGCTTCTTCAGACGTTCTTCGAAAGTTTCTTTCGCGTCGGCATCGTCGTCTTCCTCCGTCTCGGACGATTCGTCTGCGTTCCGGCCGGTTTCGTCGGCGAAGGACGCCGTCTCAAACCGGGGCAAGGCCAGGTTTTGAGATTCCAGTTCCTGAATTCTCCTCTCGGCTCCCTGCAGGCGCTGCAGCAACGTTTCGAAGTTGTCCTGGGCGGCCGCGGTTGCTGGATCACTCGCAACTCCCAGCAGTACGCAAAGCGACAAAGCGACGCGCATCCTGATCACAGTGAAACCTTCCCTGACGGTGCGCTGACCTGTGCGCGGCCTGATCCCTGGCCGCGAACTCTGACGGTGCAGTCTGTTTCGACCCTCTGGAGCAGCTTTTCGCATTCTTAACAAATTCAATCGCGCGATTTTGCCGGACATGCCGCCAGCGCTCTGGCTGTGTCGGACATGCCAGTCCACACGGCTGAACCAATTGTGGGGATATTTCGCCCGGATTGTGCCGAAGCAGCATCGCCTTCACCTGCTCCTTCGTCACAGGTTACGCAGTCGTTACGATGCGACCAGACCCGTCACGAAGTTGTCGCCATGCCATTCGCTAACCAGTTTCGACACCAGAATTACCCCACTGTCCCGGCAGTTCCGCCCACGCTGTGCCGCGTCAGCAGTGCTGTTGGCGAAGCGGTTCGCTTCGAGCAACTGCACACGCGTTTCCGCGTTCGCGACGTGCTTGTCGTTCACGGCACGTTCGCGGGAAATGACCCGTTTGGGATCGCAGACACACTGCGCAGTATCGGTCGCAGCCTTCCCGCAGGGGCGATCACGCTCGACCGCGTTGCTGACGCTGTCGTGCAGAAAACCAAGCCGCTGGCAGATTCAATCACAGGCGATGTCGGCAACTACACGGCCGACTACGTCGCGCGCTTCCGTGAACTGGTTCAGGGCGATCCGTCTGTCGAGTTGCTGCAGCCACCGTGGACCGGACAGAATCACCACTGTGCACGAGCCGACCTGGCAGTGCGATTGTTCTGCAGGCTGCTGGAGTTCGCCCCCGGTCCTGACGAACGCGTTCTGTTGTGGGGACATTCTCACGCCGGCAACGCGTTCGCGATCCTCAGCAACCTGCTGGCCAACGACAGGAACTCTGTTGCGACGTTCTTCGAATGCCACGAAGAACGTTCGGAGCCTCACTGGATGACGGCTCGCGAGGAGCTGGCACAAGCACGCGGGCCGCACCCGCTTGCCTGGTCACTGCTGATCGCTGCCTTCGGAACACCCGTCCGCTACGGCTGGGACACGTCCGGTTTTCGTCATCTGACGCACTTTCTGCACCATCGCAATTACAACGAGGAATCGCCGTTCCTCACGAAGCCGCTGTTTCCGCCACAGAGTCTGCCGGATACGGTGACGGCGAAATATGGTGACTGGGTGCAGGCGTTCGGCATTGTGGGAACGGATGTTGATACGCCGGTGTCAGCGCAGGTGAACCGTCGGCTGGCACTGTTGCTGGAATCAGGGCTGGAGGAACCGGTCCACGGAACAGATACCAGGTTCCTTGTCCCGCAGCGAATCAGAGACGCTTGCGCACGGTGGAAAACAGGCACTCGCTGTCATGCCGACGGCCGCAACCTGCTGCTCGAATACGAGCCCTGCGGTCGCAGAATCGCGGCTGGTCTGGCGGTTGAAGACAGCCTGCTCGGTCACGGAGTCGCCACGACCATTGACTGGCTTCCCGCTCACCTGGCGTTGCTGCTTAGCACACTGGAGAGGGATGGCGTGGATCAAGCCGACCGCGCAGAACCAAGACAGCCCGTGTGCGACGATCCTCCGACCACCTCGCGTTAGTTTCACGAGAGCCGCGTTCGGTCGTGCAAAGATGCTGAACGACCAGCGTCAGCCGTTCGGGCTGGAGCGCTCAGTGGTGGCGACGAAACAGCGCAGCGAAAAACCTGCCGGCGATCGAAGTCGCCTGCAGGTTTTTGCAGTTCCATGGTGCGAAATCGCGATTGAATCGGCCGATCCTGAAGGCGTCGAACTGGAAGAGGTTTCCACTTCGAACGCCTTCAGAACTCGGCCCGCTCACCGTCCCACACCATGTGGATTCCGTCAAAGTTTGCGGTGCTGCGTCACTGAGTGATCGTTTCGGTGATGTACTGTGTCACTGACTACTTTTCGCCACGGTCGTACGGAGTGCAGACGATGATGGCATTGCAGTCGCAGACGTCGGCGAAGTCCACGTAGCGGGAGCCAAACGTCTGGCCCTTCACGCCGCCGTAGTTCTTAAACGACGCGATCCCGCTGGTTTGGTATCCCTGATCGAGGTTACCGATGGAGTCGCCCAGGTCACTCAGTTCTGCCACAACGGCGCACTGCAGTTCCACGAGGCCGACGATCATTCCAATGACGAGAATCGTCGCGATCAGCACAAGTTCGGCTGAGAGGATCACGCCGTATTCGTCATTCCACAGGCTCTTCAACATTACTTTGTCCCTTTCTGTCACATGGTTTGGTCGGAGCATCAACGGTGAACGCCGCGGTGTCAGTCAAGTTGTGCGTCGTTCGTGTCGGGACAGAAGGCACTCACCGTGCCGAACACCATTTCCGGCTGCGTGGTGAAACGGCAACGTCGCCCCGTTGGCAGGTCGTCGGGACGTTCGGCTCGTCTGATGGGTGCGTTCGGCAGAACAACCGCGTTGCACAACCGCAACACTCAGCGGCATTGAGCGATGAGCCTGCTGACGAAACGTCAATGACACTTCGTCAGCCCTCGAAGCAGTCAGCGGCCGTTTTCGTAGCGAATTTCAAACAGCGCAGGCCAGTGCTTGCCCGTGACATACAACCGCTGCTGGTCGGCGTCCCAGGCGATGCCGTTCAGCACGGCTTCGCGATTCCTGCGGACAGCTCGCGGACGCAGGGCGGATACGTCCAGCCAGCTATTGACCTGGCCGGACTCCGGATCAATCCGCGCGATCCGGTCCTGATACCAGACGTTGGCGAAGATTTCGCCGTTCACGTATTCGAGTTCGTTAAGCTTTGACACCGAGCGGAAGCCGGACTTCACCCGCATCGATTTCACAACCCGCCACGACTCAGGATCGATGAATCTCAGCAGCGAAGTCCCGTCGCTGAGTATCAGATACGTGCCATCGTGAGTCAGTCCCCAGCCTTCCTTCAGCGTCGGGTCGATGTCCCGATACGCAATCGTGCCTGTCGGCTGCAGAGTTTCGACGTCGTAAACGATCAGATAGCCGTTCTGCCACGTCAGCTGCAGGATCTGATTCTTCCAGACGGTAATCCCTTCTCCAAACACGTTGTTGGCGAGAGGGACATCGATCTCGGGCTCACCGGTTTCCAGATTCACCTGTCGCAGCCTCGAACGACCGTACTGGCCGGTGCCTTCCAGCAACCGGCCGTTGTGAATCACCAGCCCCTGACAGAACGCCGTGGCGTCATGCGGATAGGCCTTCACCAGCTTTGCGTCGGTCGACGCGGCCGCCGTTGTTGTTGCACCGTTTCCCGGCGCAAGCAACGCTGCTCCTGCACAGATCACCGCCGCCGCCAGGATCAGCAACGGCATAATGCGTTTCCAGAACGGCTTCGTGCCGGTGCAACTGCTGAGGATTGCTGCGGCACTGGACGGTGCGCGGCCAGGTGGTGCTGGGCTGGATGGAGCGGCGGCGTGACTCATGACGGCGGTTAGTATAAGGCGTCGCGGCTGATCCGCCAATTCGCGATTTCCTCGCGATCAACACCTCAGCCGGGTATCATGTCAGCAGACGACCGGTCCAGCCGACGACTTGTCGCGGCTGACACACCGGTTTGTTCGGCAAGCGGCAGGTGAGAACGACCGATGCGGACGCTGGCAGCGTCCGTGTCGTGGTTGCCGCCACGTGGCGAATGCTGTCAGCAACGGCAGAGAGGTGCTCACCCGCTGCTCGCCCTGCAAAACAATCCTACCGCTCGGGCGGGAAATCACACACGCGAATCACCAACGGACGAAGCACTCATGAACACGCTCCGTCGCGCGCGACGCCACTGCCAGCCTGTTTGTTCGGCACTCATCGCTGTGCTTGCGCTGACGTATCCGGCGGTGGCCGCTGACGACACGCACAAGTCCACCGGTGAGGTTCATTCCCAACAAACGCATCTCAATGAGCCACCGGTCACCGAGATCGATCGCCGGCACTGGTCCTTTTTCCCGCTGCAGCCGCAAAGCCCGCCCAAAACGCAACACGACGCATGGGTGCGAAATTCCATCGACTCATTTGTCGCAGCCAGACTCGAACAGGAAGGACTGACGCCGCAGCCTGAGGCTTCGCGCGAAACACTGATTCGCCGGCTGAGTTTCGATCTGACAGGTCTGCCGCCGACTCCCGAAGAAATTGATGAGTTCCTGGGCGATGAATCCGCCTTCGCCTACGACACGCTCGTCAGCCGCCTGCTCAATCAGCCCGGGTACGGCGAACGCTGGGCACAGCACTGGCTCGACCTTGCCCGCTTTGCCGAAACCGACGGCTTCGAACATGACCACCTGCGCCCCGATGCATGGCAGTACCGCGACTGGGTCATTGAGGCCCTCAACGCCGACATGCCCTACGATGAATTCCTGCGCCAGCAGCTTGCGGGAGACGAACTGTACCCTGGCGATGATGCGGTGGCCGTCGCGACTCGCTTTTGTCTGTCCGGGCCCGACATGCCGGACATCAATTCTCAGGAAGAACGTCGGCACACGCTGCTGAACGAACTGACGTCGACCGTGAGTTCGGTTGTGCTGGGGCTGCAAATGGGCTGCGCTCAGTGCCACGATCACAAGTACGACCCGATCAGCCAGGCGGACTTCTATCGCCTGCGAGCGATTTTCGAACCCGCCGTTCAGGTCAGAAAGAGCGAGACGATCTCCGGACTCCGCGATCGGCCGCCCTTTGACAGTCCCGGGCGCATGATGCTGCGCGGCGACTTTCGGCGTGCCGGCCCTGAACTGCAGCCCGCGGTGCCGCGAATCGCCGCAGCCCCGGACTTTGAGTTTCAGCCAGTGTCTCTGCGTTCCACAAGCGGCCGGCGAACTGCGCTCGCCGATTGGGTTACGAGCCGCGAAAATCCACTGCCCGCGCGAGTAATCGTCAACCGCGTGTGGCAGCATCATTTCGGAACCGGTCTCTCCGACACGCCCAGTGACTTCGGCGTGATGGGGTCCGAGCCGACTCATCCGGAACTGCTGGACTGGCTGGCTGCATGGCTGATGGATCACGACTGGCGGCTGAAGGATCTGCACCGGCTGATTGTCAGTTCCGCCACCTGGCGACAGCGCAGCCGCCTGCCGGAAAACTCCAGTGCAATCGAACAGCAGCAGTGGCAGCAGTCGTTGTCGGGCGATCCGGATGCCCCCTTGCTGTCGCGGTATCCGCGGTGGCGTCTGGAAGGTGAAGCGGTCCGCGACGCAATGCTTCGCGCCGCGGGAGTGCTCAACCGCAAAGCCGGCGGGCCCGGTGTTCGTCCGCCGCTTCCTGAGGAGTTGCTGGGGACGCTGCTGAAGAATCAGTGGACGATCACAGAAGACGCTCAGGAACATGACCGTCGCAGCATCTACGTGTTCGCACGCAGAAACCTGCGATACCCGATTTTCGAAGTTTTCGACCGCCCGGATGCCAACGCCAGTTGCCCGCGGCGCTCGACCTCAACGACCGCGCCGCAGTCTCTGTACCTGCTGAATTCACGGTTCTCGTTCAACATCGCGCGCCGGTTTGCGGAGTCTGTGGCAGGCCGCACGACGGATCCTGCAGAACAGGTGACGCAGGTGTTCCGCCGCGCTCTGGGGCGTGTTCCAACGGCAGACGAGATGGCTCAGGCGCGGGGGCTGCTTGCCGACCAGCACGCTGATGAACATGCTGGCGCTGCAGCATCCGGCAAGCCACCGGCTGACGCATTACTGCACCTGTGCCTGGTCGTCGTGAATCTGAACGAGTTCATCCATCCGGACTGACACGGCACGGCGACAGGTTTCTTCCCGCTGGAGTTACTGCTGAGTCAGCGCGAAGATTCCCCCGGCCGCCGCCAGACCAGCGATGACCGCGAAGGCAATTTTCCACACGCTATAGGGCCGTTCGCCCTGCACTTCGCCCGTCGCCGCGTTAATGAAGACCTGATACGTCTTCTCGTGATACTTATAGGCCAGCAACCACACCGGCAGCAGCAGGTGTTTGAATGTGATTGCTTCGTACTTGCTGTTGATGCTGTGAACTCGCTGAGTATCGCCGCCGATGCGCTGACAGACCTCGGTGTGCAGCGCAGCATCGATGCGGCCCTTCGCGTCATCGAAGCACGTGTCCAGTTCGATGTCATAAGTGCGAGCCAGGTAGCCAGCCAGCGTTTGCTGATTGAAGGGCACGACTTTCAGCAGCGGCCAGGGTTCCAGCGCGAGCATGAAGTCTCGCCGCAGCCCCGTGTTGGCCAGCACCAGCACGTCGTCAAAAAAACGCTGAAACCGCCCGCTGGCCGGATACCAGCGAGTTCGTCTTTGACGCTGCTTGTTCTTGCCGCTTCCCACCGTGACCCAGTAGTGTTCTCCGCGCTGCCCGCTGTATGCGCAAAACGTCATCGAATCGAACGTGTAGTACGACAGGTAGACTCCGTTAAACTTTCCTTCAGCTCCCTGTTTGCGAAACCTGTTGGGAGCAAACCAGCGTGAATCAACCCAGTGCCGCAGATTCTGTTCTGCGTGCTGTTTGTCGATCTGAAATGGCAGCACTCCGTCGACCGGAATGCGGCGTTCTTCTGCCTTGTGAGCGTGTTCAAGCTGCATCGGCGAACCGCAGTACGGGCAGTGCGTGCTGGTGATGGTGCCGACGAATTCAACATTGCCGCCACACGAATCACAGCGCAGTTCACGCCGCTGTTCACTGACCGGAACGGCGCTCGCCGCTCCCTCTTCGGCCGCCGCTTCTCGCCATTGCCGGATCTTCTCCAGCATGGCGTGAAAGTCCTGCTCGACAAGTTCGGCGTCAGGCTGAAGTTCAATCTTTCTGACGTGGCCGCAGAACTGACAGGAAAGCGCCTGATCGCCGATATGAAATTCCAGATCAGCTCCGCAGTTTTCGCAGGGGAAGATCCTTCCTTCGCCGGCGTCAAACGTCTGCCCCGCATCGCCGACGCGAGCATCCCGGCGGCGCAGATCAAACGGGCCGTCAAAGTCAGCGGCATCACCGACCGGCGGCGGCAGCGGTGGCGGCGCGGACAGCGTCATGTCATCGTCGCGGTTTGGCGACGGGTCAGTCATCGCTGAAATCCTCTGCGAGACGCATTGCGGGGCCTGTACGTTGTATTAATCGAAAGCCTGTCGCGTTGAGCCGACCGCGAACGGTGTTGCGGTGTCAGTCACCGCAGGATCGCGCACCTGCCGCGTCGAGAAAACAGACATTCGTGCCAACGGCTATCTGAAAAAGGGTCTGACCCTTTTGAGGGCAGAAAACACGACGGCTGCCCGGCGAGGGTCTGACCCCTTTTCAGATAGCCGTTGTCTGCCCGTTACGGGGCCGGAGGCGGCGGGGGCACGGCTCCGAAGGCATTCGCAAGCTGCGGAACCTGGCCAGCCGGTGCCCAGCCCGCCATTCCATTCGACCAGACCATTGTTTGAGGCGTCACTTCGCCACCGGCAATTCCCGCGGCCAGTTGCTGCGGCGAGAAAGGGCCCGTCGTCTGGCCGTTGATCGCCACGTGCCACGCCGCCATCGGCGGCGGAGGCGGCGCGCCCATTCCCGGTGCTCCACCCGCCATTCCGCCGAACCCGCCGGGTTGCATCATCTTGCCTGCCATCGCGAAGCCCAGCCCCAGTCCCATCCCTTCGGCCGCACCACCGCCGGAGGGATTCTCGGCTGCGGCCGTCATCGCCTGGCCCATTTGGTACTGCTGGAATCTGTTCATGTCGCCGATTACACCCATGCTGGTGCGAGTGTCCAATGCCTTCTCGACGGCTTCCGGCAGCGAGATGTTGACGATGAAAAGTTGAGGAATCTCCAGCCCGTACTCGTCGTCGATCCGTTCCTGAACTTCCCTGCGCAGAGTTTCACCGAATTCCTGGTACTTGCTGGCAAGGTCCAGCGCGGCAATCTGCGATTTGCCAATGACGTCCGCGAACGTGCTGATGATGATGGCTCGCAGCAGTTCGGTGACTTCGTCGGTGTTGACCTCGGCATCCGTTCCGACAAGTTCCCGCAGCAGAGCTTTGGGTTCGACGGCTTTCAAGGCGTAAGTTCCGAACGCCCGGATGCGAATCGGGCCGAATTCCGGATCTCGCAGCATGATCGGATTCGGAGTGCCCCACTTCAGATCGGTCACCTGCCTGGTGCTGACAAAGTACACTTCCGCCTTGAACGGGCTGTCGAAGCCGTACTTCCAGCCGGCAATCGTGCTGAGGATCGGCAGATTGTCCGTCTTCAGTTCGTAGTGGCCCGGTTCAAAAACGTCGGCAATCTGGCCGCGATGTACGAACACGGCAACCTGCCCCGGCCGCACGATCAGCTGAGCACCATTCTTGATCTGGTTGTTGTAACGAGGAAACCTCCAGACCAGCGTGTGCCGTGAATCGTCGACCCATTCAACGATATCAATCAGTTCCGCACGCAGTTTGTCGAACAGTCCCATCAGAATTCTCCGGTCCTTTTGGTCGTAAAACGTCGCATCTCATTCGCCCGGCGACGGCGAATCTTAGCGGAACGAATTTTGATTCGCGACTTCGGGGTGCGGGGGCGAAGCAACAGATCACGTAGTCAGTTCTTGACAGGGGCTGCACCGTCGAAGCTAATTGCTGACGTCGGACAATTTCCATTTGGCGTCCATTCGGCAACGCATTTCGTTTTCGTCGATTGCCCCGACTGTTCAGGCATCACCCCGTGACAACCATCCGGTTTCGATTTGCTTTCGCACTCGTCCTGGCATGCTCGATCTGTCCGTCCGCGCGCGGATTACTGATCGTCCAGGGCTACGACGCCAATCTTCACGATCGCTTCGCGAACAATGCCGCCTTCATCGGCAATCCGCACAACTGGTCCGGCGTCGGCAGGAACACTCAGTGGGCCACGATGGTCAGTGACAGCTTCTTCCTGTCCGCAAGTCATGCGCATCCGGCCAACAATTCCGCTGTCACGTTCTTTCACTCCAACGATTCCGCAGGACCGAGTGAAATTCATACGGTCGCTCAGGGGTGGCGGATCGCCGGGTCCGATCTCTGGCTCGGGCGACTCGAAACAAGCGTGACATCGATGGTCGAGAAGTACCCGGTTCTGAACGTCAGTCCGGCAGCTTCTGAATCGCTGACGTTCACGACGTTCGGTCGATCTGCCGGCGCTGCCGGACCCACATCTCAGCGAGTCGGCCGCAACGAAGTCGATACCTTTATCGGCGGTTTCAGCGACACGGGTCTTAGCGGAACCGGCGATGTTTTCATCTACGAATTCGACACACCCGGCCTCGGTGCGGATGAAGCGCGCGTGACCGGAGGGGACTCGGGCGCACCGACGTTCGTGCTGACACCGTCCGGTCCGGCGATTCTGGGTATTCACTGGTTCCGCTACGAGAACGAAGCACTTGGCGCACTCGGATCCGGCGACACGTTCGTTCCGTCTTACATTGCGGATGTGAATCTGATCATGTCCGGGTTCGGGGAAAGCCTGACCGTCGTCGCCGTGCCGGAACCGTCGTCCGTTCTGCTGCTGTGCGGACTCGCAATCGGGATCATCCTGGCAAACCGCAGACGGTGCCAGATTCCATCTTCACGCTCCGGCGAGCCGTGTCCCAGTGGCACCGACAGCAGTCCGCAATCGCGATGACCGCACTTGTCCATTTGAGGCTTCGGATGCGTGAACTTTTGCTGTGACGCAGCTAGACTTGAGCTGGCGACAGGTGAGAAGCGTCTGAAAGCACGAGTGGACCGGCATCCTGCGGCATGTCGATCTGCGCGAAGCTGATCAGCCGTAACTGTGCAGCGCGGCGATCATACGTCGTGGTTCTTCGACTCGACCGGCACATCTGAAATCCATGACCACAACCAACCTGTCCCCGCGAGAAGTGATTGCCCTGTGCCGTCAGAAAGAAGTTCGTGCGCTGGACCTGCGATTCACAGACCTGCGAGGTTACCAGCGGCACTTCACCATTCCTTCCGACCAGTTGACGGAAGACAGTTTCGAAAGCGGTTTCGGATTCGACGGTTCGTCGATGCGAGGCTGGCAGGCGATTCACGAAAGCGACATGCTGATCATTCCGGATGCGCAGACAGCATTCGTCGATCCGTTTATGACGTCGACGATGGCGATTCTGTGCAACGTACGTGATCCGGTCACGCATCAGCCATACGGTCGCGACCCGAGGAACATCGCTCGCAACGCCGAGAACTATCTGTTGTCGACGGGAATTGCGGACAAGGCCTGCTTCGGTCCTGAAGCGGAGTTCTTTGTCTTTGACGATGTCCGCTTCGATCAGAATCAGCACGAAGCGTACTATCATGTCGACAGCATCGAGGGCGAGTGGAATCGGGGCCGTGGCGGCAACGGTCCGGGGGGCCACCAGGTTCGGTATCGCGAAGGCTATCTGCCGATGCCGCCGGTCGACACGCTGCAGCAACTGCGAACGGAGATTATGCTCGCTCTGGAAGACAGCGGGATCCGTGTGGAAGGTCAGCATCACGAAGTCGCATCCGGCGGGCAGTGCGAAGTCGACATCGGATATGACTCGCTGCTGAAGACAGCAGACCGGCTCATTCGTCTGAAATACCTCGTTCGCAATGTCGCGGCGAAGCACGGCAAGACGGCAACCTTTATGCCCAAGCCGCTGTTCGGCGACAACGGATCCGGTCTGCATCTGCATGTGTCGCTGTGGAAGGACGACGCGGCCTTGTTCGCCGGGTCCGGTTACGGGGGACTCAGTGAAACAGCAATGCATGCCATCGGCGGTGTTCTGAAACACGCTCCGGCGCTGCTGGCGTTCTGCTGTCCGACGACGAACAGCTACAAGCGACTGCTGCCCGGCTTCGAAGCTCCGGTGAACCTGTCTTACAGCTATCGCAACCGTTCAGCGGCCGTGCGCATTCCCGTGAATTCCGGCGACGAAGCTCGGCGAAGGTTCGAGTTCCGCTGTCCGGATGCCTCGTGCAATCCGTATCTGGCGATGTCAGCGATGCTGATGGCGATGATTGACGGCGTCCAGAACCGCATCGCTCCGGGCAAACCGCTTGACAAGGACTTGTACGACCTGGCTCCCGAAGAACAGCAGGACGTTCCTCGAACTCCCGAGTCACTCGAACGCGCCCTGAACGCTCTGCAGCAGGACCACGAATTCCTGCTGCACGGCGACGTCTTTTCTCAGGATGTCATCGACACGTGGATTTCGCACAAGCAGTCGGACGAAGTGGAAGCCCTGCGGCAACGGCCTCATCCGTTCGAGTTCGCAATGTACTACGACTGCTGAACTTCCGTTTCAGCGGCTTGAATTCGACGCAGACAGCGCGAAGAATCCCGCGTTCGCACAACACAATCTCCTTTCGAACGAAAGCTCATGCCATGAACCTGACCGGCCCAGCCTGCAGCCTGTTGCTCGTCGCCCTGATGACGACCGCGAATGCCGACGATGCAACGACCGTCGACGTGGAACTGAAAGATCTGAAGCTGGCTCTGCCTGCGACCTGGAAGGCTCAGAAAAACACCAGCCAGCTGCGGCTGGCCACCTATGAAGTTCCGGCGGAGGAGGGCGACAGTGAGGCCGGTGAACTGGCCGTTTATAACTTCGCCGGCGGAGGTGGTGGAGTCGCGGAAAACCTGAACCGCTGGATCGGCCAGTTCAGCAGCGACGGCCGAGAATCGAAGCTCACCAAAGGGTCGGCGAACGGCAATGATTACTATGTCGCCGACGTTACTGGAACGTACAACAAGCCTGTTGGCCCTCCCGTGCTGCGCAAGACGGAAGCGGCCGAAGGATACGCCATGATGGCAGTGATCGTCGTGCTCAAAGACAAAGGCGTTTACTACCTGAAGCTGACCGGTCAGGAAAAGACGGTCAGTGCTCACGCCGACGCGCTGCGAAAGTCATTCGGTGGCGACCGGGAATCCGAAGACCCGTACGAGATCTGACGGACCGCGATCCGTCACGCATGCGTCCCCCGGCATAAAACAAGCCCGGCACCTGTCCAGGTGCCGGGCTTGTATCGTTCTGCATTCGTCCTCAGGCTGGCTATGCCGCCTGATCCACTTCATCTTCCAGCTCACCGGCGTCGTCGGAATCTTCATAGACGAGGTAGTAGATGTTGCTGGAGGCTTCTTCCAGGTAGTGCTTGATATTTTCGCTGGCGACACTTTCGATCAGGCTGTCCAGCATTTCAACAACGCGATCAACTTCGTCGCTGCTGATTTCTTCGAAGTCCTGATCGTCGTTCAGGTCGAGTACTTCTTCAGACATCGTAACCTCCGTGGGAACAGAGTGTGGGGGAAAGTCGGATTGCAACGAGGTCGGAAAGCAGGCCAATGCCCATGCGAAACGCGGGGATTTGCACCTGCGGCGAGCCTCTGCTCGGATTATCGGACGGGAGGATATGCCGCCTTGTGCGGTTTGTGGAAGAGCAGCCCGGAAGCCCGGCGGATTCTGCCGGTTCAGCCGTCATTCTCGGCCGAAAGCTGACGGATGAAGTCGACGGCGTGCTCCGCGGAGCACACCGGTCGGCCCGGCATTCGGCCTTCGCGATCGAATTCTGCCAGCAGCTCCAGCTCTTCGGACGACTCCGCATTCAGCAATCGTTTGCGAGCCCGTACGCCGATCGTGCCATCCATGATGCGCTGAGCGAGCGCATGATTTTCAATGAGCCACAGCGTACGTTCCGGCACGATCCGACAGAGCGCGACGACTGCGGCTGTGACGTGATCCACCGGATCAATGCCTTTCCCAATATCGTGCAGCAGAGCGGCCAGGAGAAATTCTTCGTCCCAGGGCCGCGCGTCCCGAGCCAGCTCAAACACCTGCAGGCTGTGGTACAGCACATCGCCTTCCGGGTGCGAGTAGCGGTCCTGGCGAACTCGGTCCAGTGGCAGCAGGAGCGACAGATACTGGTCGAAGCGAGAATCCTGCAGTTCGTCCGGTTGTCGGGCATTTTCCCACGCCGCATCTTCCGTCGCCTTCGTTGTCGACGGCAGCGTGGTTGTTACCAGTTGCTGCAGAGCCATGCGGATTTCGAGATCCGTCGGCACAGAGTCCGGCTGAATGTAGCTGCGTGTGATCGTCCGGGCCGCTCGCCAGCGAGCGTGTGCGTAACTGTTTTCCTGCCGCGACTGAAGCAGCCGCGCGGCTTCAAAGCAGATGCGACGTCTCAGTTTGTCAGGTTCCATAGGCTGATCGACTGCCGCCCGCGGCCGGCAGTTGCGTCTATCGACGGGCTGGCGACCGCTTAATCGGAGGCTCGCGGAAAATTCCATTGTTACGGCGAATACCAAAGCTTCAACCGAAGATCCGGCGGGAAGTA
>CAZHET010000019.1:8066-27014 GCA_964531585.1 uncultured Planctomycetaceae bacterium | reverse complement strand
CCCAGTAGTCTTCCGTCTGAGGATGAACCTGTGGGTCGCCATAGACCTCGGATGTCGAAGCGTGCAGCACTCTTGCCCCGCAGCGTTTCGCAAGCCCCATCACGTTGACCATGCCCACCGTTGAGGTCTTGATCGTCTTGATCGGATTGAACTGATACGCCTCAGGTGATGCCGGGCACGCCAGATTGAAGATCCGGTCTACCTCCAGAAAAAACGGGTGTACGATGTCATGGCGCACCAGTTCGAACTGCGGATTTCCGATCAGGTGCCGGATATTGCGTTTGCTGCCTGTGAAGAAGTTGTCCAGGCAGATGACTTCGTCGCCGCGTTCGACCAGCCGATCGCACAGATGACTGCCCAGAAACCCTGCTCCGCCCGTGACCAGTACCGTGGCCATTGTGTTTCCCTGTTGAATGTCGCGTGAATGCGGCGGACTATAGCGGAGCGCCTGGTGAATCACACGGGAATTCCGCGTGAGTTGCCTGAGTTTGGACCGGTGCCGGGCGGGGATTGGACGAGTCACAGCGACGTTCGAAATTCCAGTGCGGCCGGGAAGCCGGCGCTGGAAATCGATTTCCGGCTCGCGCAGGAACAACGGGCCGCAGTCGCGAACACATTGCCGGAATTCCCATGCGGAGGCATGGCAACCGCTACTGATCAGCAGCTTCGGCGATTCCAATCGCTCGGTCGATGCGTTTCAGGCACGAATCGCGGCCCAGCAGTTGCAGGCACGGAAACAGGTCGGCACCCTGAGTTTTTCCGGTCACCGCCAGACGCAATGCCGGAGCGATCGCGCCAAACTTGAGACCTCGTTCAGCGACGAAATCCTGAACCAGCTCGTGCAGAGCATCCGCAGTGAAGTCAGGGCTCTGCGCCAGTCGTCTGCGAAGTTCGCGCAGCAGATCGACAGCGTCGGTCGGCTGCACCAGACGCTTCTGAAAACTCTTTTCGTCGAAAATCAGGTCTTCGTCTGCCACAAAAAATTCGTCTGTGCTCAGAATGTCGCCAAAGACTCGCAGTCGGTCGGCGGTCAGCGCGATCACGCTCCGAACCCGTGTCAGGACGTAGTCATCCGGTGATTCGGGAATCAGGCCAGCCCGGACCAAAAACGGCAGGCAGCCGGCCAGCTTTTCGTCATCAGACAGCTCGCTCATCCAGTGCGCTTCGTAGCTCATTAGTTTGTCAGGGTCGAATCCGGCAGGACTCTTCACCACGCGCTCCAGCGAGAAATTGTTGGTCACGGTCTGCAGCGACAGATGTTCGGTCGTGTCGTCGAGCGACCAGCCCAGCCGCGACAGCGCATTGAGCACTCCGGCCGGCAGAAATCCGACTTCGCGATAGTAGGCGACCATGACAGGCGACAGCGCATCGTCTGTCGCATTGATCCCCAGGCGAGAAAGCACTTCGTCGCCGAGCTGAAACAACTTGCGGAATTCCGCCTGATTGCGGTACTTGCCGATGTCGCGTTTGCTGAGTTTCTTCTTCGACGCCGGTGCAGCAACAAACGGGATGTGAGCAAACAGCGGCAGCTCATTGCCCAATGCTTCGTGGATCAGTACCTGCACCGGAGTGTTGGAAAGGTGCTCTTCAGCTCGAATGACGTGCGTGATCTGCATCTGAGCGTCATCAACAGCGGTGGCGAAATTGTACAGCGGCGAACCGTCGCCACGAGCGATTACCGGATCGGGCATCAGGCTGCAGTCGAATTCGACGTCGCCACGAACAAGGTCGGCAATCGTCACACGGCGTTCGCGCGGAACCAACAGGCGAACAACGTGTGCATCTCCGGCCTGCAGCTTCTTCTGAACTTCCTCCGGCGATAGCGACAGCGACGCACGGCTGCTGATGAAGACACGCTTTTCGCTGTCGGCAGCTTCACGCTGAGCCTTTGTGTCGTCCGCCGTCTCGAAGTCGCGGTACGCGTGTCCGCCGTCGAGCAGTTGCTGCAATGCCGCATCGTGCAGCGAACGTCGCTGCGATTGAAAGTATGGGCCGAAGCCGCCTCCAACCTCCGGCCCTTCGTCCCAGTCGAGACCCAGCCAGCGAAATGCGTCGAGGATCGGATTCAGTGCTTCATCCATGTTCCGCTGCTGATCGGTGTCGTCGATCCGCAGGATAAAACGGCCGTTGTGGCGTCTCGCCCACAGCCAGTTAAACAGTGCCGTTCTCATGCCGCCGATGTGCATGTACCCCGTCGGGCTGGGAGCGAATCGCGTTCTGACTGTCATGGAGAATGCCGCTGGAAAGACGAGCGAGTGTCGGCGGATGTTACCGGTCACCGCAGCGCGTGCAACCGGCATGGCGCGCTGCCGATGTGACTTGCAAGACAGCACGTTTTTCTTTGGTATGCTGAGCGACATGGCCGACGGCCGCCCGTTTACACAGCAGTAACCAGCAGACGCAGGATAAGCGAGAGGTAATCCGACTGATGAAAATCGTCCGCATTCAGCAGCAGAACACGTCAATCTCCTTCGCGCGCCTTCATGACGACGGGAGTTTCACGCGCATTGCCGGCTACGTATTCGGCCAGTACACGGACACCGGCGAAGTGATCGAAGGAAAGCTGCTGGCTCCGGTGCAGCCGATTGACATTTTGTGCATTGGATTGAATTACCGCCGCCACGCCGAAGAAGGCGGAGCAGCCATGCCCGAGAATCCGGTGCTGTTCATGAAGACCAGCACCGCGGTGCAGAATCCGGGCGACCCGATCGTGCTTCCGCGGAAGCTGAACAGCGATCGGGTCGACTATGAGTGCGAACTGGCCGTCGTCATTGGTAAACCGTGTCACAACGTTTCCAGGGACAATGCGCTGGATTACGTGCTGGGCTACTCGTGCGCCAACGACGTCAGTGCGAGAGACTGGCAGAAGAACGGTGGCGGAGGCCAGTGGTGTCGGGGAAAAACATTTGCCACGTTCTGTCCTCTCGGTCCGTGCCTTGTGACCGCCGACGAAATCTCAAACCCAAACTCACTGAAGATCCGCACGGTGCTCAACGGCGAGGTCATGCAGGACTGGAATACCGACGACATGATCTTCGATGTGCCGACGATCATCGAATTCCTGAGTGCCAGTACGCTACTGGCTCCCGGCACGGTGATTCTGACCGGAACGCCTCACGGTGTGGGAATGGCGAGAAATCCACCTGTCTTTCTGAAGCACGGCGACACTGTCACTGTCGAAATTGAAGGGATCGGAACACTGACGAATCCGGTGGTGGACGAAGTCTGCTAGCTGCGACCCGCGGAGCTTTTTCAATGAAGCCTGGCATCGATCCGAAGGTGGACTTCGCCTTCCATCTGACGTTCGGCAACCCCGCACACACGCGGATCACGATTCATTTTCTGAACGCCGTACTGAATCTGCCGACGCCGATCACATGGGTCGAAGTGCTGAATCCGGTTCAGGGCAGAAAACAGGTCGACGACAAGCTGGCCGTTCTGGATGTTTTGGCCGAAGATGCTCACGGTCGACTATACAACATCGAAATGCAGACGACGCTTCCGGCCGGAATGCGGCAAAGGCTCACATTCTACAATTGTCAGAACTTTGTGAGGCAGCTTCGCCCGGGCGGCCAGTATCAGCAGCTGCGTCCCGCAATCAGCATTTGCGTCCTGAACTGCACGCTGTGGCGCGACGTGGATGCGTATCATTTGAGCTTTCGGCTCCGGGTGCGATCAGGCCGACCTGATATTTACAGACAGCCTGCAGTTTCACACGCTGGAACTTCCGAAGTTTCGTCGGCGGGCGGTGGAAATTCTGCAATGCTCGCCGGTTGAGAAATGGCTATACTTCCTTCAGCATGCCGAACACAGCGATGCCGAAGAGCTGTCGGAATTGCTGGGCGAAGCGGTTTTCGACGAAGCGGTGGGAGTGCTCAAAATGATTTCGCAGTCGCCAGAAGAGCGCCAGTATTACGAAGCCCGTCAAAAATTCCTGCTGGATGAAGAAGCCCGCATGAGCGGAGCTCGCCAGGAGGGAATGGAGCAGGGTCTGGAACTAGGCCGCAGCGAAGGGATGATTGCTGGAATCGAAAAAGGCACTCTGGCGGGCAAGATTCAGGTGCTTCAGCAGTTGCTGGGGGATAAGGAGACGGGAACGGCGGCGGCGTTGACTCGAATGACGGTCGAGGAGTTGTCAATCCGGGTGCAACGGCTCCAGGATCGTCTGCGCCAGCGAGACCAGACGTGACCCGGAAGTACCTGTTCAGCGGGCAAGTTCAGGGCGTCGGCTTTCGATTCACCGTGTTGCAACTTGCCGGGGAATTCCCGGTCACGGGGTTCGTCCGAAACCTTGCCGACGGCCGGGTAGAACTGGTTGTTTCCGGAGACGCTGAGTCCGTCACGTCGCTGGTTGCGGCCGTCGGGCAGCATTTTCGCGGCAACATCGAATCCGTGGAGCAGGCGGACATCCAAACGACTGAGCAGTTCGCCACCTTCGAGATCCGCAATTCCGTGTGACTTCCCCGGAATTCCCTCCAACGCGGTCCGTCGCAGCTGCGTAGTCAGGTCGTCCGTGGACCCTCTGTTTGACAGCTTTCACCGCAAATTCTCAATGAATACGCTACTCACGCTTGCCCAGCAGGATGTTGCCCCATATGCCCAGTGGCGACCGGCCTGGATCGTGGCACTGCTGCTGTTCTTCGCCCTGATTGCCTTCGCATACGGCACGCGCGCCGGCATCATTGCCCGCGCCACAACGAAAGAAGCCATTCGGCAGCCTCTGTTTGTGCTGCTGCTGCTGATTTCTGCGACGGTACTCGTCGTGAACACGTTCATGCCCTTCTTCACGCTCGAAGACGACGTGAAGATGCTGAAAGAATGCGGTCTCGCCACGCTGCTGATATCGGGAGCACTGCTTGCAGTCTGGACCGCGGGAACCAGCATCACGAGTGAAATCGAAGGCAAGACCGCGATGACGCTGCTATCCAAGCCGATCAATCGGCGGCAGTTTGTCCTTGGAAAGTACATCGGCATCCTCCAGGGTGTCCTCTGGCTGATCGCACCACTAACCCTGCTGTTTGCGTTTCTCGTGTACTACAAGGTCGGTTACGACCAGCGCGAGATGTCCAAAGAAATCGCTTCGATGTACGAATGGGTCACCACGGCGAACGGCTTCAGCTATCCGTGGCCCAACCCGGAGCGGCTGAGCGTCGTTACCCAGGTCCTTCCGGGAATTGTGCTGACGTTCTTTCAGGTCAGTGTCCTCGCGGCAATCAGTGTCGCCATTGCCACGCGGCTCCCAATGGTTGTCAACCTCGTGGCCTGCTTTGCGGTTTTTGTGATCGGCAATCTGACGCCGATGATGGTTTCACAGGGCGACCGCGTGATTAAGAACGAGGCGGTAACTTTCACGGCAAGGCTGATCGCGACAATCCTGCCGTCTCTGGAGTCTTTTAACATTTCCGCGGCCATCGCGACGGGGCGAACCGTCGCGCCGTCCTACCTTGGTTACGCGTTGCTGTATGGCGCGGCCTATTCGGCTGCCATCGTACTCGTGGCATTCATCCTGTTCGAAGACCGCGACCTGGCGTGACCTTGCCAAATTCCCGCCGACTTTTGTCGCTACTCCCGTCGAAATAGTCCTGCAGAGTCCTGTCATTCGGAGCGACCCGATCGTAACGCCGCCATTTCCGCGTGTGCCGCGGATGCAACCGTTGTTCCCGCTTGTCGAGCTGTGTACTTTGTAGCCTGGACACGACGACCCCCACGGGCGACCTGTGCGCAGTCGCCACAGAAGTCGCTCAAGTGGCAACCCGGCTGTGGAAAGCAATGACAGTGTCAGAAGCTTCGGCAGATTCCCTGAGTCGGATAATTTCACGGCGGCAGTTCTTCGCCCCGGCCCTCCTGCCGGCAACCGCAGCGGCTGTTGTCTCGGCCCTCTGCCTTGCGGCAGTGCTGCTGATTTTCGGGGGCCTTGCCGCACTGATAAACACGCAGGGTCGACTGTCCGATTCGGACCTCACGTTGCTTCCCGACACATTCGATGCCAGTCAGGTCAATGCCACGAATTCCGGCCTGCTGCCGCTGGTGGCTGATCTGCACAACCATCCGCTGGGACGCCCACTGAGGCCGCTGATTCTGAGTGTGACGCTGCTGCACCGCAACAGTCCTGCCTTAACCCTTCTCATCCTCGCCGGCTGTCTTCTGCTGGCGTTGCGCTGGGGCATGCAGGCAGTGACAGAGCACCTTGTTAGCGGCCACGTTTCGCGCAGCGTGCGTCGGTTGCGCGAACACCTGCACCGCCATTCGCTGAGACTCGATCCGGGTGACCTGGACGGCAGTCGCAACAGAATTACAACAACGCTGTTCCAGAATACGGCGCGCCAACTGGAAACTGACAGTCAGACATGGGGGCGTCTGATGCTGTGCGGGGCAGCGGATCTCGTTGCCCTGCTGGTACTGATCGGACTTGTGAACCTTCGCGTCGGTGCAGAGTGCCTGATCCCGATCGTCGTATGCTGGTACGTGTTGAGGCTGGAAAGCAGCCGACATGAAGCGTCGCAGCGTCTGCTGTCAGAACAGGTTGACCGCGGCCTTGAGCGGCTGGCGATCGGGCTTCGGAAGACTCGCATTGTTTCGGGTTACGGTATGGAGTCGTTCGAGCAGCAGCAGTTCGAGAGCAACCTGCAGCAGTACGGAGACCGGTGTGCCCATCTGCGCAGGCAGCGACTGCGTTCCGTCTGGGCGACTCGGGCGATGCTGACCGCCTGCGCTGCGATCATGCTGTTCATTCTCGTCCGGCACCTGCTCGTTGACGCGGATTTCGGTGTTGCCACGGCCACGGTCCTGCTCGCATCGGTCGCGGGCGTATTTTTGGCACTGAAGACTCTGCAGCCAGCACGGTCGCTGGTGGTCTCAGGTGCGATCGCATCGGACGAAATCAACGAGTATCTGCGCAGAGTTCCTGCCGTTGGCCAGGTGGTTGGTGCAAAGTTTCTGGAGCCAATGGCCCGCACGCTGCAGTTTGACCAGATCAGCTACGAGACCGATGACCAGCGTGTCGTTCTGAAGAATCTCGACCTGCGAATCAGTGGCGGGGAAAGAGTCGCCCTGCTGTCGATGAAGCCCGACGAAACGAGGGCACTTGCCAGCCTGATTCCGCGCTTCAATAACCCACACAAGGGGCAGGTTCTGATTGACGGGCAGGATATTCAGCAGGCAACTCTGGAATCGCTGCGTGCCGAAGTGATGATCGTGAGCGCAGAAGATTCTCTCTTCAACGCTTCCGTCCTTGACAACATCACCTGCGGACAGAAGGACATTTCCCGGCAGGATGCGATCGAGGCCAGCAAGATTGTTCACGCCGAAAGCTTCATCCGGCAGTTGCCACACGGTTACGAAGCGGTGATCGGCGAACACGGTCACCAGTTGGAGATCGGTCAGGCCTATCGACTGAGTCTCGCAAGGGCGGTCGCCCGCAACCCGGCGATCCTCATCATTGAAGAACCACGCGCGGCGCTGGATGCCGAAACCAAAGCGATGCTCGACGATGCCTATCAGCGCATCGCGGCCAGGCGAACAGTGATCTTTCTGCCCACCCGACTGTCTACCGTCAAGAAGTGCGACCGGATCGTGATGCTTAATGAGGGCCGTGTCGCTGTGGACGGAAAGCACGACGAACTCGTGCGGACATCCGAACTTTACCGGCACTGGGAATACGTGAACTTCAACGTTTTCCGTGGTGATGGTCACGTATAGCGGCAAACGTCATGGGGCCTAACACTTGACCGTCTTCCGCTTCTTTCCCACGCGGTTCATGGATTCCACTTTGGCAATGTACTGCGTGGCCAGAGGGACTTTGCACGCCGTGTTTCCCATCTCGACGTCAACCTTACCGATGACTGTCGCCGCCGCCCTGGCGTGCTTCAGCAGAGGAACCACGTAGCTGCCGACAGATATCACGAACGCATTCATCGTGTACCTCACCCGGTTCGGTGCCGACTTGATTTCCTCCACCACGCGATCCAGCAGGACACGAATCTCGTTCAGATCCAGCTGTTCGTCCGGCGTGACGGCGACAATCGCTGACCAGGTCGCCCAGCCACAGGAGGCAATCTGAGGCTGCCTCGAATCAATCCATTTACGAGCAAGATCAGTCGCATGCCGGCTCTCGCAGGCCACACCGGGAACCGTGTATTCGGCAATCATGTACCAGGGAGCCTGGCGCGCCCATTCGTCAAGCTGCTTCTTTGTCATCTGACTGCCGTCGGCGACAAGCCCGGCAAGATACATCGCATCACTGTTTCCGGTCGCGTAAAGCTGCAGCGCCAGTTGCTGCTGCCCGCGAATCTGCTTCTGGATAGGCTTCAGGTCACCAACTTTGACGCCGAACATTCTGTCCACAGGCGCGCCATGTCGACCAAACGTCCTGCGCGTCTGCTCCGTGCCCAGCTTTTCCAACTGTTCCATGATTTCATCGACGGTCAGCATTGTCGAATTCCTTCAGGCGCGGCGGACGAGTCAGCGGGAGGCAGTCGATTGTAGTGTGGCGACTGCCGCACCCATAGTCGCAGATCCCGGCGGGATCGGTGTGTCACTATTGATGACGGTGAGGACACGGTTGCGGTGAGGACACGGTTGCGGTGATGCCGCGGGTGGGTATGCTGGCAGGCGAATCTGTCCTGGCACGCTCGTTTGACCAACCAGGTGCTCAGTATGCGTTCCATTCACGTACAAGAGAAAGCAATGTCTGACATTTCTGCCCGCCTGAATTTGGCGCTTGCAGCAAGCAAGGACGCAGCGGTGCTGATTCTAAACCACTACCAGTCGCAGACGCTGGGAGTCGAGTCCAAGGCGGACGATTCTCCGGTGACCGTTGCTGACAGGGGCGCTGAAGAGCTGATTCGCGGGCGTGTTGCAGCAGTGTTCCCGGACGACGGCATTCTGGGCGAAGAATTTGAGGACGTTGCGGGCAGCAGCGGGTTTCGCTGGATATTGGACCCCATCGACGGAACAAAGCCGTTCATCTATGGCGTCCCGCTGTTTGGAACTCTGATCGGCATCGAGTGCGAAGGCCGGATGGTCGCTGGCGTCTGTCGCTTTCCCGCATTGAACGAAGTTGTCTACGCCGCAGAAGGCAGCGGCGCGTGGTGGCAGATTGGTGAACAGCAGCCTCGACCGGCAAGGACATCTGCCGAAACGGAGATGTCGAACGCGCGGCTGATATTTACCGAACCGACTCACGACATTCGCTGCGGTCGCGGCTGGGTGCTGCCGAAGCTGCTGCAGCGCGTCCGGATCGCTCGCGGCTGGGGAGACTGCTACGGTCACATGCTGGTTGCGACAGGACGTGCGGACCTTGCCGTGGACCCAACGATGTCGCCATGGGATATCGCAGCGCTGATTCCCATAGTCCGCGAAGCCGGCGGAAGCTGCACGGACTGGAAGTTCGAAGAGAACATCTTCGGCGGTGACGGCGTGTCGTGTGCGCCAGGTCTGTTAGAAGCTCTGCGGCCCGTTCTGCAGCCTGAAGTCTGAAGTCTGAAGTCTGGCGGCTGGCGGCTGCAGGACTCAGGAAAAAAAGTACGAATTACCGGAACAAGCGACGCTGCGGGCTGCCGTCGTCCGGGTCGTCGCCGTCGAGCGCATCCGGTGGCGGAGTTTTTCCCAGATGCTGCCACGCAGCGGCGGTCACCATACGGCCTCGTGGAGTGCGCAGGATCAGGCCCTCCCGCAGGAGGTACGGTTCGATCTCGTCTTCCAGTGTATCAGCTGGAACATTCATCGTGTGACCGATTGCCTGAACCCCGGCCGGTCCACCGCTGAAGACCGTGATGATCGTTTCCAGATAGCGGCAGTCCAGTTCCTCCAGGCCGCGATTATCAACGCCCTTCATCTTCAGTGCGGCCTTTGCAACTTCCAGGCTGATGCGGCCGTCGGCCCGGGCATCAGCGTAATCGCGAGTCCATCGCAGCCAGTTGTTGGCCTTGCGAGGGGTTCCTCGGGACCGCAATGCGATTTCCTGGGCCGCGTACTCATCGATCTCTGTGCGCAGCTTTCGCGAGTTGCGGCGGATGATCGTCGTCAGTTCTTCCAACGAATAGAAATTGAGTTGCTCGCGATTCACGAAACGATCCCGCAGCGGAGCCGTGAGCATTCCGCTGCGGGTGGTGGCCCCGATGATCGTAAATTGCTGCAGCTTCATGTTGATTGTGCGAGCGTTCAGACCGTCGCCGAGAGTGATATCGACCCGAAAGTCTTCCATCGCCGGGTACATGAATTCTTCGACCGATGGCGGCATCCGGTGGATTTCGTCAATGAACAGGACGGACCCTTCACTGGCATTCGTCAGGTACGGCAGCAGATCTTTGGGAGCACTCAGCGACGGGCCGACGGTCTGTTGAAAATCGGTGCCCAGTTCTTTTGGGATGACGCTGGCCAGCGTTGTCTTGCCGAGCCCCGGCGGTCCCACCATCAGCAGATGACCAAGCGGCTCTTTGCGGTTGCGGGCGGCCTCCAGAAGTATGCGAATCCGCTCCACGACGGCCGACTGCCCGACGACATCCTCCAGACGCGACGGACGCAGTTCATCGTCGTACGCATCGTCATCGAATGGACTGCCCGGCACCGTGCCTGGTGAGATTGTTGCGGGCCTGTGCGATGAGCCGCGTTTTGGACGACGGTCAGGATCATCGTCATTGTCGCCGTGCCGGATCGTGGTTTCTCGTGCCATGGCCGTCAGCTTTCGGCCAGAACTTCCTGCATGACATCATCAGGCAGGTTGAAATTGGCGGTCACGTTTTGCACGTCGTCATTGTCTTCGAGCGCATCCAGCAGCTTCAGCACACGTCGAGCACTTTCGGCATCAAGGTCGACCGTGTTCTGCGGTACTCGACTGATCTCTGCCGATTCGGTCGCGATTCCGGCCGCTTCCAGAGCAGCCGCAATCGCCTGGAATCTTTCGGGCGGGCCGACGACTTCAAAACATTCGCCACCGGACGAAACATCGTCGGCCCCGGCATCCAGAGCGATCTCGAACAGACGATCTTCCGTTGTTATCTGCGGGCTGACGCTAAAAGCAGCTTTGCGTTCGAACATCCACGCCACGCACCCGGTGGCTCCAAGGTTTCCTCCATGCACCTCGAAGACCTTGCGAACCTCGCCCGCAGTGCGGTTGCGGTTTTCCGTCAGGATTTCGCACATAACGGCAACGCCGGCGGGCCCATATCCTTCGTAAAGAATCTCTTCATAATTTTCGCCGGAGTTTTCGCCGCAGCCTTTCTTAACAGCACGTTCGATATTGTCGGTCGGCATGCTGTTCCTGCGTGCCTTGTCGATTGCATATCGCAGAGCGAGATTGGCTGACGGATCCCCACCGCCGTGCTGCGCGGCGACGATGATGGCACGGCTCAACTTGCCAAATAGCTTGCCCTTCTTCTTGTCGATGCGGGATTTCTTGGCGGCGATGTTCGCCCAGTGGGAATGACCGGCCATGTGGGAACGATGAAACTAAGAGGATAAAGCGTGGAACAGCAAGGCGAATCCTGGAACACCGGATTTCCGGCTGCTGTGTCAATCGTAAGCTAACTGTCAACAGACGGGGCATATACCGCTGCTTTGCGCAACTGAGGCGACCAGCCGGAGCCTGCGGCGCAGCTCAAGGCAAGGCAAAACGGACAGGAACTACTCTTCCTTCGCGAGCTTACCTTTGAGGCGGGCAAGGACTGCCGGGTCGGGTTTATCGTCCTCTTGTTCAATCGCCAGCGCCTGTTGCCATGCGTTCATTGCTTCTTCGCTGCGACCAAGAGCATTCAGAACGTCGCCGAGATGTTCCATGATTGTCGAGTCACGATAGTCAGGGTCATTGTTCGCCTTCTGCAGAGCCGTCAGTGCTTCTTCCAGCTTGCCTAAACGAAACAACACCCACCCGAGACTGTCCAGGTAAGCCGGATTGTCCGGTTCTGCCGCAACGGCCAGGCGAATCATTTGCTCAGCCTGTTCCAGATTCTTGTCCTGATCCGCGTAAAGGTAGCCCAGGTCATTGTTGACACCGGGATCATCCGGATGCGTCTTGTAGACTTCCTCAAGGACCTTTTCACCGGCCGCGAGGTCCCCCTGCTGGACATGGGCATTTGACAGTGCCAGCCGGGTGCGCCGCAGGAGATCCTCGTCGATCGCCGGACTGGAAACCAATTCTGAGTAGGCCTGAATGCTCTCGTCCCAGCGTTCCTGCTGAGCGTATAGTCCGCCAAGCAACAGACGGGACCGATGCTCCGTGCCCGGGTCCGCGTTTGACAGACGAATGGCCATTTTCAGCGACTCTTCCGCAGCTTCAAAATCATCGGCCTGCACCTGGACCCAACCCAACTGATAGGTGAGTTCCGGGTTCTGGGGGCTGACATCAAGCGCCGCCTTGACCGCAGCGATAGCCTCCGCGTGATTTCCGTTGAATGTCTCCGCAAACGACAGGCGGTAAAGGGCCATCACGCGTCTGTCCTGCGGGAGTCCGGGAATCGTCAGCAACTTGCGAAAGCTTGTCGCAGCGTCCAAGTAGTTGTCACTGGCAAGCTGGTTGATTCCCAACTGTTCCAGGGCGCGGATGCCAACTACCGGCGCGGGGTTTCTGTCCAGCGTTGCCTGCAGCAGCTGTGACTCTTTATCTGTCAGTTCAACCTCGCCTGCGATCGTGCTGCAGAGGAATGTGATTTCCGCAGGCAGGCTGTCACCGGTGTCTTCAGCACGTTTCACGCAGGCGGCGACGACACTTTCTGCAAGTTCCCGGTCGCCGGCAATCTCGCTGGCCAGCGGAGCGAGTTCCTGAATCTGAATCCTGGCGCGTAGCGCTTTCTGCATCGTGTTCAGCAGTGCGTCAGGGTCGCGCGACAGGATGTCGACTTTCAGCAGCCCAAGGTACGCATCAGCGTCACCCGTTTCTTCGATCACCTGTTCGTACAACCGCGTTGCAGCCTGCGTGTCTCCCTGTTGCAGAAATCGTTCGCCCAGGAAGAGGTTGACCGTGCCTGCGTCACGGGTGTCCTGCGAAAGTTCCTTCAGCCTGTCAGTGAGGGCATCGCTTCGCTTTGTTGCCTCATAAAGGTCGCGCAGAAGTTCGAGCGACTGCCGGGTACGCAGTTGCGTGTCAAAGTACTGATTCAGCGCTGCCTCAGCTTGGTCGTTCTGATCCGACCTGAAGTAAGCCTGGGCCAGCGAGAGGTGGTAGTCGCCAGGCTTATCATTGTTGACACGTGCCAGCGCCAGAAATGCCCGGATGGCATCCTCAGTGCGCCCGAGTTGCAGCATGACCGTGCCGATGGCCTGATAACCTGTGTTGTGATCAGTCATCAGGGCATTGTGCTGCCTGAAATCCAGACTGAAATCCTCGGGGCGTTCCAAAGCACTCAGCAGAACGCGGTAGCTCTCGGCCGCCCTGGCGGTGTCCTTCATTTCCAGAGACAATCGCCCTCTCAGGCTGTGCAGCTGAATCAGTTCGGGCGAGTGCTCGTCGATGCGGTCTGACGCGATTGCTTCATCCAGCAGCGTCGCGGCGCGCTTTGCATCGCCCGCTGACAGCAGGACAACGGCGAGGCGCAGTCGCGTTTCGAAGTCGTTCGCGTCGAGCTGAATAGCGCGTTCTGCGGCATCTTTCGCGTCCTCAATGCGTCCCAGCCCCATCAGCAGGGTTGCTTTCGCCCTAATGGGATCTGCCGCCAGCGGGTCTGCAGCGATAGCTTTGTCGAGTGCCTGCAGCGCTGCCGTGAAGTTCCCTTCTTTCTGAGCGGCCAGCGCATCCATGTACCACGCCAGCGCCTCCAGCTGCTTCTTGTTGGGAGCATTGCCGGTGTCAGGCAGTGTGGAAACCACATCGTCGCCGGGCTGCTGCAGTCCGGGAAGGGCACCAGCCGACACCTCGGGAATCGCGGGTGGCTGTGCCTGCGTTTGTACAGCCAGCATGCTGCCGACAATCAACGGCAGAATCTTCGCCCGGTCCAGTGGACCCCGCGTCGAATTCAGGCATAGGAATCTCATGGCACGTCCAGCGTAAGGCTTGTAGGCTGAGTCAGTGTGAGCATTGTACGGTGTGCGATCAGGAATGCTCAATCAGTCGGCGTGCCCGCCCGGCTGCTCGCCGATTATTTCTTTCGGGCCGCCGTTTTCTTCGGAGCAGGTTTTCGGGCCGTCTTCTTTTTTGCGGGCTGCGCGGCAGAGGCTCGAGTCTTCCGAGCGGCGGATTTGCCAGTGGCGGGGCTTGCTGGCGGTTTTTTCTTCGTGGTCGTTTTCTTTGTTTTTTCCGCAACGGGCGGTTTCGCAGGGGACCTCTTCTTCGGCGGCGATTTCAGTTCCTTCAGTCGCGATTCGATACTCGAAACATCGAGTTCCCCTTCCGGGATGTCGTTGAATCTGCCGGCATTCTTTGGATCAGTGGCCAGGCAGCGAAGCAGATAGGCAAACGCGTGAGCGTCTGACTTTTTAACTCCCGCCTTCAGAAATTCTCCGGCGGATTCTTCGTCACTGTCAGCAGGAACCAGCCCCAGAAACACTGCAGCCGCAAGGGATGAACTGTCCAGGCAGACGATATGGCAGCCAAGAACCTGCTGCAGGGTAAAGTTGCGGATGAACGGCGACAACATGTCGATTTTCTTCAATCGCTTATGCGCCGACTCAAGTGTCAGGCGCCGAAGTTTCTCGAATTCGAAGCTATAGTTCGACTCAAACACGAACCGCAGGATGGCACGAATGTACATGCCCTTCATGTCGGCCCGATTCAAACCGGTCAGCACATTTTCGATTTCAGCAACCGAGCTGACGCGGATTTCGTTGAGATCGAAGAACGACCGGAGCATGCGATCATAGGCGTCCTGTGCCTGCTGCCAGTCGTTGTCCTCCAGGCACGCCGCAAACAGCATGGTTTCCAGGACCGGCAGGTCGAGTTTCGGCATATTCCGGCCGTAGTCTTTCTGCAGCAGGGAGGTCAGCTTTCTGCAGGCATTCTGCTTGTCGCTCGCTCGTGTGGCCGATGCCGATGGCATGATGCGATCCTGTTCCGAACTCTTTAAATGAATAACCGTCGTGACGCTGGCAGGTGAACGCGACCCCAGGCACCCGGCACGTCCGTTGCCGCCTGCCGCGGAGACGCACCATGGAATGGTCCTGCGCTAGCCCTCACTCGGCTCGGATTCCGGCCGATCCGGATCGGCGGAATCATCGAATGAGGCGCTCCGGGCTGATTCCTGCTCATCTGAACCGGAATCCGTCTGCTCCGACGGAAGAACCTCCTGCAGAATTCGGCTGGCCTCAAACGACTTACGGATTCCGTCATCAATCTCGAACCGCAGCTCCGGAGTATATCGGGTTTTTACGCGTTCTGCGACTTTCGACTGCAGGAAGCCACGCGCGGACTGCAGGCCGTGCAGTGTCAGCGCGGCGTCCTTTTCGGACCCCATCACAGAAATCCGAATCGTCGCGTATCGCAGGTCCGGGCTGACGTCTGCCCCCAGCACGGTGACGTATTTAATACGAGGGTCGCGCAGTTCGTTCAGGATTGTGGTACTGACCACTTCCCGGATCACAGACGCAACGCGTGCGGTTCTTCGCGACGACATGAATCTCTCTTCTGGCGCGAGCGGACACCCGACGCGCGATTTACCTGGCAGAAACCAGCAGGTGAATTCGTCAGGACAGCGTCCGCTGGATCTCATCAATGCGGAATGCTTCCAGCAGATCGCCTTCCTTGACGTCATTGAACCCTTCCAGCCGAATACCGCATTCCATACCGTCACGGACTTCTTTGGCGTCGTCCTTTTCCCGTTTCAGGGAGCCAATGCGGTAATCGTTCAGGACTTTCTGGTCACGAATCACGTGAATACGGTTGTCGCGACTGATCGTGCCGTTGATCACGCGGCAGCCGGCGATCGTCCCGAAGCGGCTGATCTGAAACGTCCTTAAAACGATAGCGCGACCGGTGGCCACTTCCACTTTTTCCGGCCGCAGCATGCCTTCCAGGGCCTGGCGAATCTGCTCGGTAACTTCGTAGATGATGTTGTACCGGCGAATCTCCACGCCCTCTCGTTCGGCCAGCACTTCGGCCCGGTCTTCGGCGATGACGTGAAACGCAATGATGATCGCTTCGGCCGCGCTGGCCAGATAAACGTCGCTTTCATTGACACCGCCGACCCCTTCGTGAATCACGGTGACTTTCACTTCCGCATGATCGAATTTGCCGATTTCTCCACGCAGCGCTTCCAGCGATCCGGGCGTATCCGCCTTGATAATCAGCGGCAGCTCCTGGACTCCCTCGCCGTCGCGTGCCGCACTTAAAATATCCTCCAGCGTCCGGGGCTGCCCGCGTTTCGATAGCTGTTCGGAGCGGCCTTCGTGTTTGCGAGTCTCGGCAACGTCGCGAGCTTCTTCGATGTCCTTCATGACGAAGAAGTGGACTCCGGCCTCAGGCACTTCATTCAGACCCGCCACACGTACAGGCGTGGACGGTCCGGCAAGGTCAACCTCTTCATCCTGATCATTGTACATCGCGCGGATGCGGCCATAAGAAGTGCCGCACAGCAGGTTATCGCCGACTCGCAGCGTTCCCTTCTGCACGATCAGCCACGCCAGGACGCCGCGACCTTCGTGACGGAATGCTTCCAGGCAGACGCCGTTCGCGTCGCGATCCGGATTCGCCCGGTGTTCATGCAGTTCGGCGGTGAGCAGCAGGGTTTCCAGCAGGTTGTCGAGTCCCATGCCGGTTTCGCCGGACGTCCTCACGACTTCGTACTCGCCGCCCCATTCGGCGGGCAGCATATCATGCTGAGCCAGTTGCTGCAGAGTCCGCTGCTCATCGACATCTGGAAGGTCCATCTTGTTCATCGCCACAACGATCGGCACGCCGGCATTCTTTGCATGGCTGATGCATTCTTCGGTCTGTGGCATCACGCCGTCATCAGCGGCCACAACCAGCACGATGATATCGGTGACGTTTGCCCCGCGGGACCGCATCTCGCCGAAAGCCGCGTGCCCGGGCGTATCGACAAACGTCAGCGGACGGTCCTGATAGGACACCTGATACGCGGCAATATGCTGCGTGATTCCTCCAGCTTCGCCGGCAGTCACGTTCGACTTTCGCAGCCGATCGATCAGCGTCGTTTTACCATGGTCGACGTGGCCCAGAATCGTAATGATCGGAGGCCGCAACTGCATGTCGACATCGGAGTCTTCGTGATCCAGCGACGCCAGCAACTCTGCCTCAACATCGCGTCCCCGCTTTACGTTCAGGTCCACGCCGAGTTCCATAGCAACCTCAACGGCTTCGTCCTCCGTCAGCTCGTCGTTGATGGTCACCATCCGGCCTTCCTTAAACAGGAGGCTCATAATCGACTTGGCCGGCCGACCAATTGCCTCCGACAGATTTCGGATGTTAATCGGAAACGAAATCTGTGCTTCCGTTTTCAGGTCGGCGGGCGACGATCGCTTCTTGCGTTTGACGCGTTTTGCCTGTCGCTCGGCCTGCCGCGATTCGCGCAGCGCCTTCAGCAGCGACCCCTTGGGCGTCCCCGCTCTGCTGCGGCCTTTCGCGCGAGCATCGCCGTCCGCTTCCGTGCTGGCCTGGGCCCTTTTCAGCTGCTGCAGTTGATCGGCCAGCGGACTCTGCTTGTCAATGATGTCGGACAACGCCATGTCCGGCTTCTGAGCGCGCTCGTCCTTCGGCTTCTGTTTCGATTTGATTGCAGGTGGTTTGTACGCCGGAGGGGCTGCAACCAGTGGCCGCGCCCCGCGAGGTTTCTGACCGGGCTTCGAGGTGGGTTGCTCACGATCCTTGACCGAGCCGATGGGTTTCATTTCACGCATCGGATTCATGGTCGGCCTCCGCCCGGCGGGCGGTCGCACAGGCTGATCATCGGCTGCAGCCGGACCGCTGCCCGTGTCACCAGAGTCACCGCGATCCGCGTCCGAAGCCTGAATGTCCGGCACCATGTCAACAGCGTCCGCAGCACCGACTTCCGGAACCTCAGTCTCGTCGCCCTGCGGCAACTCAGGCGTGAGCGACGCCGCAACCTCTGCAGGCTCATCGGCAACTTCATTGGCCATCGTTGCCGGAGGATCTGGTGGCCCTGAGCTATCGGCAGCAACCTCCCGCGCCTCAACCTCCGCCTCAACAACCTCCGCCTCAACAACCTCCGCCTCAACAGTCTCCGCCACGACCCCCTGCTGCGCGCGGGGAGGCATTGTTTTAATTTCCCGGACACGACCTTTTTCGACCGCGGGATCACGGACCGGCTTCAGGCCTGCCGACGGACTCTCGCTGGCGCCGGGCGATTCGCCGCGCCTGCCGACATGAGCAACAATCTTGTCCCGTTCCTCGGGGGTAATTGTGGCAAGCGCATTGCGAAGGGGAACTCCTGCTTCGTCACAGAGTTCAAGTAACACCTTGCTGTCCAGGCCAAGTTCCCTGGCCAGAGCAAAGAGACGGATCTTCAAAACAGCTACCCCTTTGACACGGCTGACACCGCGAGCCAGAAAACTGAGTGGTCTTGCGGTCCATGGCGACCGTCCGCATCGTCCTGACGCCTCGGCGCAATTCAATCAACTCTTTGCGGGACGACTGCATCGGGCGACGCATGGTCTGCTTGCGATGAAATCATCACGGTTCGGGCAAATACTGTGGCCGAAGCACACCGCATTGCCCTGTCATTTCTCTTCATCCCCCGGCCCGGTCGTTTCTGACAAAACGGGCTGCTCGTCTTCTGCCTGCGGTCGTTCTGAGCCGCGCGATTCAACAGAATCGTGCAGCACTTCTTCATCCGGCACTGAACCAGCCGGCACTGAACCGCCCTGCACCAATTCGTCGGCAGAATCGTCCGATTCCAGCGAGGCGGCCTCGGAGCCTGGCACAGCAGATTCCAGCCCTGCTTCGACATCCACTTCCGCAGACTCAACAGCGACTTCCGCCACATCCTCTTCCGCGGTCACCGAATCATGCACGGTCACCGCATCTTCGTTCGACGCATCCAACGAGAC